>CAZQXE010000077.1:0-12512 GCA_964597115.1 uncultured Pirellulales bacterium | reverse complement strand
TTCTATGTGCTGGTCAAACGTTTCGACAAGCTCTTTAACTCTTGAAGGAACGTCAGTCATCCGGTTATCTCCCTCAATTTAAAAACAATTGACGACGATCAAACGGGAATAATAACGATATTATTGAGTATTGTCAATAAAATAGAGGATTAGCGAATCAGGGAGTCTACAAGCTGTGTTCGAAGTGGTATGCTAACGGCCCACAAATTTCAATTACATTTCAAAAAATTGGTTGCAAATGTAAAAATAAATTGAAGAAATACAGGGTTTTAGGTGTATATTACTGTGTGAGTAAAGGAAAAGACCTGTGTTTGCACTGGAGCAGTCTGTTATTGGAGCCAATGAGAGTGCCAAGCGTGTCTCAGGAAGAAACATTAGCAATGCAACGTTGTCGGCTGGGTTCTCCAGAGGCGTTTGAAGTTTTAGTAAACAGGTATATGAAAGACGCATATTTCATTGCGCTGGGTTTTGTAGGCAATCGCGAAGATGCACTGGATTTATCACAGGAAGCCTTTGTTCGAGCATACCGAAACATAAAACAGGTCAAACCCGACCGAAAGTTCTTTCCCTGGTTCTATCAAATACTGAAAAATCTGTGCATCAGCCATTTGAGAAGAAGAAAGTACAGGCGGGCCAGTTCTCTCGATGCGGAAGATTGCCCGGAAGTGGCAGATACAGGTGACAGCTTTTCACCTGAAGCAGTCGCCACCAGAAGCGAGATCAAAGACAAAGTCTGGCAGGCAATCGGCAAGCTGGATAGTAAGCATCGCGAAGTGATTATACTGCGGCACTTTCAGAACATGTCATACGAACAAATCGCGGAGGCCCTTTTTTGTAATAAGGGCACCGTTACGAGCAGGTTGTACTACGCTCGCAAGAGACTTGAAGAATTATTAGGCACGGAAAAAGGAGGTTTTATAAATGACTTGCGGTAATTACAAAGACCTTATGATGGGCTACCTGGATGACGAATTGAGCGATGAGCAGAGACGCCGGTTCGAAGACCATTTAACCGGGTGTCCCGAATGTGCCGATGAGCTTAAGCAATTCAGGAAACTAAAAGCCATTACGGATGAGGTGACGTTAGCGGAACCTGAAGACAAGATGTGGCAGGATTACTGGAGTGGTATCTATAACCGCATCGAGCGCGGCATCGGGTGGATTGTGTTTTCTGTGGCTGCGATTCTTCTGGTAATCTGTGGCGGATTTAAGGCGATAGAAGAAATAATCAAAGATCCAAATGTGGAAATCATTTTGAAGATCGGCATGCTGGCGATGATAGCAGGGCTGGCGATTTTGTTCGTCTCAGTGTTGCGAGAGAGACTTTATTTCTGGAAAAAAGACCGGTACAGAGATGTAAGGAGGTAAAACTATGCTTTTATCTACAACGGATACCATTGTGGACAAAAAAATTGTAAGACAGTTGGGACTTGCAAAAGGCAATACGATTCGTGCCCGGCACATCGGCAGGGACATTATGGCGATAATTCGTCACATAATCGGCGGCGAAATAACCGATTATACCAAGATGATGGCAGAGTCCCGCGAACAAGCCATTGACAGAATGATAGAAGACGCTCAAAATCTCGGAGCCAATGCGATTGTGCATATGAGTTTTTCGACGCAGATGGTAATGGGCGGCGCATCGGAGATATTAGCTTACGGTACTGCCGTGGTAGTAGAATAACTTTTAGCTCGGCAATTATAACCCTTGCTGGTTTTTGCGAAAGGAGACCAAATGGATGCGATTAAAGATTTTTTGAAGCCGGAGTTGATATGGTTCCTGGTAGGACTTGTGCTGCTGGTTTTTGAGTTCATCATGCCGGGGCTGATTATCGGCTTCTTCGGCGTAGGCGCCTGGATCGTTGCGATTATCTGCCTTTTGAGTGCTTATGTCACCGGCTCAATAAACGCCCAGTTGATCATATTCATAATTTCTTCGGTGCTGTCACTATTGTTGCTTCGAAAATGGCTAAAAGGAGTATTTGTCGGGCATGTCAAGTCAAAACAGGATATGACCGCAGACCTTGATGAGTTCATTGGCGAACGAGTGGTCGTCAAAGAGAAAATTACGCCGAAGGCCGGCGGCAAAGTTGAACTTCACGGCACAAACTGGGTCGCTGAAGCGGATGAGGAAATCGCAGAGGGAACTGTAGTTGAGATTATTGAAAAAGACAATATAACACTCAAAGTGAAAACTTTATAAAGGAAAGGAATTACTATGAATACGACTATTTTAGCAGAGATACCAGGGGGTGCTGTGTTGACAGTTATTCTTGTCGGGATACTGTTGTTTGCGTTGATCATTTTCTTCAAGACCATAAGGATAGTGCCGCAGAAACAGGCATTCATCATTGAGCGTCTTGGTAAGTATTCGAAGACACTTGACGCTGGATTTCACGTCCTGATTCCGTTTCTGGATAAGGTCTCATACAGACACACGTTGAAAGAGCAGGCGGTGGACGTTGCGCCGCAACAGTGCATCACCAGGGACAACATCGCAGTGGAAGTCGACGGCATTCTGTACATGCAGGTTGTAGATCCCAAGAAAGCCTCTTACGGAATCAACAATTACCAGTTCGCATCCGCGCAATTGGCCCAGACAACTATGAGGAGCGTAATGGGTAAGCTCGAGCTAGATAAAACTTTTGAGGAAAGGGAGACAGTAAATAGCGCGATTGTTGATGCTGTTGACAAGGCCTCGGACCCGTGGGGAGTTAAGGTAACGCGATATGAGGTAAAGAATATCCTGCCGCCCCAGAGCATCAAAGACGCGATGGAAAAGCAAATGAGGGCTACGCGGGAAAAGCGAGCAACTATTGCTGAGTCGGAAGGTGACAGGCAGGCAAAGATCAACCGAGCCGAAGGCGAAAAACAACAGGCGATTGCCCAGTCCGAGGGCGAAAAGCAAAAACGAATCAATGAAGCCGAAGGTCGAGCTATCGAAATTCTGAAAGTTGCCGAGGCGACTGCGAACGGAATCCGCGAAATTGCCAAGGCCATAAACGAAAAAGGCGGAATTAATGCGGTGAACCTGCGTGTCGCGGAACAATATTTGAACGAGTTCGGCAAACTCGCAAAGACCAACAACTCAATCATAATTCCATCTAACCTTGCTGACATAGCCGGCGTTATTAAAGTGGCAACATCGGTCATTAAACAAGAGCCGGAATCCGAGAAAATAAGCTCGTAGATTTCAAGAGATGCAATTATGAATCTGTTTGGCAGAGCAGGCGTTAATAAGAGATTGTTTTTAATTTTACTTGCGGCAAGTATTTTTGGCAATATTGCTGTTTTGCCTTACGCTAAATCTCTGGGTCTATTACGTGTAGAAGAATTGCCTGTTCCTTTGGCGGTGGCCATACTTGTACAGATGGTCCAGGTCACATTGTTTTTCTCGATAGCAATTTTTGTTGGTTTGTCCCTCGGGAAAAAAACAGGATTGGGAGCCCCAATCATAGAGGGATGGTTGGAAGATGATTATACAAAAGGCAAATTAAAATCTATTCTGGGGATTTCCGTAATCACGGGTATTTTAGTTGGGATATCTCTTTTTATTCTGGACCGATTTGCATTTGCCTTTTTTGTTCCGCCGGTAACTGCATCTCAGGCGGAAACTCCGTTATGGCAGAGATTTCTGGTCTCATTTTATGGCGGCATTTGCGAAGAACTATTTATGAGACTTTTTTTAATGACTTTAATTGTTTGGATATCCTGTAAGATTAAAAGAACGGAAACTGGCTCACCAACGGTTGTTGGAGTGTGGTTGGCTATCATCTTAGTCAGCGTAGTTTTTGGTATCGGCCATCTACCAATGACTGCAACTTTTATGGAAATAACATTTGTTGTTGTGGTACGTGCTATTGTCCTGAACGGCATAGCCGGTGTTGTCTTTGGCTGGCTTTATTGGAAGAAGGGATTGGAATCAGCCGTCATTTCTCATTTTTCAGCTGATATAGTGCTTCATGTAATTTTACCATCGTTACTGTAATTTGTTTCCAGGTGGGATATTCAAATCGCCGGGGATTTTTTTTGTATGTAAGCTTCAAAGTTCTTAGTTTTTCTATGATGTGGAGGATCAATAGAGTTAAAAAGTGAGGAAAATATCTAATCTTTTTTAAGAAATTTCGTTGTGTGGCCAACTCCAGGAGATATAATTCTCTGGCTAAATACGAGGAACATATATTTGATGATACGTTATATCATGGAGGTATAGATGAGTAGTTTTGTTCCTACAAAGGTATTCCTCACCAAGGGGCTCGGTCGGCATAAGTATCAACTGAAGTCTTTTGAAGAAGCGCTGAGAAAGGCGGGCGTGGCTCAACAGAATTTGGTACAGGTTTCGTCAATTCTGCCGCCCAAATGCAAAATGATCGGCAGGGAAAAAGGTCTTGAGCGATTGACGCCGGGTGAGATATGCTACTGCGTAATGGCACGGTCCGATACGAATGAACACGGCAGGCTGGTGGTGTCCTCAATAGGGGTAGCTGTTCCGAGAGATCGCAGCCAGTGGGGATATCTTAGTGAGGTTCATGGCTACGGGATGGACCAGCAGGCAGCGGCAGATATGGCTGAAGACCTGGCGGCAGGGATGTTAGGGACAACACTGGGACTGGAAGTCGATCCGAACAAGGCGTGGTCCGAAAAGGAGCAGGTCTATAAATCCAGTGGCCTTATCATCAGAACCTCTAACATAACCCAAACAGCACGCGGCCAAAAGGAGCTGTGGACCACGACGGTTGCGATTGCAGTGTTTCTGTTTGATTAAAAGAAAAAGATACAATCGAGCAGCCAAATTTGAAAATGGGCTTCTTTTATGGGAAAAGTAGTCAATTTTGGGGATTTGCCTCAAGAATATTCTTCCCTGGATCATTCAAGGGTAGTGGTAGTTCCGGTTCCCTATGACCGTACAAGCACTTGGAACAAAGGTTCAGACAAAGGCCCCGAAGCCATAATCGAAGCTTCCACTCACATGGAACTCTATGATATCGAGACCGATTCCCAGGTGTATCAAAAGGGTATATACACCGATGAAGCTGTAGATGTAAAACTGCCTCCGGAGGATATGGTAAAAGCTGTAAGAGAACGGGTTCAGCGCCATATTGAAAACGATAAATTTGTCGTGGTTGTGGGGGGAGAGCACTCGGTGAGTATCGGCGCGGTTGGGGCACATGTCGTAAACAATCCCGATATTACCGTGCTACAGCTCGACGCTCATTGTGACCTAAGGGGTGAGTACAAGGGTTCAAGATATAATCATGCATGTGTTATGGCAAGGATTGCAGAATTTTTTCCGATTATGCAAGTGGGTGTACGAAGCATGGACAGCTCCGAGTTGCAGGCTCTTGATAAAAATCGTGTCGTCTTTGCAGAGGACATCAATAAAAACAAAGATTGGATCCGGAAAATTATATCTAAACTATCCGACACGGTGTACATTACAATCGATCTTGATGTTTTTGATCCGTCGATAATGCCGTCTACGGGAACTCCGGAGCCTGGCGGATTGTTGTGGTATGACGTGCTGGAATTACTCAGGGCAGTCTTTGAAGGTAAAGATGTAGTGGGTTTCGATGTTGTTGAGCTGTGTCCGGATGAAAGAAATAAAGCGCCGGACTTCCTGGCGGCGAAACTCATTTATAAACTTCTGAGCTACAAATTCAAAAACTGATATGGAAAAGAAAAATATACTCAAAGATCCGGTCAGGCATATCGATATAAAATCTTTCGACTCCAGCGAGATAATCGAAGCCATGAAGGGTATGTCTTTCACGGCCAGAGACACGGCCAAAGCCGCAGAGATTCTCAGCACGATGATAAATGATAAGGATTGCACAATCATGCTGTGCGTAGCCGGCAGCACCAGTGCGGCGGGATGTATGCAAATCTATGTCGATATGGTCAAGTCCAACATGGTTGACGTTGTTGTCGCCACGGGCGCGACGATAGTAGATATGGATTTTTTCGAGGCTTTGGGATACAGACACTACAAGGGAAGCGCTTTTGTTGACGACAGCAAACTAAGAGAGCTATTTATAGACAGGATATACGACACATATATCGATGAGGAACAGTTGCAGATCTGCGACAACACCATAAAGGAGATTGCCGATTCGCTTCCGGCAAGGCCCTATTCGTCGAGAGAATTCATTAAGGAAATGGGCCGGTATCTTATAGATAATGCCAAAAAGAAAGACTCTCTTGTTCAGACGGCGTATGAGAAGAATGTGCCGATATTCTGCCCTGCGTTTTCGGATTCGAGCGCGGGCTTCGGTCTTGTAAAACATCAAAAAGAGAATGAAGCCGGCCATGTCAGTATTGACAGTGTGAAGGATTTTCGAGAGCTTACAGAGATAAAGATAAAATCGCCAGTGTCAGGATTATTTATGATTGGAGGAGGTGTGCCGAAGAATTTTGCCCAGGATACGGTTGTTTGCGCTGAGGTTCTCGGAAGTCAGGTAGATATGCATAAGTACGCGGTGCAAATTACCGTTGCCGATGTTAGAGATGGGGCATGCTCGAGTTCTACTTTAAAAGAGGCGTCATCCTGGGGTAAAGTGGACACGGGATATGAACAGATGGTCTACGCAGAAGCCGGCAGTGTTTTGCCTTTGATTGTTAGTTATGTTTACCACCAGCGAGACTGGCAGAAGAGAGACACGAGAGAGTGGACTAAGATTTTCGATTAATCATTTTCAGGGGGAACTGAAAGGGGAACGAAAATGACGAGTGGTGCAAAAATGCGAAAGTTACTAATTGTATGTCTGTGTTCAGTGGCCCTGATGAGCTGCGAGAGTAGGGATGATCAAACGGATGGGGCGGAAACTGTGGAAGCAAAAGTATTAATTTCGTTAATTAAGGGTGATTTGGATAAGACAAAAAGAGAATTATCTGGTTTAAAACAAGAGCTGCAAGGGGTGATGGAAGTTCAAAATGAGCTTGCCGAGCAGGTCAAACAATTAGAAGCTGCCGATCAGGAAGAAATTCCGACCGCGGCCGAGGTTGCAGGGCCGGACATTAAAAAATTCGTTGCCCAGTTAAATGAACAACGTCAAAATCTAGGCCGGCTTGAAAGCAGAATTAAGCAATTATATACTGTAGTCGGGAACCTGCGAACCAGCATAACTGAGCAACAAGCAGCTATCGACGAATTGCTGAACATCCTCGAAGAACAGGCTGTTGCTGAGGAACAAGAGGAGAATATTGAACAACAGGATGAAATTGATTTCTAAGAGCCGGATGAAATTGTTTATATAAAAAAGCTCAAGGGACTGTTCTTTATTTAGTGCAGAAAATTCCTGGGCTTTACTTTTTTTATAATTTTAATTGTGGTCTTCACATTTGTAATAAATGCGGATAGGATAGTGCAGAAGTTGGAAAGGCATAAAAACGATTGGTGAAGGAGAGAGTGGCGAAGGTAAATAAAGATGGTTGGTGTAATTTCCAGGCCGGATACACAAGAGAAACTTCAGATACTCAGTGCCGATGCCCAGTATGATTTGGCATGCGCGTGCAGTACTAATAATGACCAAAGCCGAAAACGAAGCGGCGACGGCAAATGGATATATCCTGTAACTCTTCCCAATGGGGGAAAAAGCGTACTGCTTAAGACTCTGATTTCAAATGTTTGCAGCAATGACTGCAAGTATTGTCCACTCAGAGAGCAGATGGACGTTTGCCGATGCAGTCTTAGACCGGAGGAAACAGCGAAAGTATTTCTCGACTATTACAATCAACGAAAAGTTTTCGGATTGTTTCTAAGTTCCGGTCTCTTAGGCTCGGCTGATAAGACCATGGACCGGCTCAACACAGTAGCAAGATTACTGCGAAAAAAGCACGGATTCAGGGGATATATTCATCTGAAGGTTATACCCGGTGCAAGCGATGCGGCGATAGAAGATGCGGTTTCGTTAGCCAGCGCGGTCTCGCTGAATATTGAGACGCCGGGTGCGGAAAAACTGGCTAAAGTATCGCGGAAGAAGAGATATATTCAGGATATTATTGAGCCAATAAAGCTTATCAGCAGGCTAACCGGACGCGGTTCAAGGTACCAAAGGGTCAAGCAGACGACGCAGTTTGTTGTGGGAGCTGCCGGGGAGGCAGATGCGGAAATCGTGAAGTATATGTATGGTCTGTATGATCGGCTGAAAATGCACAGAGTATATTTCAGTGCGTATCAAAAGGGCCTGGGTGATGAGTCTATAGTCGGCGAGCAGCCTGAGCCGGAAAGGGTAACTGATATTCTTACGAGGGAGCATCGACTTTATCAGGTGGATTTCCTGCTTCGCAAGTACGGTTTTGCGGAATCGGATATTATTTTTGAGAAAGATGGAAACCTGTCTTTGAAAACCGATCCTAAAGAGATATGGGCGCAGCGGCATCCCGAGTTTTTTCCTGTAGATATAAATCATGCATCGAGGTTTTCGCTCTTTAGAGTCCCCGGCCTTGGGCCGGTAACAGTCAAGCGTATTTTGGAACGACGAAAAGTCTCAAAGATACGAAGTATTGAAAGCGTGGGGAAGATCGGAGTCAGACTACAAAAAGCGAATAAGTACCTGGCTTTTTAATATGGTATCTTGGCTAATGTTCAGAGAGAAAGGAGTTTCTCTATCATGTGGTTTAAAACTGAAGATACCCTTACGGATGAGCAGGTCAAATCAGGCCTCAATTATGTTATCAAAGATGGCATAGCCTCACAGTCAATGGGAATATTGACGGGCGGGGCATTTTTAGTTGCCTTTGCTGTCAAGCTTGGTGCATCTAACCTGGTCATCGGTCTATTGGCGGCTATCGGGCCGTTGTCCCAGTTGCTTCAATTACCGTCCATATTCCTGGTTGAGAGGATACGCAACAGAAGAGCTATAGTAGTCATTGCAGCGGGGCTAAGTCGGATATGCTGGCTGTTGATTGCTCTGATTCCCTTTGTATTCGGTGCCAAGATTGGTTTGTTTGTTTTATTAGCATCAATGATAGCAGCTTCGGCTCTCGGTGCGGTATCAGGCTGCAGTTGGAATTCGTGGATGCGAGACCTGATACCTCAGAATGTTCTTGGCTCTTTTTTCTCTAAAAGGATGAGAATTGCTACAGGTATAGGAATTGCCCTGAGTATCGCTGCCGCGGTTTACCTGGACTTTTGGAAAAAGATGATGCCCGATTACGAACTTCAAGGCTATTCTATTTTGTTTTTAGTTGGCCTTGCGGCAGGGGCCCTTGGGCTTTATTTTTTAGCGAAGACTCCTGAAAAACGCATGCCCACCGCAGAAGAGAGACCAAAAATCCTGAGATTGTTGGTCAAACCGTTTAAAGACGAAAATTTCCGAAAGCTCATGGCGTTTATGTGCTCCTGGAATTTCGCGGTGAATCTGGCAGGGCCGTTCTTCATGGTCTATATGCTCAGGAGACTGGGTTTGAGCATGTCCTGGATAATAGGGCTTTCGATCGTCAGCCAGGTGTTGAATTTTGCTTTTCTTAAAATCTGGGGCAGATTTACGGACAGATTCAGCAATAAGTCGGTGCTTGCGATATGCGGGCCGTTGTTTATTGTATCGATACTTGCCTGGACATTTACAACCATGCCTGAAAAGTATTTTTTGACTATACCTCTTTTGATTCTCATACATATGGTGATGGGTCTTTCGTCTGCGGGGGTGGCTTTGGCTTCGGGTAATATCAGTATGAAGCTGGCGCCCGATGGACAGGCGACGTCTTATCTTGCCACTAACACTATTGTTAATTCAATCGCCGCCGGGATAGCTCCGATATTAGGCGGCAAGTTTGCTGACATTTTCTCAGGCCGCCAGTTGGAATGGACGCTGAAATATACAAGCCCATCAGGGGAATACAGCATCCCTACACTTAATCTCCAGCAGTGGGACTTTTTCTTTGCTCTTGCTTTTGTGATTGGTTTATATTCAATTCATCGTTTATCTATGATAAAGGAAGTCGGCGAAGTCGAGGAAAAAATTGTCGCTCAGGAGCTGGTCTCAGAGATGCGAAGCCAGGTACGCATTCTTTCATCTGTGGAAGGTTTGCGTCAGATGGTGAGCTTCCCATTTTCTGTTGTAAGAAATCTAACTTCTAAAATAAGTACAAACAATAAAGTAGATGAAACAAAAGGAAATTCTCAATGAAAAAAGCAAAATTAATTGTCATCCTTATAATCTTGGTATTGGTTATAATTGTGTTTCTTCAAAACACAGAGGTTGTAGAAACGAAAGTGCTTTTCGCGACGATTTCTATGTCGAGAGCTTTGCTTTTATTATTAACTTTTGGTTTGGGATTTATCACGGGATTGATAGGGAGTTTTCTATTGAGAAAGCCCGCGAAACCGAAAATACAGAATCAATGATAGGAAAGCTGCAGGACCACGTACCATTAGAGCTTGCGATCTAGCAATGATGCGAGTCATAAGGGAGATTAAAAGTGAAAGAAAAATTAAAGAAGATCAAGTTGCTCAAGCGACGGTCAAAGCCAGCCGGTTTGCCGCCGGGGACGCTGATGTATGTCGGCGAAAGAAAAGTAGAAAATGTTCGGATGATATACATTGACTATGACGAACATAATTTTGACGAAAAACAGGTTTCAGCAATCGAAGATTGTTTTGCTTTTAAAACTACTCCTACTGTGACATGGATAAATATCGACGGTCTTCATGATGTGGAGATTATAGAAAAAATAGGCAGGCAATTTGAGCTGCATCCCCTTGTACTCGAAGATATCCTTCATACCGGCCAACGTCCTAAATTGGAGGACTTTGACAAATATATCTTTATAGTACTGACAATGCTTTACTACAACAGTGATAATCAAACGGTCGAAACCGAGCAGGTTAGTATTGTACTTGGTTCCAATTTTGTCATTTCGTTCCAGGAACGTGTTGGCGATGTATTCGACCAGCTTAGAGACAGACTCAGAAATGCAAAAGGGCGCATCAGGAAAATGGGGCCGGACTATCTTGCATATAGTCTTTTAGATGCTGTGGTCGATAGCTATTTCTCCATTTTAGAGAAAATGGGAGAAAGGATTGAGGTTCTCGAAGAAGAGTTGGTTACAGAACCCACCGAGCAAACGCTTCAACAAATCCATCGGCTCAAAAGAGAGATGATTATTCTGCGCAAGTCAGTTTGGCCTTTGCGAGAAGTTATCAGCGGCTTACAGAGAACCGAATCGGCACTAATCGCAGAATCCACGAGCGTATATCTAAGGGATGTTTACGATCACACTATTCAGATTATAGATACGATAGAAAGTTTCCGGGATATGGTTTCGGGTATGGTTGATTTGTATCTTTCAAGTCTTAGCAACAAGATGAATTCGGTTATGAAGGTGTTGACGATTATCGCTACTATATTTATTCCGCTGACTTTTATCGCGGGCATTTACGGAATGAATTTCAATTCGGAAAAGAGTCCGTTTAATATGCCCGAACTCAATTGGTATTGGGGCTATCCGGTTGCTTTGCTGGCTATGACAATAGTTGCGGCGATTATGCTGGTCTACTTTAGAAAAAAGAAGTGGCTGTGAAACTATTGGGGTTTTTTACATTCAGCCGTACCTGTGGCAGTCCTAAGGACTCCTAACGGAGAGCTTTGAGGAGAATTAATTATGCTGATCTTGTTTATCTTAACGCTTGTTGTATCGTTCGTTGTGGTTAGAATCGGTGCGATTGCATTTCAGTTAACGGGGCTTGAGTGGTCCTTGGCCAAATTCCAGGCATTGTCATGTTTTTCAGGAACCGGATTTACAACAAAAGAGGCGGAGTTAATAACGACCAACAAACAGAGAAGAAAGATTGCTTCGATTCTTATGATTTTAGGTAACGCAGGCCTGGTTATTATGATTGCCACATTAGCCGGCTCACTGGTTCCTCAGGAGACGATACTTTCCAGGCTTTCGGAATCTTTCCTGCCGTTTGGGGTTCCACCTTATTTGGTTGTGTGGGTCAATTTGGCCATTATTATAATTTTTGTGTATGGTATCTATAGGGTTTTCACGCATGAAAAATTTGTCCGAAGATTCACAAATTTTCTCAGGAAGAAAATAATTAAAAAAGATATATTTCAAAAGGTGTCCTTCGAAGAACTGTTATTGTCCACCGGCGGTTATGGAGTTTCGAGGATTGCTGTTTGTGCGGGTAGTCCCGTATTAAATAAATCGCTCTCCAGGTCGGACCTGAAAAAACGTGACATTACGGTGCTGGCTATAGTCAGAGAGCAGCAGACAATACCCAATCCATCGGCGGATACAAAAATTCTTCTCAACGATGAGTTAGTATGTTTCGGAAAGTTGGAGAATATACGAAATGCAGTTTGCATGAATCCCTGATTTTTGCCTGTCAATGTCTTAATAGAAAGAATCGATATGAATGACGTACTTCTTAGCGCTGCCACAGGTAGTTTGGATATCTATACATGGTTTGTTTTACCGTTTCTCATCTTTACTGCCAGAGTGGCAGATGTAAGCATGGGTACGGTGCGGGTGATATTTGTATCGAGAGGTTTTAAATACTTAGC
>CAZQXE010000076.1:10055-12689 GCA_964597115.1 uncultured Pirellulales bacterium | reverse complement strand
TTTTTTTCCTGGAGGACTTTCAGGATTTCCTGCTTTTGTTTTTTGCTGAGCTTCTGTTCCTCGATTAAAAAATGCACGAGCGGTCCCGTTGCGCCGTCGAAGGCCTGGTTCAGCAGCGACTTGAAGGCATTTGACCGTGCCTTGCGCTGGGATACAAGCGGCTTGTACAGACTTGTATTGCCACGTTTTTGCTCGGCGACTGCGTCCTTATCAACGAGCCTGCTGAGCATTGTCTTGACCGTTGTATAGGCCCACTGAATGCTTTTCGGCAATCGGCCCATGATTTCTCTTGCGGTTGCAGGATGCTCTTTCCACAATGCGTTCATAACCTGCCATTCTGCTTTTGTCAGTTTCATATTCAAATCTCCTACTACAAACGTAGAAGTATTTTACTACATTTGTAGAAGGCGCCAAGTGGGAAAATAAAGATTTTTCGTAAAATTTTTAATAAAACCCCATTTTGGGCCTGGAAATGAATAAAAAAACCCCTCAAAAAATTGAGGGGCTGAATATTTTAGAGATTGTCGCAAATAAATACGCAGGGGCTAATTGGCAAATTGGAATTTCTTGCCGGTCAGCCGCTCGTAGGCCTCGATATATTTGTCGCTGGTTTTTGCCCTGATGTCTTCCGGCAGCTCGACACCCGGGCCGGACTTGTCGAAATTTATGCTCTCAAGGTAGTTGCGGACGAATTGCTTGTCGAAACTTTCCTGGTCCCTGCCGGCCTCGTATTTGTTGGCTGGCCAGAACCGTGAGGAGTCCGGCGTCAAAACCTCGTCGATCAAAATAATCTTGCCGTCAACCTGACCCCATTCGAATTTGGTGTCGGCTAAGATTAGTCCTTTGCTCTCGGCGTATGTGCTGGCTTTCTCGAAAATCTCCGTGCTCTTATCCCTTACATAGCTTGCCGCTTCTTCGCCGATAATATCCACGCATTGCTCGAAGCTAATATTCTCATCGTGTGTCCCCCTCTCGGCTTTGGTCGCTGGAGTAAATATCAATTCCGGCAGTTTCTCGCACTGTTTCAAGCCGGACGGCAGTTTCTGCCCGCATACCGTCTCGCTTTCCTTGTATTCCTTCCAGCCCGAGCCGGCCAGGTATCCTCGGATGACACACTCGACCGGCAGGACCTCGCCCTTCTTGACCAGCATGCTCCGCCCGGCCAACTGCTCGGGGTGATTGCAAAACGGCTCCGGGAAACTTGACACATCATCACTCATTAAATGATGCTCAACCTCGCCGCTTAGAAAATCAAACCAGAAGCGGGAAATCTGCGTCAGCACTATTCCTTTATAGGGTATGCCGTTAGACATAACGACATCGAAAGCACTTATCCTGTCGGTCGCAACAATGAGCAGCTTGTCGCCCAGATCATATATGTCGCGAACCTTACCCCGGTTCGGCTCAGCCCCTGCTATGTTTGTCTGTAAAACCGTCTCCATAATCATTTCTTCCTTCATTTTACTCTCCTGCTTATTATGTCGGATCCTTCCAACGGTTATGGGCCCTGAGTAAAACTTAGGGCTAAATATTATTTACCGGCTAATTTTACATGGAAATACGTCAATTGCACGCACTTTTCCAATTATTTAGAGGACTTTAAGAGGCTGTAAAAACCGCGGTTTTTGAAAAATGTTTTAAATTTTTCAAATTTTTACTTGATTTGTTATGAGCATATGCCCATAATATATATATCAAAAGGGATGTTTATATGAAAACTTACTTCGATTGTATTCCGTGTTTTGTTCGCCAGGCTCTCGATTCGGTCAGGATGACGACTGAAGACGAGAAGATTCATGAGAAGGTCTTGCGCGAAGTTTTACGCCTTGGCAGCAGGATGGATCTGAATCAAAGCCCACCGGCCATGGCTCAGAAAATACACCGTTTTATTCGCGAGATAACCGGTGTCGAAGACCCGTATTTGGAAGTGAAGAACCGCTTTAACAAATTGGCTCTGCAGATGTATCCCGAATTAAAACAATTAATCGAAGCATCGACGGATCCGTTAGAGACAGCGGTTCGTTTGGCTATAGCGGGTAATATAATCGACTTTGGTGTTAATTCGACAGTTACGCAGGCTGAGGTCGAAAGAACAATTTCTCAGTCACTGGAAGCGCCGCTGGACATGCAGGCTTTGGAGCAGTTCAGAGAGGCGACTTCACAGGCGGAAGATATTCTTTATCTCGGTGATAATGCCGGCGAAATTGTTTTCGATAGATTGCTGATTGAACAGTTGCCCTGGAAGAGAATAACTTTTGTAGTCAAAGGCGGCCCTGTTCTGAATGATGCGGTAATAGAAGATGCTCAAATAATTGGTTTAACTGATTTTATCAATGTTATTGATAATGGATCCGATGCACCCGGCACCATTCTTGAGAGCTGTTCGGAAATGTTTCGTCGTCGATTTGACGAATCGGATTTGGTTATTGCCAAGGGCCAGGGTAATTGCGAAAGCCTGAGCAGTGTTGATAAAAAAATATTCTTCATGGTCAGGCCCAAATGTACGGTGCTGGCCCGGCATCTGGATTGTGAAATTGGTAGCCTGGTTCTGTCGGGATTAAATCACGACGAAATTGCAGAAAGGAGCTGAGATTATGCCAAGAGGAGACGGAACAGGCCCGGCCGGGCAGGGAC
>CAZQXE010000076.1:7616-9955 GCA_964597115.1 uncultured Pirellulales bacterium | reverse complement strand
GGTGGTCGCGGCTATTGGGGCCGGGGCCGAGGAGGTGGTCGCGGCCGGAGACACTGGTACTACGCGACAGGCGTGCCCGGATGGGCAAGAGCAAACTTTGGTTATCCGGCCCAGGGCGGTTTTGTGGGTCCTGATGTGCCTTACCCCGGACAAAGCGTGACCGCAGAGCAGGAACTTCAGGGGCTGAAGCAACAGGCCGAATACTTTGGAAGCGCTCTTGATGAAATCAAAAAGCGCATCGAGCAGCTCAAAGTGGAAAGCAAAGAGTAAGATTTAGTATTAATTCCGAAGGCGCGGACGGAATTACTGCGCCCCTACTCTAATTTTTAATAGAGAAAGGTACCTTATGAAAATTGCAATAACATCGACAGGAAAAACCCTGGATTCGCAGGTCGATCAGAGGCTTGGAAGAGCAGAATACTTTGTCATTATCGATACAAAAACAATGGACTTCGACGTAATCGAAAATGACAGTGTCACTGCCGCCGGCGGAGCTGGTATTAGTGCAGCTAAAACCGTGGCTGATGCCGGTGCCGAAGCTGTGATGACAGGTAATTGCGGGCCGAATGCACAGCGTACTTTAAGCGCCGCGGGTGTGAAATTGTATACCGGACTGACCGGCACGCTTTCAGAAGCGGTCGAGCTTTATAAAGCAGGTAAGTTGACCGAAGCTTCCGAAGCAAACGTTCAATCACATTTTGGCATGGGCGGATAATCAAAAAGTACGGTCTGGTGAAGGAGTCAAACAAGTGCCTGATAAGAAAGAAATCAAGTGCGCTCTCTGTGAGGTCAAGAGATGCAGAGAGGGAAAAGATTGTTTCGCGGAAGTAGAGCAGCACGAAAAACTTTATGAGGACGAAAAAATAAGCAAACTGCACAGGGCGGCTTCAGCCATAGAAGCACGTTGCTATTGTAAAGAACCTCGCCTTCGTGAGATTATTTTTTTCGCTAAGGAGCTTGATTGCAAAAATGTAGGATTAGCTTTTTGTATCGGATTATCCGAAGAAGCAAAGATTATTGAAGAGATACTAAGCAGGCATTTTCAGGTTGCATCGGTATGCTGCAAGGTTTGCGGAATTGATAAGAAAGCTCTTGATTTAGAACAAATCAATTCACACGAGAGTGAGGTAATGTGCAATCCTGCGGGACAAGCCGAACTGTTGAATGAAGCTCAGACGGAATTAAACATATTGTGCGGTTTATGCGTCGGTCACGATGCTATCTTCACGATGTTATCAAAGGCCCCGGTTACTACCATTATTACCAAGGATCGTGTGCTGGCGCATAATCCCGCCGGTGCTGTGTATAGCAAGTATATTCGAAACACCTTTAAATGAAGCGACAAAAAAGCGGATTGGTAAGCGTGAATAGGTGAGAAATTGTTAGATGTTATGAAAATTGCAGTTGCCAGCGGCAAAGGTGGCACGGGTAAAACAACTGTTGCTACTAATCTTGCTCTTATGGTCTGTAGTTTGGGTCAAAAAGTTCAGTACCTCGATTGCGACGTTGAGGAGCCTAACGGGCATATTTTCCTAAAGCCGCAGGTTACCGACAGTCTTGAGGTTGCTGTAGATGTACCGCAGGTTGATATGGAAAAGTGCATTGCCTGCGGCAGATGCGGTGAAATTTGCCAGTACGGTGCGATCATCTGCGTCAAGGAACAGGTTTTGACCTTCGAGCAGCTCTGCCACTCCTGCGGCGGCTGTTGGCGAATTTGTCCGGTATGTGCTGTTGGAACAAAGCCTCTTAAGATCGGAGAAATCGAGTTAGGCATGGCCGGTGAGGTTGACTTTGTTAGTGGTAAATTGCAGATAGGTCATGTCCGAACCCCTGCTTTGATAAAAGAAGTAAAAAAGCATATAAAGCAGGACTGCGTGGCAATAATTGACGTTCCCCCCGGGACATCATGTCCGGTAGTCGAGGCGATCAAGGGTGTGGATTTTGTCTTGCTTGTCACCGAGCCGACGCCGTTCGGCTTGAATGACTTGAAGTTGGCTGTAGGATTAGTCCGCGAAATGAATTTGCCTTTTGCCGTTGTTATCAACCGCTGTGATGTCGGCAATGATGAGGTTGAAAAATACTGCCAAGCTGAAAACATTGATGTCGTGATGAAGTTGCCGGATGATAGACGTATCGCTGAGGCATATTCGTCCGGCAAGATGATTGTGGATATATTGCGAGAATATGTAGAGCATTTTTCAATACTTTGTGACTGTTTAGAGGGCGTGAAAGAATAGCTCAATGAAAAGGGACGATTGCGAATTCGGCCAAAGAATATCCCGTGACTTAGAAACCCGCCGTGCGGCAGGTCAAATTCTCGGCGTTGAAGAAGATGCGAG
>CAZQXE010000076.1:5625-7516 GCA_964597115.1 uncultured Pirellulales bacterium | reverse complement strand
AGAAGATGCGAGCGAAGAAGCATTGAAGAGAGCGTACAGACAAGCATCCCTGCAGTTCCATCCGGACCATAATCCGAATGACAGCGATGCACATAAGAAGTTCTTGCTCGTCAAATGTGCGTATAGACTTTTAGCAGAAGATGAGCCCTGCGAGATGTTGTTGGATGAAATCAAATCCTGGCCCGGTGCTCCGGAGGATGATAAATATGAACTTGATAATCCCTGGGGACACTTCCTGTGGTGGCGCGAAAAGTTTTTCGAATAAGCGGAGAGTTAGCTGTATGGACAAATATTTACAATCCTGTGGTACGGAATTTTGGAAAAAGGTTTTCAAAGCCGAGTTAGAATATGCTTTGCAGGAGCTAAAAGGGACTAAGGATGTTTTAAGTGTTGGCTGTGGGCCGGCGATTATAGAGGCAGGTTTGGCTCAACATGGTTTTAACGTCACAGGTTTGGATATTTCCAAAGAGGCCTTGAACCGGGCATCGGACAGCCTAAGAACCGTAGCAGGTTCAGCAGAAAATATGGTTTTTCCGGAATCTTGTTTCGATGCAGTTATTTATGTTGCCTCTGTTCAGTTTATTGAAAAGTACAAGCAGGCTATTAAAGAAACCGCCCGTGTCCTTAGAGGCAGCGGCAAACTTTTAGTTATGCTGCTTAATCCGGAGTCTAAGTTCTTCAAAGAAAAAGCCGGAAATCCGGCCTCCTATGTAAACAAAATCAGGCATACGGACTTGAAGGAGATTGAGAGGACGATTGCCGAGTATTTTTCTATTCAAACAGAATATTTTTTAGGAATTAAGGGTGCGGAAATATTCCGAACCGAAGATTATAGCTTAGCCGGTTTATACGTTGTAAAAGGGAAAAAGAAAGAACAGATACCGAGGGAAGACGAAGTTGAAGGAAATAGTTGTAATTAGCGGTAAAGGCGGTACGGGCAAGACAAGCATTGTCGGTTCGTTCGCAGCACTTGCGAATAGTGCGGTTATGGCTGACTGCGATGTTGACGCAGCCGACCTGCATCTACTGTTGGAGCCTGATATAAAGCAAGCGCACGATTTTAGCGGCGGCAAATTAGCTTCTGTCATTACCGATAAGTGCATCGGCTGCGGCAGATGTGAAGAGGTCTGTAATTTTGATGCCGTGACGCTCAACGGCCGGGCCAACAATGTGATTGATAAAACCTATACAATTGATGATGTCTCGTGCGAGGGATGCGGAGTCTGTGTTCATTTCTGTCCGGTTGATGCGATAGAGTTTGAAGATGCTGTCAACGGCCAATGGTTTGTGTCGGAGACAAGATTTGGGCCTATGGTTCATGCCAGACTCGGGATAGCTCAGGAAAACAGCGGCAAGCTGGTGAGCCTGATTCGCAAAGAAGCAAAACGAATCGCTGCTGAACAAAACAACGATTTTATAATCGTGGACGGTTCGCCCGGAATCGGTTGCCCGGTAATCGCATCTATCACCGGAGCGGATTTGGTGTTGGTTGTTACCGAACCTACCATTTCAGGCCAACATGACCTTGACAGAGTAATTGAGCTGACTGAACATTTCGGCATTCCGACGACGGTTTGCGTAAACAAATACGATATCAATCCGGCAATCACAGAAGAGATTGAGAAAAAAGCCCAGCAGAAGGGTTTGAAAGTGGCCGGGAAGATTGCTTACAATACAGCAGTGACAAAGGCTCAGATTGCCGCCAGGAGCGTTGTAGAATACTCAGACAGTGACCTTAAAGCTCAGATAGTGTCACTGTGGGAATCGATATTAGATATGCTGAATTAAATAATGAATATGAGAGGAATCAAACGATGGAGAATATTCGGCACAAGTTTCTTGTTTTAAGCGGCAAAGGTGGCGTCGGCAAAAGCACGATAGCGGTTAACCT
>CAZQXE010000076.1:0-5525 GCA_964597115.1 uncultured Pirellulales bacterium | reverse complement strand
GTTGACTGTCCGCCGGGCACAGGTGATGAACCGTTATCGGTGGCTCAACTGTTGGGGAAAATTGACGGCGCTATCGTTGTCACTACACCGCAGGAGCTTGCTGTTGTTGACGTTAAGAAATGTATAACATTCTGCAGACAATTAGAGCTTCCGGTTCTGGGGGTTATTGAAAATATGAGCGGATTCGTCTGTCCGCATTGTAATAATCGAACGGACATATTCAAAGGCAATGGCGGCGAGGAAATGGCTGCGGAATTTAGCGTTCCGTTTTTAGGCAGTATCCCGATAGAAACAGCAATGGTTTCCGCTTGTGATTCCGGCCGGCCTTTTATTGACTCAGATAATCGAGGTCCCACGTTACAGGCACTCAGGGCCGCGTTTGAGCCGCTGCTGCAACGCTATGAACAAACTCAAAAAGATAAGGAGGTAACAGTATAATGAGAATCGCAATTCCAGTAACGGACGGAAAACTTTCGGCGCACTTCGGTCATTGTGAGCAGTTCGCAATAATTGATGCTGATGGTGACAGTAAGGAAATACGAGGTGTGGAATTAATGACGCCGCCGGCCCACGAGCCGGGCGTGCTGCCTAAGTGGCTCAGCGAACAGCGGGCTGATATTATTATCGCCGGCGGTATGGGACGAAGAGCACAACAATTATTCGCGCAGAATAATATCGAAGTAATGGTTGGAGCGACGGAGGATGAGCCGAGGGAGGTGGCGTTGCAATACCTGGACGGAAGATTACAGTGCGGGCAAAACATCTGCGATCATTAAGGCGTTAGAGGAACATTTAATATGCCCAGACCAAGACATTGCAGACGTGTGGCCCAAATGCCGCAGGTCAATTATTACAAACCGAGAGGCGTTCCCCTTTCAGTTTTGGAACAGGTTAATTTGACCGTCGATGAGCTTGAAGCGATTCGTTTAACGGATTTTGAAGGCTTATACCAGGCGGACGCTGCGGAGAAAATGAATATCTCACGCCAAACTCTCGGCAGAATCATCGAATCGGCGCACAAAAAAATAGCCGACGTGCTGGTCAATGGCAAGTCGCTATTAATCGAGGGCGGCCCGGTTGAAATCGTTACTGACGTTTCCGGCGATGCCGGTCCACACCGCTTCCGAGGCGGACCCGGCCGGGATCAGGGACGTGGAAGATGCAGAAGAGGCGGAGGGCGTTAGTACGGACTTTTTTTAGCAAACCATAAACACTGAATCAATCGGTTTAATTTACCTTATTTTTTGTTCACTGCTTCCAGTCCGTGCTCGGTCATCAGTTTCGAATCCGACATTATTTCTTTGGCATTGCCGTCGGCGATGATACGGCCCTTATCGAGCAGGACGGCTCTGTCGGCAAGTGCGGCTGCGAAATTCATGTTGCAGGTTGCTATTATCAGCGTCTGTGACAAACCGCCGAGCAGCTTAATAAGATTGTTACGGTTTCTTGGATCTAAACTTCCGTCAGGCTCATCGAGTGTGATTATTTTGGGTTCCATAGCGAGTATAGTAGCTATTGCGGCGGCACGTTTTTGGCCGGCAGAAAGGTGATGGGGAGCTTTGTCGGCCATTTCTGCTAAGCCGACAGTCTGTAATGCATCGGCGACGCGAGTTTTGACCTGTTCGGGTGTCAGGCCCATGTTGAGTGGACCGAATGCTACATCGTCGAACAACGTGGGCATGAACAATTGGTCATCGGGATTTTCCAGGCAGGAGCCGAGGAATGTGCGATTTTTTTTCAGGTTTTTCCTGTTTATTTCCAGGCCGTTAATGAGCACTTTTCCGGTGCCTTTTATAAAACCTGCCATCGCGAGCAGCAATGTTGATTTACCCGCCCCGTTGGGACCTATGAGGACGAGCTTTTGGCCATGCTCTACGCTCAAAGTTATGTCACTAAGGGCGGCTGTGCCGTCGGGATAATGGTACGAGAAATTGTCTATTTCAATTGCTTTTGACATAATCCTCACTGCAAAATCAGTCGCATAAAAAGATAAAGTCCCAACATGAACAATGTTGCTATCAGGGCAAAGAGCAAATCAGCACGGCGGATTTGCTCTTTCGAGAGCGTGTGCCAGCTTCCATCGAAGCCGCGGGCCTGCATTGCAATGCTTATATGCTCTGCGGTATCGATGCTTCGGATAAACAGCGAGCCGAGCATAGCCGCTCCGGTTCTCAGTTCTGCTTTGAAGCCGAGGTTTCTCAGCTTCCGCCCTGCTCTTGCCTGCAATATATGATGCGCCCTGTCGATAAGAACAAATATGTAGCGATACAGAAAGCCAAGTTGAATAATCAGTAATCCGGGCACTCCCAGCCGCTGCAGACCGGCAAGTAAATTGTTAAAGCGCGTAGTGGAGACTAGCGCTATTAAGGCCAGCATTGTAACGATGAACTTGCCAAGAATTGTGAAGCACCGCATCCAGCCGACCGAGGTCCGCCAGATAAAAGGTCCGAAGCTGACAGTGACAGGGATTTTATCGTAGAGCGGACAGCTCAGTGCCAGGACTAAAACAAACGGGCTGACCAGCAGTATCTGTTTGAAAACAAATCTTAGCGGTATTTTAGCCCAGACGAGAATCGCAAACGGCCCAACAGCGTAACAGGCCAGGATACTGGGCGAAGTACGTGGAAGAGAAATAATCACTGCGGTAAAGACAAGCACAACTATGAACTTCACCCTGCTGTCAAGCCGATGTATGGCCGAGTCCTGATAAGCAAACTTGTCAATATACGCATGGTGCATGTTCTGTATTTCGTATTTTGTGGGATGTTTTTATTGCGATTGTTTTTTTCTCAAGATCTGTGCTGTCAACCATATAGCGGCCATTGTTATTATTGAGCCAACCACGCCAGCGAAACTGGTCCAGCCGGCTCCAAAATCAGTCTCATGTTCAGCGACCTGGCCAAGTTTTGACGCTCGGATTGAATAATCCGGCAGCAAAGAATATTTTGCCTGAAAATCTTCTACTGCGGTAATCCTCGAATCATCATTGGATACGGCCGTCTCGAAATCCGGTTGGTCCGGTCTTTCGGCGTAGCTCCACTCCAGACCGTCAGGTAAATCGGAAGCGAGCAATGACAATCCGGCACCGATTATAACAGCGAACGCCGCCAGTGTTGCTAACACTGCATTTCTACTTAGTCTGACTTTACCCGGCAAAGAATCCGCTACTACATCGGGCCTGACCTGCTGTAAATATCCTAATACCGCCACGGTAATCAGGCCTTCGACAAAACCTACCAGGAAATGAACGCCGACCATAGTTATTAAAAAAGTTGAGAACGGGACCGCTAATACGCCGGACAGCGCAGCCTCTATCGGAACGAGAATCGCACCGGCTTCGATGGCAAGCACACAGGCCGCCATCGCTCCGATGTATACTTTAAGGCTGCTGAATTGGCCGTTCGTGACAGCTCTGTACAGGAAGTAACCGAGGTAACTTGGTACCAGGCCCATATTGATGATGTTGCATCCGAGTGCGAGAAGGCCGCCGTCCTGGAATATAAGGCACTGGATAATTACTACTGATGATATAACTATTGCACCTAAGTGCGGGCCCAATATGATTGCCAACAATACCGCTCCAACCATGTGTCCGCTTGTTCCGGGCATCATTGGCAGTTGAAAGTTTATCATCTGGGCGGCAAAAACGAACGCTCCCAGGATTCCCATCAGAGCGAGTTTGTCGGCGCTGATAATTTGTCTGAACTTTCTACAGATAAGGCCCAAACTACCGGCTGCTATTGCCAGTGTCCCCGTAGCAACCGGAACCGACAGCAATTCGTTGGCCATGTGCATAACAAAATCCTTCCATCGAATTTATCGTTAGAAAAACGTTTGCATTCGCATTTCAAATACCACGGCGTCACTGACTCCTTTGGCACCGCCGGGATTTGCGATGTACTGTAAACCCGTACTGAAATTCATCCAGGGTGCAAAGAGGATGTCATAGTAAATCTCAAGGGCGTTCTCGTAATCTTCGTTATATGTCATGGAGGCCCCGTTGCTGAAGATGCCCTGGGCGAAGCCTACGCCGAGCACGTCATCGTCACGCCCTTCTATCAAACCCTGATATTGAAAGCCCACGCTCCAAAAATTAGTAATGTCGTTTTTCCTGCCGTTTGCGTATCCGTATCTGGCAAATGCACCGAGACCCTGGTTGTCATTAAGCTCAGCATTTTCTTTAGTTAGCATCTGGTCGCAACTAAGATAGAATCCGACATCATCGCGATAGTTCCTGACGGCATCCGAATGTGCTTTCGGCTGCGGGTCATTCCAAAGCCCGACTCGGTATGCCCCGGCCAGAGACCCGTTTGCAGAATCCAGTTGCGGTGTTACGCCGGTCTCAAACACATAGAAGAAGTAGTCTTCATCGTGGAAGGTCGTACTAAAGCCGGTTTCTCTCGCATCGTTCTGGGCATCTACAACACCTGCGGAGGCGTACCACCACTCGACAGGACCGTAGAAACCGGCAAGGCCGAGGGCATAGATTGGGAAGGGAATGGTTGGATTGTTGACAAGAGCACCGTTTAAGAACTGGCTGGTCTCGTCATTTGCAAAAAAGCTGCAATCGAACGCTACGGGGCAGCCGCTGTGCTCGAATCCGCCGGTAAGGTCCATCTTGCCGACCCTCAAAAGCAAAGCTCCGTCGAGCATTGACTGTTCATACCACAACTCGGTGACATCCATGGAGCGCCTGGGGCCCCCATCAGCATTTACACCGAAAGCACTGCCAACCGAAGGCCCATCAATACTTTGAGACTTCGACCATCGACCTTCTGTGTGCACGAAGAGGCGCCCTCCTTCAATACCAAGCAGGTTCTGAAGGTCGGCTGAGATCTCCAAATCGTAACTGCCTGAATGTCGTCCTGCCTGGCGGTGTGTGCTCATACCGCCGTGGGCATTATGCTGATAAATGCGTGTGACGCCAAGCTCAAGCTCTATTCCGTAATCGTCAAGCTCATCGCCAAGGCCAAAAAAGCCGTTCGTTAATGTCTGTTGGTTCTCAAGTTCGTGCATAAATCTGGATAATTTCGACTCTGTTTTCTCCGCTCGTGCAAGATTCACCACACTCAACAAAAACACCACAGGTAAAACAAACTTCGTCATATCTATATTCAAAGGTTCTTTTTTACAAGAAGCTGCGCACCGAAATCTTAACAGTGGCACGAAAAAGCTCATCGTGCTACGGTATATACAACAGCAAATTGGTACCGCTCTGTCAAGAACGTAACTTTGAGAAAAACTTAATGCTCCTCATCGTGTTCATGGACCGGTTTTTCTCGCTCATTTTCGAGGTTTTGTACAGGGGTAACACAGTAGATATAGACGAGGGGTTTAGTACCGGTATTTTTATTGTTGTGTATTGTATAGGGCGGTATGTAGCAGACTTTTCCTGCACCGACTTCGTGGGGAGTTTTTTCTTCGCCGATTAAAGCTGTTCCCTTGCCGGATAAGAAAACGAGCAGTTCCTCATGTGCATCGGTGCTGTGCTCTCCGCAGGTTTCTCCGGGCTTCAAATATACTCT
>CAZQXE010000075.1:0-12705 GCA_964597115.1 uncultured Pirellulales bacterium | reverse complement strand
ATTTGAACAATGTGGAAACATGGGCGAATATTCCACATATTATAAACCGAGGCGGTAAATGGTTCGCCGGCATCGGAACAGAAAAGTCTAAAGGAACCAAGGTATTCAGCCTGGTCGGAAAAGTTGTAAATACCGGACTGGTCGAGGTTCCTATGGGCATCACACTGCGGCGGATTATCGACGAAATTGGTGGGGGTATAAGAGGCAAAAAGCGTTTCAAGGCGGTCCAGACAGGCGGCCCCTCCGGTGGATGTATACCCACAGAGCACCTTGATGCACGCGTGGACTTCGACGAACTCACCAACTTGGGTTCTATGATGGGGTCCGGCGGCATGATTGTCATGGATGAGGATACATGTATGGTGAATGTTGCGAAGTATTTCACCGATTTTCTTCAGAAAGAATCCTGCGGCAAATGTACCCCCTGCCGGGAAGGCTTAGCACAGATGATGTACATTCTCGACCGCATAACCAAGGGAGAAGGAGAAGTTGATGACATAGAAAAGCTTGAGCAGTTAGCCGATCTCCTTGAGGGAACAGCTCTTTGCGCCCTTGGCAAAACCGCTGCAAATCCCATTCTCTCAACCATACGTTATTTCCGCGACGAATACGACGCACATATTTTAGATCACCGCTGCCCGGCAAAAGAGTGTCGTGGTCTGTTCCGATATGAGATTGATCCCGACGCTTGTAAAGCCTGCGGCATTTGCCTGAAGAACTGTCCGGAAAACGCGATAACCGGCGAGAAAAAAGTCCCTCATGTAATTAATCAGGAAAAGTGCACGCTCTGCGGAACATGTTGGGAAAAATGCCCTTTCACTGCAGTGATAAAGGTATAAAAGAAAGGTAAAATTGTGCCTACGGTAACAATAGATGGATGTAAGGTTGAGGTTGAAAAGAACGCAACCGTTCTCGATGCTGCAAAAAAGGCCGGGATTTGGATTCCAACACTTTGCTATAATCCAGCTATTCCATGCGATGCAACATGCCGTATATGCATGGTGGAACTTGACCGTGGTGACTGGAGACAACTAATCACCGCTTGTAACTACCCAGTACGCAAGGACATTGACGTCTACGTTTCAAGCGAAAGGGCTCAACAGGCTCGTCGCGGCGTCATGGAGCTTTTGCTCGCCAGAGCACCCGAAAGCCAAGAACTTAAGGCTTTGGCTGAACGTATGGGTGTGAAAAAGACGCGTTATCCTACAGTTACAGAGAGCCAGCGGAATTGTATCTTATGCGGCCTGTGCGTTCGCATATGTGAGGAAATAATTGGTCAGGCAGCTATCGGATTTGCCGGACGTGGTGCCGAGCGGGCCGTGGCAGCTCCTTTTAGGCAGCCGTCAGAAGATTGTATTGGTTGTGGAGCATGCGCTGCTGTTTGTCCGGTAGGAACCATTAAAATCAGGATTCATCAAGACCAGCAGGAGGTGGAAATATCTCCATTCAAATCACGGGCGAAGTTACTCACCTGCCAGCAATGTGGAGCACCCCTTATCAGCGAACAGGTAAGTGAAATAGCTATAGGTAAAGTAAAAATCAACAGTGAAGAGTTCCGTGAGCGTTTGCGGCTATGTCCAAAATGCAGGAGGTCTAAAACCGTAGAATACATAGGAATATCTATAACGTCTGAAGATAAATAAAAGTGGCACAAACTGCGATATAAACATGAATTAGCAGTGTTACTTGAAATTTAATATCGAATGCAGTATTAATAGTCTTAAATTTTTTTGAATTAACTGTGTACCGAGGTACTGTTTATGGATCCGAAAAAACGTAGTAGCGACAAAGCATCACAGCAAATGCTCAAACATATGGCTGATGCAGGCATAGAAAACGCCTGGGACAGGTTTGAGAAACAACAGCCTCAATGTGGTTTCGGCAAACTTGGGATATGCTGCCGAAATTGTTCAATGGGACCCTGCAGGATTGATCCCTTTGGCCAAGAGCCACAAGCCGGCGTATGCGGAGCTACCGCTGACACTATTGCAGCAAGAAACCTGGTGCGAATGATTGCCGGAGGTGCTGCAGCACATTCCGACCACGGCCGAGACATAGCACATACCTTTAAGATGGCTGCTGAGGGTGAAAATTCCGACTATATGATTAAAGATGAGTTGAAATTAAGGGAAGTCGCAGCCAGATATGGTATTCAAGTAGAAGGTAGACAGACAAAAGAGATTGCCTGCGACCTGGCAGACGTGGCATTATCCGAATTCGGCAAGCAGGATGGAACACTTATTAGTACCAAAGCTTATCCACCACCTGCAAGACAAAAGGTTTGGCAGCAGCTCGGAGTAACTCCCCGCTCTATCGATCGTGAAATCGTCGAGATCATGCATAGAACACACATAGGTGTCGGCTCAGACTATAAAAATCTCATGAAACAAGGCATCAGGGCTTGCTTATCCGATGGATGGGGCGGTTCGCTGATAGCCACAGAGCTTTCGGATATTTTATTTGGAAGTCCCTGGCCAATTCGGTTCGGCGCCAATCTCGGTGTGCTTGATGAGAAACAGGTTAATATAATCGTGCACGGCCACGAGCCTACGCTATCGGATATAATCGTGGCGGTCTCGCAGGAACCCAAACTGGTAAAAATGGCTAAAGGTAAAGGTGCCAAAGGCATCAATCTTGCCGGTATGTGCTGCACCGCTAATGAGACACTGATGCGTCACGGCATACCGGTCGCTGGAAATTTCTTGCAGCAGGAACTGGCCGTAATGACTGGTGTTGTGGAAGTTATGCTGGTGGATGTGCAGTGCATCATGCCCGCCTTAGGTTCACTGTCCAACTGTTTCCATACAAAGCTGATTACCACCTCACCCAAATGTAAGATCGCCGGCGCTGAGCATATTGAATTCCACGAAGACAGGGCGGTGGAAATCGCACGGGAAATCATCAAGATAAGTATTGAGAATTTTGCGAATAGAAACAGACAAGCCAAGATTCCGAAGGCGATGGAGCGCGGAATTGCCGGCTTTACGACAGAAAATATTTTTTACCATCTTGGCGGCCGATTTCGCGCCAGTTACCGCCCGTTAAACGACAATATCATCAACGGGCGAGTTCGCGGCGCGGCTGGAGTTGTAGGCTGCAATAATCCGAAGCAGGTGCACGATTACGGCCATCTTACAATGATAAAAGAACTTATCAAGAATGATATCTTAGTGGTCAGCACAGGTTGCAGCGCGATTGCGGCGGGCAAAGCGGGGCTGATGAGACCAGAGGCAGCGGCAAAATATTGCGGCAAAGGACTGCATGAGGTCTGCGAGACTGTGGGGATACCACCGGTTCTTCACGTTGGCTCCTGCGTGGATAACAGCAGGATCTTGACGATTTTGGCAAACGTAGTTGCCGAAGGTGGGCTCGGCGATGATATCTCAGATTTACCTGTCGCTGGGGCCGCACCCGAATGGATGTCGGAAAAAGCCGTTTCAATCGGAATGTATTTTGTAGCATCAGGAGTATATACCGTTATTGGTGAGCCACTGCCCGTCCTCGGAGCCCCAAATTTAACACGTTATTTAACAGAAGAGATGGAAAAAGATATAGGCGGCAAGTGGGCCTTTGAACGTGACCCTATCAAAGCAGCCCATATGATGATTGAGCATATTGAGAGCAAACGCGACGCTCTCGGAATCAATAAAGAGAGCGAACGAAAGCTTTACGATATGGCTGACAGACGAGCATTAAGCATTGAATAAATGCGTCGCATAATTGCAATATGAAAGGTTAATCTATGTCAAAAATCATTGCTTCAGCGGCTATACGCGGTGCTCATAAAATTGCCAAACAGGCAGAAGATATATTAAATCGCGCAATCAAGGAAAAAGGCGAAGACTGCAATGTTGAGTTTCCAAATACCGGCTATTACATGCCGATTATCTACTCTATGACCGGCAGAGCAGTCGAGAAGCTGGCTGATTTTAAAGAAGTAATGAAAGAGATAAAGGATTTACTGCCACCTAAGGTCGACGATGATTTGTGGGTACCTTACTTAGGCCAGGCTCTTGATGCAGGCATGGCAACGCTTTTCGCAGAAGAGATTATCGAGGCATGCAAATATTTAATCGGGCCCAATCCGGTTAACGATATATGGTTAGGAGCAGCGGACGATGTTATTCTGCGTGAGCGCGGCATACAGTTTGTCGACGGAACCGCACCGGGCTTTGCGGCCGTCGTTGGTGCCGCACCGGATGTCGAAACAGCGGTTGACATTGCACGTAAATTGCAGGAACGCTACCTGTATGTATTTATGTCCGCTCACAATAATGGCACAACTTTTGCTGAGCAGCTCGTCGAAGGAGGCGTTCAATTAGGCTGGGAAACACGATTAGTGCCTTTCGGACGCGAAATAACTTCAGCGATATATTCTCTCGGATTCGCAAGCCGGGCCGCCCTTAGTTTCGGAGGCGTTCAGGCGGGTGACTTCCGACGAAACCTGCTCTACAACAAAAACAGAATCTTCGCTTTCGTTATGCCGCTGGGTAAGGTCACAGATGAATGGTATGCCACTGCCGCCGGTGCGATCAACTATGGTTTCCCGGTGATAGCAGATTCGGACATACCGGAAATTTTACCTTCAGGTGTATGCACATATGAGCATGTAGTATCGAATATTCCTCACGACCAAATCGTGGAAAAATCTATCGAAGTTCGCGGGCTGAAGATAAAGATTACCGAAATTCCAATCCCGGTTTCTGTTAGTCCCGCATTTGAGGGTGAGCGTATTCGCAAGGAAGAGATGCAATGCGAGTTCGGCGGCCAAAGAACGCCGGCTTTCGAATGGCTTCGGATGAGGAACATCAGTGAGGTCGAGGACGCCAAAGTTGAAGTGGAAGGGCCGGATGTCGATTCGCTCGAACCCGGCGGGAAGCTGCCAATAGGCATTATAGTTGAAGTAGCAGGAAGAAAATTGCAGGCCGATTTCGAACCCGTGCTGGAGCGACAGATACACACATTCCTGAACGAAGCACAGGGACTTTGGCACATGGGACAGCGAGACATCAACTGGGTGCGTATCAGTAAGGATGCTGCGAAGGCAGGATTCACAATTGAACATATCGGTAAACTTCTGCACGCAAAGTACCATGACCAGTATTCGAGCATTGTAGACAAGGTGCAGGTCAAGATATATACCGATGAAAAGCAGGTTCTGAAACTCCGCGAGCAGGCACAGGCAGTATACGCTGAGCGTGACGCACGATTGGCAGGTATGCAGGATGAAGATGTGGAGACATTTTATTCATGCACTTTGTGTCAAAGCTTCGCTCCCAACCACGTTTGTATAGTATCTCCGGAACGTCCCGGATTGTGCGGCGCTTATAGCTGGCTGGACTGTCGCGCTGCTTATGAGATAACTCCCTCGGGACCGAACCAGCCAATATCAAAAGGTAATTGCATCGAACCAACTATCGGTCAATGGGACAGGATAAATGCTTTTGTCCTGAAATCCAGCGGTGGTAATATCGAACGAATGAGCCAGTACAGTATGATCGCCGACCCGATGACTTCCTGCGGCTGCTTCGAGTGTATCGCCGCCGTACTGCCGTCAACTGGCGGGATAATGATCGTTAATAGAGAATATCCCGAGATGACACCGTGCGGCATGAAATTTTCAACGCTTGCAGGCACTGTCGGCGGCGGACAACAAACGCCTGGATTCATCGGACACTCGAAACATTACATCAACTCAAAAAAGTTCATAGCAGCAGAAGGCGGAATCAAGCGAATAGTATGGATGCCCAAAATGCTAAAAGACGAAATCAAAGATGCTTTTATCAAGACATCAGAAGAATTTGAACTCGGTGGACAGGATTTCCTCGATAAGATTGCAGATGAAACTTCAGCAACGACCGAAGAAGAGGTCATGGAATTTATCACAAAAAATGAGCACCCTGTTACTACTTTAGAACCAATGTTCTAATTCGTCGCGTCTTATACGAGAAAGGAAGAAAATATGGCATTGACAGGATTAGAAATCTTCAAACTCCTACCAAAGACAAACTGTAAGAAGTGCGGAATGCCTACTTGTTTGGCTTTTGCTATGGCGCTTGCTCAGAAACGCGCCAAACTTGACGACTGCCCAGATGTCTCTCAGGAAGCTAAAGACCAACTCGCCGCGGCAGCCGCACCGCCAATGCGAAAAGTTGTGTTTGGCACGGGCGAGTCTCAGGTGCAGACCGGGCAGGAAACAGTAATTTTCCGACACGAAGAAAAGTTTCATAATCCGACTATTTTAGGCGTGACCGTCTCCGATAAACTGACCGGCAATGATCTAAGCAAGCGGATAGAATCCATTAACTCCTTACAGTTCGAGCGGATCGGTATCAAAATCGGAGTTAAAGCTATAGTCCTCACCAACGACAGCGGCTCACCGGAAACTTTTGCTAAAGCCGCAGCAGCAGTTAAAAACGGGAGCGAGCTTGCTCCAATCTTAGTTACTCAATCACCTGAAGCGATGGCCGCCGCGGCTAAGCAAATCAAAGACCGAGTGCCCCTGCTTGCCTCGGCAAAAGCCGATACGGCCGAAGCAATGGCAAAAATCGCCAAAGAAAATAATTGTCCAATTGTCGCACAAGCCGAATCAATCGAAATTCTCGCCGAGCTTTCCGAAAAAATTAAAGCCGAGGGAGTTGAGGATATCGTATTGAATCTTGAAGCTCCGAACCTGAGAGAGAAGATGCTTAACCTTTCAAGAATACGAGTTCTGGGATTGAAAAAGGTCTTCAGGCCATTAGGATATCCGATGATATCCTTTATCAGCGACGGAAATGCAGACAAACAAGCAGCAATCGCCATAAGTTTAATCTGCAAGTATTCCGGCATCGTGGTAGTCGACATTGTCGAGCCTTATGCTCTATTACCAATGCTAACGGCTGTAATGAATATTTTCACCGACCCGCAGAAACCTGTCCAGGTGGAACCGAAAGTGTACCAAATCGGCGAACCTGATAAGAACTCGCCACTAATGTTCACAACGAACTTTTCGCTGACATATTACACCGTCGAATCGGATGTTGAAGCCAGCAGAATCCCAAGCTATATCCTCGTAGTCGATACCGAAGGAACAAGCGTATTAACAGCTTATTCCGGAGACAAACTTAACGAAAAAACAGTAGCTGATGCTATGGCCAAATTTGGCGTGGAAGACCTGGTCGGACATCGCAAAATAATAATCCCCGGCTACGTAGCAGTGATGAGCGGCAAACTCGAAGAGGCCACTAACTGGGAGGTTATGGTCGGTCCAAGAGAATGTTCTATGCTGCCAAAGTATCTGCAGGAAGTCTGGAATTAAATCATTGCATGTGATGCGCGTTGCGCATTGAGCATAAAAAAGTTTACGCAGCACACTATACGAGCATGGAGCAGAACAAAAAGAAATGTAAAGTTCTTTTCGAGCCGAGCGGCCTTAAGATAGAAGTGCCTATCGGGACAACTCTGCTTGAAGCAGCCCACAAAGCCGGCATTTACTTAAGCAGTATATGTGGCGGTGATGGATATTGCGGTAAATGCAAAGTGATCGTAGATAAAAGTGAACGGCTCGAAAACCGCCCCACTGCCCTGCTTACTCCAAATGAGATACGCGAAAATGTAGTCTTAGCCTGTCAGACCAAAATACTTTCCGATATGACCATAACCGTTCCAAAGTCTCATACTTTGGAGACAAGTCAAATCTTAATGGACTCCGACGCCCAAAGATTCAAAGAGCTTGCCGGTGAAGTTCAGGAGGGTATATTTGAGTTTGATCCGTTAGTTAGAAAAATTCATGTTGAAATGTCACCACCAACGGTACATAACCATACTGCCGACCACGAACGCCTTTATTTGGCAATACGAGAACAAATCGACGCTCCTATAATGCAAACCGGCTTCCGCATTCTTCAAAAGCTTTCCGGATTGCTTCAAAGCTGTGATTACAAAGCTACCGTAACCTTAGGCCGCCGGGATCAGACTACTGAAGTTATCGAAGTTGAAGCAGGTAACCACTGCAAGAGAAACTTCGCTGTAGCTGTCGATTTGGGTACGACAACGGTAGTGGCCCATCTAATAGACCTAACAAACGCAACTACCAAAGATACGGAAGCTACATACAACAGTCAGATAAATTTCGGCGAAGATTATATCCGCCGAATCATCTACGCAGAAGAAAACAATGCATTCGACGAGATGCAGAACCGCATCGTGCAGGACGTGAACAATCTCATCGTCACACTGGCCACAAGACAAAGAATTGATTTACAGGAAATATCTACTGTAATCTGTGCAGGTAATACGGCGATGGTACATTTTTTACTGAATCTGGACCCGACGCGAATCCGCAGGGAACCTTATGTAGCTTCAGCCGGCTTTGTGCCGCCCATAAGAGCAGCAGAAGCCGGTATTCAGATCAACAAGCGAGGATTATTATACTGCCTGCCAAGCGTGGCCGCTTACATAGGCAGCGATATAGTAGCAGGTGTTTTGACTACGCGAATCTTCACAAAGAAAGGTATTTCACTTTTTGCCGATATTGGAACAAATGGTGAGGTAGTCCTCGGCAATCGAGACTGGCTGGTGTGTGCCTCAAGCTCAGCAGGGCCAGCATTCGAAGGCAGCGGCCTCAAGCACGGCATGAGGGCCGGTGCCGGTGCTATTGAAAAACTTTCAATTCTTGATGATGGTTGTATCGAGTTCAAGACAATCGGTGATATGCCCCCAGTCGGTCTTTGCGGTTCGGGACTCCTGGATACACTCGCCGAACTATTTGTCAATGGCATCATAGATCGGACGGGTCGATTTACCTCAAATGATCAGCCGGGATTAACCGATGGTGACGAAGGCCTACAATTTGAATTAGTGCCAGCAAGTAACGGACACCATGAAATAGTAATCACACAGGCAGACATCGATAATTTGGTTCGTTCCAAAGCAGGAGTGTTCGCCACAATCAGAGTTCTTATGGAATCGACCCAGACACAGCCCGAAGACCTGGATGCGGTTTACCTGGCCGGTGGATTCGGAAACTTTCTAAACGTCAACCAGGCAGTCACCATTGGAATGTTGCCTGATGTACCCCTGGAGAAAATTCAGTTCGTGGGAAATACTTCAATAGCAGGGGCAAAGACGGTCCTGCTCAGCCGAAAAGCTCTGGAAGCAGCCGAAAAAATCGCCACGAGCATGACCTATTTTGATTTAATGAGCCATCCAACATATATGGATGAATTTGTTAGAGCAAGCTTTCTACCACACACAGATTTATCGTTATTTCCTTCGGTAACAAAAAGCCATAGACACCATGCGTAAAAGAATCAATAAGATAAGTAAAAAACGATGCCTTATTAGCACCCAAACAACCGGCATATTATTATTTATACTCATCTCGATGCTTTTTACCGGTTGTATGAGTATCCACACCGCTGCAAGCAAAGGAAATCTACCGGAAATCAAGAGGAAATTAGCCTGGGGAGTGAATCCGAACACGAGAACTTTCTGGTACTACGACACACCTCTACATGCGGCGTCGGCTTATGGGCGCACAAAGGTGGTCAAATTTCTTATAGATAAAGGCGCAGACGTAAGTGCCGGCAATGAAGTCAGTGAAACTCCACTGCATTATGCCGCACTCCACGGACACACCCAGGTAGCGGAAATCCTTTTAGAGAATGGAGCCGATGTGGCTACGGAAGGAAACGGTTCCGGGACACCTTTGCAATGGGCGGCAAGAAACGGTCAAATTAAATCGGCCAGGCTACTCCTGGCTAATGGTGCTGAAATTAACCAAAGGGGAGCTGATAGTCGAACGGCTTTGGCGGATGCCGTCTCAAACGGACAAGTTGAGATGGTTAAATTTCTACTTTTACAAGGAGCCGATGTCAACGCAAGAGCTATCTATGGCTGCACGCCATTACATACAGCAGCTTTCCGCAACGATGTGGAAATAGGGCGAATCCTGCTTAAACACGGTGCCGATCCAAACCTCAAATGCAACGGACAGCCGGTCCTGGATAAATTCCTGCAGTCGATTCGATAGAACAATGTATCTAAAGAACCGTAGAATTAAAATCGGTGTTGAAATAAAGCACACGAGATATGAAATATGGCAACAACTATTGCAATAAGTGGAAAAGGCGGATCAGGTAAAACAACTTTAGCCGCGATGATTATCAGGTTCCTGCTGGAGAAATCGGACAGCGGGGCCGTACTTACAGTGGATGCCGATCCCAACTCCTGCCTGGGACTTACGTTGGGCGTTCAGCCGATTGGCACCGTTGCGGATATTCGCGAAGACGCACGTTCCAAACCACCAACTAATACAGGCATGGATCGAGTCCGTTCTGTCGAATACGGTATCCAGCAGGCGATTACCGAGGCAGAGGGATTTGATTTGCTCACGATGGGTCGGCCGGAAGGACCGGACTGTTACTGTGCGGTAAATAATATGTTACGAAGGTTTCTGGATGAGTTAAGTTCACAGTACCAGTTTGTGGTGATAGACAATGAAGCTGGAATGGAACACCTCTCCCGGCGAACCACTAATAATGTTGATGTGTTATTTATCGTGGCGGAACCAACTCCTATCGGCTCAGTTACCGCCAAGAGAATCTTTGCCCTTGCCGAACAATTGCCAATATCTGTAAAGCAAGTCGGCATTATTTGGAACAGAGCGGACAATAGTAAAAAATTGAATGGAATAGACATCTTTGGACATATACCTCATGATAAGGCTGTCTCTGACATCTCAACACAGGGTAAAACCGTCTTCGATTTAGAAGAAAATGATCCGGCATTTTTAGCGGTACAGAAGATACTCGAACGTGCCTTAGTTTTAAGTTCGTAAACGACGGAATATGAACCATTTATGGAGAATCTAAGATGCCAGTTCCCGAAATTTCAGAAAGTTTTACCGGCTCAGTGAATCGAGTTGCACTTGGGGCAACCAAAGACGATGGCGGCACTCGAAGCTGCACAGTAACGGTGGGTGGAGCTAAAAATGTTGTCTATGGCGGTTCCGTGGAAGATACCGGCGAAAAACCGGTTATTGCTATGGACGTATTGGATAGCAAGCCCGACGACTGGCCCGATGCTCTTGTTGAACCTTATAAAGATGTTATCGACAGTCCCGGCGATTGGGCAAAAAAGTCTGTCGAAGAATTCGGGGCTGATTTGATTTGCATCAAATTCGAGGGCATTCATCCCGACAAGGGAGATAAAGACGCAATTCACGCAGTCAAGGTCACCGAAGAGGTCTTAAAAGCAGTTGGCGTACCTCTGGTGTTATGGGGCTGTGGAAACGACGAGAAAGATAATGAAGTCATGCCGAAAGTAAGCGGTGCTGCAAAAGGTGAAAAATGCCTAATAGGAACTACTAAAGAGGATAACTACAAATCATTAACAGCTATTGCCTTGGCTGACGGCCATTTCATTATCACTGAAGCGCCTTTGGATATCAACATTGCAAAGCAGGTAAATATCCTGGCGTCTGATATGGGCTTCCCGTTGGAACGAATAATTACATTTCAGTCTACTGGAGCGCTGGGATATGGAATAGAGTACGCTTATTCGATTCAGGAGCGGCAGCGTCTGGCTGCCCTTACCGGCGATAAAATGATGGCTATGCCGGTTATCTGTGACGTAGGTTATGAATCCTGGCGAGCCAAAGAAGCCAAGTTTGAAGATGCGCCCGGCTGGGGAGAGGTTATTGATCGAGGACCAATGTGGGAAGCTGCCACAGCAATCTGTCTTTTGCAAGCCGGCGTTGATATAATTCGTATGCGTCATCCAAGAGCGGTCGCTACTATTCGAGATTTTATTAATGAGGTATGGGGAAAAAATAACTCATAGGGGCAGAAAGGACAGAATTCCATGATACTGATTGCAGAACGAATCAATGGAATGTTTACCAACGTTAAGCAGGCCATTGCAGAGAAGGACAAGAAAGTCATTCAGGAACTGGCCAAAAAGCAAACCGAAGCAGGTGCTGCATATTTGGATGTGAATGTGGGTACTGCCGCAGCGGATCAGGCTGGCACAATGCAGTGGTTGGTCGAAAGCATTCAGGAAACTTGCTCCACACCCCTGAGCCTTGACTCGCAAAAACCGGATGTAATAGCGGCCGGTTTGAAGGTCATTAACGCCGATAACGGTGTTATACTGAACTCAACGCCTTTGAATAAAAAAAGCGACGAAGAAATATTCGATAAGTACATGGAAATGGCAAACCAGACAGGACCAAAAGCAAGCATTATCGCACTTACTATGGATAAAAACGGCGTACCCCAGGATATTGACACTCGCGTAGCCATAGCAGCGGAGATTGTCTCAAAGGCGATGGAAAAAGGATTCGACTCTCAACGGCTATTCATCGATCCAATCATCCTGCCGGTTAAGGTGCCCAACGCCCAGGTTCAGCCCGGCAATATCATGACAGCAATGGACCAGATAAAGTATCTGTCTGAACCTGCTCCACATATGACAATCGGTCTGTCAAATCTTTCCCAGGGGGCAACGGAAAGAAGCCTTATTAATCGTGTGTTCCTGGCGATGGCAATTTCACGTGGTTTGGATTCGGCTATCGTCGACGTATTCGATGAAGACCTGATGAATGTTGTGGCAACGGCTGAAATGCTGATCAACAAACAAATATATTCGGATAGTTTCCTAAAGGTCTATGCCACGGCAAACAAAACTTAAATACCATACAACTAGAGCAATTTAAGTATT
>CAZQXE010000074.1:0-12725 GCA_964597115.1 uncultured Pirellulales bacterium | reverse complement strand
TATTACTGCTTGAATTCACCTGTTAAAATTGCCGACAGCATATTTACTGAAAATGATGCAAGCTCTTCGGGTGGCGCGTTTTATATCAGCGGCAGCGACCAGGATGATCGCTTTGTACCGGTATTGCATAACTGTCTGATAACAGAAAATGTTTCCGGCCGTGATGGAGGTGGTATATCATCGAACTGGTATGCCGAACCAACAATATCTAACTGCACCATTGTCGGAAATAAAGCTACTGGATCATTAGGAAGCGGCCCGGGCTATGGTGGAGGTATTTACAGCTCGTATGCCAGTAATGTTAAGATTATCGACTCTATTATCTGGGGCAACTTTGGCGTTAATGGCTCACAAGTTGCCATCGACTCAGGTCATTCGTATGACCCCGGACCTTCTGAAGTGACAATTAGTAATAGTGACATCGGTCCTCCGGATGATCCAAATCGATTCGATATTTTTGGCTCTCTTGAACGTACTGGAATCGAACAGCAAAGCACTGCCGGCAGTGAAAAGCTTGTGAATGCTCAAAGCATCTATGAGAAGTTCAACTCGGGCCAGGAAAGAGTAAAAGTAATTGTAACTCTTGTCAAGCCCGACTGGATGAGCAACGGAGTCGACTGGAAGTCTACCGAATCGACTGATCGAATGAGAGCCGAGGTATCTATGCGACAGTCGTCAGTTTTAGGTTCGCTTTCAGCCGACGAATTCTGTTGCCACTACACTTATAATAACTTTATGGCGTTTTCCGGTGAGGTCACTGCTGAGGGATTTGAGAAATTAGTAAACAATCCTCTCGTAAGATATGTTGAACCGGTACGACGTATCTATCCGATGATGGCTCAGGCACTTCCTATGGGGAATGCTTTAGAAGTGCGTCGGTCGTATGACGGTACCGGAATCGCTATGGCTATAATTGATTCGGGCGTTGATTATACTCATCCTATGCTCGGAGGCGGAGACTTCCCGAACGATAAAGTCATCGGCGGATACGATACCGGCATGAATGATAATGATCCGATGCCGACAGTCCAGCCCCATGGAACCGCCTGTGCCGGTATAGCAGCCGGAAGCCTCGGCCATGTTGGAGATTATATCGGCGGTGTTGCATATAATGCGAAAATTTATGCTTTGAAGATTTCTACTGATGTAAATGACGAGATGTTTAACAGCGCTTCGCTTGCAGCCTGGGACTGGTGTATAAGCCATCGAAACGATGATCTGTCGAATCCACTCAAGGTAATGAGTAATAGCTGGGGTATTTATACCCTACCGTTTGACAATCCTGCTGTGGCTGATGCGTTCTCTCCAGCCTTCACTGCTGCGGCCGAAACCGCTACAGAATTGGGTATTACGATTTTAGCTGCGTCGGGTAATGACGGATTTGCCGGCCAGGGTATATCATGGCCGTCTGCTATTTCAAAAGTTATTTCGGTCGGCGCATTATATGACACAACCGGACAGGTGACGTCATATTCGAATACTGCTGAAAACCTGGACATTCTGGCGCCTGCTGATCCTGTTTATACTACGGACATGGTCGGCGCCGCTGGTTATGACCCGGGCAATTACACCCCCAATTTCAATGGTACATCCTCAGCCTGTCCGTTTGTTGCCGGTTGTGTTGCCAGCTTACAAAATGCAGCGATTAAGCATTTAGATCGTTATCTTACACCTGAAGAAATCAGGCACCTGTTGATTATGACTGGCGATCCGGTTACCGACACGAAAGTTTCGATAACCAAACCAAAGGTGAATCTTGGAATGGCTATTACTACTTTCTCTGATTCCCCGATATACGTTGGAAAAGATTGTCTGATGAACGGATGGCAGGCGCCCGAGTCAAGCAATTATCCGAGCTGGGACTACGAACAATGGGGATATGAAAGTTATATCATCGAAGAGGATCCGCATTTTATCTATGGTTACTATTTAAGTCAGTTGGATGCCGGTCAAACAGTCGAAAGCAACTGTGTTGACGGCGGTAGTGACCTTGCAAGTAACATTGGTTTGGATGAATATACGACACGTATCGACGGCGTCGACGATATGAACGCAGTGGACATGGGTTACCACTATAAGAAGGAAATTCCGAAATATCAATTGACAGTGACAGTGACAGTATCGGAGGATTCAAATGATCCCGGCATTCACGGAACAGTTGAGCCTAACAGCGGCTGGTACTACGAAGGCACAGAACTGAAACTTCAAGCTAAACCTGATGAAGGATATTATGTCAAGGGTTGGTATGACGCTAATGATATGCTGATCTCTTACAGCAAAGAACTTAACGTAGTGATGGATGCCAATAAAGTCTTTACAGTTAGGTTCAGACTGCCGCAAAGGATTCAGGTCTCGGGCGGTGAAAGCGCTATCGTAGAGGCCGTTGGCTCAGCGGAAAGCGGCGACACGATTATTGTTGAAGCAGGTACCTATGACGGCGATATTAACTTCAGAGGCAAGGAGCTTAAGTTATTCAGTGCCAATCCTGATGATCCGAATATTGTTGCTCGTACGATTATTGACTGTGGTGGCAACACTCGTGCATTTACATTTAATAACGGCGAAGGTGCCGAGACAATTATTAACGGTTTCACTATCGTTAACGGCAACCAGTATGCTCAGCCGGGCGGTGCTATATACATTAGTTCAAACAGCAGTCCGACTTTTGTGAACATGTTAATAAGCAATTGCAGCGTAACTTCAGCCAGTGGCGGTGCAATCTTTATCGATACCGGCTGCAGCCCGTCTTTTAGGAATGTTACGATTAGCAATTGCAGCACTTTATTAGGTGGAAATGGCGGTGGTGTATATCTGAACGTAAACAGCAATCCCACCTTTGTGAACTGTACGATTTCCGGTTGTTCTACCGAAGGCTTTGGCGGCGGTGTTTATAACAGCAGTAACAGTTCCGTAGTATTTACAAAATGCCGCTTAACAAACAACAATGCAACTTCCAATGGTGGTGGACTTTACAACGCGACAGAGAGTATATCAACTCTGAATCAAAGTGCATTTACCGGAAACTCGGCAGATATGTTAGGCGGTGGAATTTACTATGGTCTCAGTAACTTCTCTACAATTACTGATTGCAACTTCACATATAATAACGCGGATTCTGGTGGTGCATTGTATTTTGGTTCGAAATGCTCGGGAACAATTGTTGGCACCACATTAGCAGATAATAGTGCTAATGAAGACGGCGGTGGAATATTTGTTAGCAATTCCGTTGTATCCGTTGCGGATTGTAATATCACATTTAACGCGTCTGCTCGTGGTGCCGGCTTATATTATCTTGATTCGCAAGAATCGACAGTTATCAACTGCACGATCAATAATAACGAGGCACGCCGGATTGACGTAACATACGAATTCTATGCTCCAGACCCGACTGATCCGAATTTGCCTACCGGTGATCCTGATCCCAATGGTAGTCTGGGCGATGCGAATTATGTTGCTATTCGTATTGAGGACGACTTCGGAGTCGCCCGTGGCGGCGGTATATATTCCTTCAGGGGTCCGTGGTTGATTTCTGATTGTCAGATTGGTAGTAATACAGCCAGAACCTCAGGTGGAGGTATTTATATAGCCGGTGACTCGGCACCGCTGGTAAAGAATTGTCTGGTCACCAGAAATATGGCCGGCAGAGACGGCGGCGGTATCTCCGTTAACTGGGAATCAGAAGCAAAAATCCATAATTGTACAATTTCTAATAACTCGGCCACCCTGTTTCCTTCCTATGGTGGTGGTCTGTACTGCTCCTACGCCAGTAATGCCGAGGTTCAAAATTCAATCATCTGGGGTAACGCCAGTGGTTACGATGGCTCTCAAATTGGCGTAGGTAGCGGTGATTTCGCATATCCGTTACCATCAACAGTTGACATTACTTACAGCGACATCGAGCCGGATCCGGAGCCGAATGATCCCGATGCGATAAAGGCACTCGATATTGTTTTCTGTATTGACTCTACAGGCAGTATGGATACTGATATTGATGCGGTCAGGGATTCTGCGGGTGAAATTATGGGCTTGATAGAAGATACTATTCCCGATTTCAGAATTGCCGTAGTGGATTACAAGGACTTTAACGATGCCGAATTCGATTACGGTGGTGATACTGATTATCCGTATAGAGATGATTCAGTATTTACAACCAATGTCGTCGAAGTGATTGCTTCTCTTGATGATATAACAGCCAGCGGTGGTGCCGATTGGCCGGAGGCTGTCTATACGGCTTTAATGCATTGTGTTGATCATAACAGCCTGATGGAGGCACTTGGTGGAGATTTACATGGTGCCGATGAGGAATCAACCGGACCGGGAGCGTGGCACACCGGTGTGAAAGTAAACAGAGCGATTATCCTCATGGCTGATGCACCGCCGCATGATCCTGAGCCATTTACGACTTATACGAGCAGAGACATTATCAGGGCGGCTACCAGACCGGGGGCGAATATAAGAATTTTCGCGATTCCCGTCAGGGGCGATGAGGAAGCAATCGATTACTTCAATCGTCTTGCTCTGGGAACAGGTGGGACCGTTATCGAGGCGCCCAGCAGCCGTGAAGTTGCAGATGCATTTAAGACAGCACTTGAGTTAATTATGCGTGTTCCGCCCATGGTTTTTGTTGAAGATGATTGCACACTCCGCTGGTGGGAAGCTGACAGTAATAGCTGGGATCCTGCCGGTCACAATATCGCAATAGATCCGAACTTCGAGGCTGGTTACTATTTGAGTCAAACCGCCGCCGGTCAGGAAGTTGATAGTCCGTGTGTTGATGCCGGAAGTGCAGATGCTGATGATCCGAATATAGCACTGGGTGATTTAACCACAAGAAGTGACGGTGTAAATGATGCCGGTATCGTCGATATGGGTTATCACTATGGCCATGGGCTTATTGGTTATAAGTTAACAGTTACCGTGGTTGAAAATCCCGCTGATCCCGGCATTCACGGTTCTGTAAGTCCAAATGTAGCGGTTGTTTATAACTTAAGCGAGGACAATGTCGTTAAACTGTATGCAATTCCTGATCCGGGCTATAAAGTTAAAAGATGGACCGGTACCGATGACGACTCATCCGTTGCCAGGACAAATACTGTTACTATAACGGAAGATATTAACGTTACTATTGAATTCGAACCTGCTCCTTTATTTAATTTGGTTGCGTATGTAGCTGACAGTAGTGACGGTAGTCCTCATGGAACGATTGATCCAAATAGCGGCTCGTTCTACGATGGCGAAATAATAACCCTGACCGCAATACCTGAACCGAATTATGGAGTCAGGGTCTGGCATGGTACTGATGATGATTCTTCCACTGCTCTTACGAATACCGTGACTATTAATGGCGCAAATGCTTTTGCATCGGTTGAATTCTGGCAGCCCGTTCCGGCCGTTCTGAACGTACCCGACGACTACCAGAGTATCCAGGAAGCGGTCTCTGCTGCTGAAGATGGAGATACGATTGTTGTTGAAACCGGCGTATATTATGGTGGTTATCAGTCTATTGGTCTGTACGTCAATAAGTCCATCCTTATTACATCAAGAGACCCACATGATCCCTGTACTGTGGCGGCAACAGTCATTCGCGGTAATTTTGATGTTTCAGATTACAACTACCTCGGCGTGGTCTTTGATACGGGTGCAGATGCGAATACAATATTGAATGGATTTACGATCGAGAACTTCGGTGGAAATGCAGGAGATGGTGAAGACGGTAACAGGGACGCTGGTGAAGCTGGTCATCCTAATGGATACGATGGTGAAAATCTTGGCGGTGCCGGTATCCTTATTGTGCCGGGAGCCAGTCCTGTTATTAAGAACTGTGTAATAAGAAACAACATAATAAATGCAGGTGATGGTGGAGACGGTGTCGTTGCGGATGCAGACAACAATGCAGGTCGTGGCGGTTGGAGCGGCTGGGCACACGGCGCTGGAGTATGCTGTTACCCATATAGCAGTCCACAATTTATTAGATGCAGGATCGAGGACAATACAGTCCGAGGTGGTAATGGTGGTGATGGTGGCGCCTGGTCCGGCAATGTTGGTGAAGGTATAGCTAACTACGGTGGTAACTACAGCAGATCTCAGGCAGATGATATTGATCCGGAAAGTCTGGATACCACGCTCATCGAAGGTAATCTGTGGGAAGTCTGGGAATGGGACTTCGCAGAAGATTACTGGCCGCTTTATGGAGATTCCAGCAGAACATCCTACTTTGGTGACTATCGATGGTATTCCGGGTATGGAGCAGGTGTATTCTGTGATGTTGGAAGCAATGTCGTATTCATTGACTGCGAAATAAGGGGAAATCAAGCGTATGGCGGCATGAGTGGCCAAGGTGGTGTAATGAATACCGATGGCAGGCAGCAGGAGCCAATTGTGCCTTATGAAATACCAAGTTACGGTGGTGGTGTTTATTGTGCGGCCGATTCAATTATAGCTTTCACAGAATGTACATTCGAGGACAACTTAGCTACCGGAACAGTAGAGCCCAACGAAACAGTAGATCCTAACCATCGTCTTAGTCCTTATATCGGATATGGAGGTGGTATTTGTGCCGAACGCCGTGCGTTAGTTACCTTCAAAGATTGCAACTTTATTGAAAATCGAGCCGATTCCGGTGGAGGAATCTACGTCGGTAACGCCAATATATCAATCGTTGATTGCAATATCGTCTCTAATACAGCACTTCGCGGCGGCGGATTCCTGGGTGTTGCCGGCTCAATAGATATTACAGGCTCTATTATCGCCAACAATCAGGCTATTACAGACATCAACGATCCGAATGACAACGTACTCAGTATTGGTGCCGGGTTGTACTTATGGTCAGTTGATGCTATCGTTCAGGATTGCAATATAAACGGTAACTGGGCTGAGGCTTCAGGAGGCGGAATTTACTTACGCGGTGAAAACAGTTCGTCCATCAACAACTGCTTAATAATAAATAACGTTGCCGGCCGGGATGGTGGTGGTATTTCAACAAACTGGTATGCAACTCCTTCGATTACAAATTGTACCTTAGTCGGCAACGCAGCTTCAGGCACGGCGGGAGCTGCAGGTAGTACCGGCCTTGGTGGTGCACTATACTGTGGTTACGAGAGTAAAGCTAAAGTTGTTGACAGCATTTTATGGGACAATTTCGGATTAAGAGGACAGGAGATCGCCATTGGCGCCGGCTTCGAACTTGACCCAAGATGTGGAACGGTTGCAGTCTCTTACAGCGATGTTAAGAGCTCAACAGGTTACGTATGGGCCGATGAAGGCTGTAAACTAAGCTGGGGCGAGGGAATCATCAATGAAGACCCGTTATTCGTATCAGGACCACTGGGTAACTATTATCTCAGTCAGAGAGATGCTGACCAGAATCGGAACAGTCTCTGTGTCGATGCCGGCAGCGATTCCGTGGGTCGTGTGGGTCTGATTGGATACACAACTCGTACGGACAGAGAGCCTGATAAAGGTACTGTCGATATGGGTTATCATTACTCGGCACTTGAACCATGCAGTTTCTGTGATCTGGCTAATGATGGGTTGATCAACTTCCTTGACTTCACGAGACTTGCAGAACAATGGCTTGAGGAAAGTTGCTCAGAAACAAATAGCTGGTGCCAGGGTGCTGATTTTACAATGGATACTAAAATTAACATGGAAGACCTATTATTCTTTGCCGACTGCTGGCTTGTCCGAGATACTAAAGCGCCAATTCCTAATCCAAGTCAGTGGGAAACCGAGCCTTATTTAAAAACGGGAACATCAATTGACATGACTGCTGAAACTGCCTTTGATGCCTGGGGCTGGGATATCGAGTACTATTTCGAATGCGTGTATGGCGATTGTCATGACAGCGGCTGGCAGGAAAGTCCGACCTATACGGACAGAGGTCTTACGTCGGGTCTTGGATATGGCTATAGAGTAATGACGCAGGATGAAATAGGTAATGTAAGCAAATCGTCAGGAATTCGTTATGCCGGCAGTGATACTATCCCACCGGCACCTGCTCCTCGCATAGAAACTATCGAACCAAACTCGTGGAATGCAATCTCAATGGAAGCTACTATCGCCTATGATGATAGCGAAGTCGAGTATTACTTCCAATCCGTAACTGATGGTGGTCACGATAGCGGCTGGCAGGATGAGCCAAACTACATTGATGTTGGTCTTAATCCCGATACTGAATACGGCTATCAGGTCAAAGCAAGAGATATATCGTCAAATCAGAACGAAACCGACTGGTCGGAGATAGCTTATGCAACAACTCTTGCTTCTCCGGATCTGACTGCTCCAACACCAGATCCGATGCAATGGGATCCGGTTGCAGATGCGAACGGCTTCGACGGAACACCTCGAGAAGTCTTTGGCCTTGCAGGCAACCCTGTCGATTCCTTAAATTACTCAGCCGTAATGAGGGCTGCGGTAGCAACAGATGATAGCGGTGGCGCTGTGGAGTATTTCTTCTTGTGCACTACCAGATCCGGCTTCAGCAGTGGTTGGCAGGCGGATCCAGCCTACACTGTTCATGTAGGTCGAAGTGGACAAGATCATATTTTCCGCGTTAAGGCACGCGATGAATATGGTAATGAGACCGAATATTCGCCATGGGATATAGCTGATTAATGGCAAAGCGATAATGTCACAAGAGTCGATTTGTGATTAGTGTAGCGTCCAGAAACTTGGCACGGCATAGTTTTCGTAGCTAAGAGCTCACTTTGGCTTTCAATGCCTGGTAGCCATAATGTGCTATCAGATGGTCCAGTATTACCATCGCCGTATAATTCTCGGCAACCGGCCATATACGAGCTACAATTGTTGGATCACGCCTGGTAATAGCAGCCAGATCTTTATTCTCCAGAGTGTACTTGTCGATTGTCTTCTGTGGTTTGTCTATTGTAGGGGTGGGCTTGACCGCAAGTCGTACCGTAATAGTTTGGCCGGTGGTAAGTCCGCCCGTGATGCCGCCGGCATTATTTGAATCGAAAACGACTTTACCATCCTCAGCATGCATCTGGTCGTTGTTTTCGAAGCCGGTCATATCTTTTACACCAAAGCCTGCACCAACCTCAACACCTTTGACTGCACCGATTCCAAGCATCTTGCCTAATTCACCATCGAGTTTATAGAATACAGGCTCGCCGAGACCTGTCGGAACACCGGTTACAACAACTTCGACTACACCTCCAGCCGAGTCACCTGTGGCGGATATTCGATTACATGCATCGACCATACCTTCGGCAACATCAGTATCAGGGCAATTTACTATCGGGTGCACCCCGTATTTGTCTCGAATTGCAGCGGGCGTCATCTTGGGAGTTTTGCTCCTGATAGCATCAATTTCCTGTTCGATTTCTGCTAATATTCTGGTCTTTTCCAGAAATCTCATCTCCATTGTGATACGGCCTTTGATATAAACCTCCTGATAAAACGGGTCGAGGTCCCACCGCATCATTTTATAATCGTTAGTGTACTTAAAAGCCTTCTCAACGGGAACCTCGGGGCATCTAACGCCGGCAATCTCTTTCGCATAGGAAAACACATTGATACCGCATTTTTTCAGAACTTTTTTCGCGACATATCCGGCAGCCACAATCGTTGATGTGTAGCGTCCGCTGAAAATACCGGCACCAATAGCATCATCATCAGAACCATACTTTACAAACGAAGCATAGGATGCATGGCCCGGGCGTGGTGTGCGATTCGTGTCCTGGTATTGTTTAATGTGAATGAAATGGCGGTCCAGGTTGGGAATTAGAATCGACAACGGTGTACCGTTAGTGTGGTTTCTATTCCCTGCATTCTCGATTGTATCGGCTGCATTCAGGCCTGAATAAATAATTGGCAGATCCGGTTCTTTTCGAGGGCTGGACAACTCATCGGCACCAGGTTTTCGTAAAAGCAAGTCCCCGTAAATTTCCTGTTCGGTCACAAGCATGCCAGGTGGGACACCCTGAAGGACGGATGTTAAACCCTCCTGGTAAGAACCACCGGCTACCGTTACCTGAAATATTCGTCCAATATGACAACCAATCATAGTCTAATTCCTCCTGTTATTTCAATTGCATATCTGCACCCAAACTCTGCATTAACTCTACATAATTAGGAAATGTAACGTTGATTGCCTCGGCGGTATCAATGCTACATTCGTCGTTTAATCTCAAGCCTGCTAACGACATTGCCATCACAATTCGATGGTCGCTTCTGCCGTTTAACTGAGTCGACTTCGGCTTACTACCCTTTATTATAAGGCCATCGGGCAATTCTTCAACAGTAACATCTATTTTTTTCAGCTCTTCAGCCATACATTTGATTCGGTCGGTCTCTTTACTTCTTGCCTGGGGAACATTCAGCAGCTTCGTCGTTCCTTCGGCAAATGCGGCAGTAACAGCCATGGCAGGTAATGCATCGGGTGTTTTGTTCATATCAAGCTCAGCACCTTTGAGCTTCGAAGCTTTGACTGTTACTGAATCAGGTTCAATATCGATATCAGCACCCATCGCCTTTAGATAATCAACTACAGCTTTGTCCGGCTGACTATCTGAGAAATCAAGTCCGAGTAAACTTACCTTATCTCCTACAAGGGCAGCGGCACAGAGGAAAAAAGTTGCGCTTGAAAAATCAGCAGGTATTGTAGCATTAAAAGCTTTGTAGCTCTGATTGCCTTTAATTTTAAACTTCCGCATCTGTTGATTCTCATACTTAATCTGCTGTTTATCGAGCCAGTCAAGTGTCATCTGAACATAATCCGGCTCATTAAGCAAAGTAACATCTATTTCGGTATCGTTAGCACATAAAGGCGTACACAAAAGCAAGCTGGAAAGATATTGACTGGTAAATGCGGAGATGCTTGTTTTTCCACCGGCCAGTTTACCCGCAATCTCTATCGGTACCTTGCCATTACTCCGAAGACTAACGCATTGGGCTCCCAAATCATTGAGGGATTTTATCAAAGGCCCGATAGGCCGCGTTTGAATTTGTTCGTCACCGGTGAAGGTTGTTTTCTGACCGGCTTGTGCTAAAGCGGCTGAACCCATTGCTATACGTAGTGTTGTGCCGGAGTTGCCAACGTCGATAATTTCTTTGGGAGTTGTAATTCTGCCACCTGTGCCGATTACTTTACATAACTTAGGATCTGATGTGTCAATCGCAGCACCTAACGATTGGTAACAGGCTATCGCTGCTTGTGTATCGCTGGAATCCAAAGGATTTTTGATGGAACTTTGCCCGGTTGCCAAAGAGGCGATTGCAACTGCACGAATAGTGTGCGATTTGGAGCTTGGGATAGTCACTGACCCTGACAACTGAGATTTATTTACAACTAAATTCATAACATCGTATATAGCAATAAGTATTTTATAACGGAAACTGTATTGTTTATCAGATATGGCGATGAATTGAAAGAAGATTTTCGTCAAGCACTTATCGGATTTTTTCCGTTTGCCATCTACTATGAGGCCCTCTGTAGATTTTCGAATTGCGGTACGTACCGCACTGCTCCTCATCACTTATGAGAACTGGAACTCGATGATTTGTGCCGGCAAACAGATCAGTGGTGTCTATAGAACGTAAAAGACCCTCATCTATCAATCCTGATTTTATATTATATCAAAGCGATATAATATCCGATGTTTTTAGGCTGGTATTTAGTCTATTACCGGATTAGCGGACGAAGCAAAATGCAATCGGTGACACACAACGTCTATTATCACTATGTCCGAAAATAATATGAAAAAATGGGCAATAATAAAAAAATGTTCCTAAATTGCAAAAAAAAGCAAAAAAAAGACATTTTTTTTTGAGGGTAGCTTCTTAAATAATCGAAAATATATTAGCTGGATAACGAACAATAACTTTGAGGAAACTAGCTTAATGGTCCGGCAGAGAAACGAAAATTGATAGGGATTTTATCTATCATTGTGTTCCAAATAACGCGAGACATAAATCTGTCTAAGTAAACGAAAAGGAGATAAATAATGCCTACAACAAGTGTCACAGAGAAACGCATGAGTATGCCTGAAACTAAAATGAAGGCTAAAATGCTTGGGATAACACCGGGAAAAATGAAAAAGGCAGAACTCATTCACGCTATCCAGCAGGCAGAAGGATGCACACCTTGTTTTGGAAGGTCGGGTGGTCAGTGCTCCTATACAGACTGCTGCTTTATGAGAGATTGCCTTAAAATCAGACTATAAACTCTGTTCTCTATAGATTTATAATCGTTTGAATTGTATTCCTGAGAAAAATAAGTACGTAAATTCACGTTGCCACACACCGTTGCCCAAATCAAACGAGGTGAAAAATCTAATTTAGTCTCAAAATAATTGTTCTATTTCGTTGACAATAACAGGTTTTTGTATTACTGTCACTCTTGTGTCAAGGAGTGCTCTTCTGTCCCTCGGAGTGTACCCCTGATTTAAAATGAGGGATTTTATATTTCTGGCCCCAATAAATGGCCTAAGGAGAACATTGTGGATAAAGGTAAGGTAAAATGGTTCAATGAGAGGAAGGGATTCGGTTTTATCGTTCCCGACGATGGCGGTGAGGATCTGTTCATTCATCACTCGAACATCGCCGCGGAAGGGTTCCGGTCTTTATATGATGGCCAAGCGGTGGAGTACGAGGTTGCACAAGGCAAGAAAGGCCCCGAAGCAACTAATGTTAGTCCTTGCTGATCCAAATATACGACGTGTCCGGACCGTGAGAAGCTCAGGCCCTGCCAAACGGCGGGGCCTTTT
>CAZQXE010000073.1:8728-12860 GCA_964597115.1 uncultured Pirellulales bacterium | reverse complement strand
ATGTTCCAGAACCGTTCGGATTACACGATAACACAGATCGCTATAAGGATAAGGTTGACTGACAGGAACACAAATGAGCAGCAGTGGTATGAAGTTGTTCTGGGACCGCCCGGGGCTGTTATCTTGCCTGGAGAGACCATGGTACTAACCGGCGATGTGGGAGTGACAAGAAAGGACAAGGATTTCTACTGGGAAATTGTCGAGATGAGAGGTTACAGGAACTGAATTCTGTACTCACAAGCTAACCATTGTGTTTGCGGTCAACGATCAGAATTTGAATTGGTCTTTGAAGACGGTTTTGAAATCGTAGACGTTGTTAAAGTCTTCTATTGAATCGGTGGGTTGTGCGCTCATCCATTTGTTTCGTATCATAAGCCAGACGATTTCGCCGAAATCGCGTGTCGTTTTAATGCCCCAGGTGTTCAGGACCAGCATTGCCATTTTACCCCATTTCTCGAAGGCCAATTTTTTCAGTCCCTCGCAGAGGATTTGGCCGCTGACGTGTCTGGGCTCGGGAGCGATATTCTTGGCTGTGTAGCTCAGTGCCTCATAGACAAACCTGACCGCCGAAGGATTAAAACGGCCGTCTTCTCTGGCAATTCGCTCGAAATTCTTTTTCATTATTAAAGCTCACTGCGACAACTTATATTTTGTTCGACTAATGATTCATAATAACATTTAAACGTGCCGACGGCAAGTCAACAATATCGAAGTTTAACCGCGGAGAACGCGGAGAAATTTTCATTTGTTTGGCCACTAAGACCCTAAGACGCAAAGGTTATATGATATTATTTTTTAATTTTTTTGATTTTTTTTTCACGCTCAATGAGTCTATTTCAGTGGTTGCTGTTGTGGATAAAGTCTCAAAATCAGGGGCATTTGTCAGGGTATAGAGAAAATGTATTTGCAAAATGGTGCTTTTTGGATAAATTGGAATACTAACTTTTATAGGTAAAATCGAAAGGAAAAAATATGCACGCTAATCCCGATTTCGCTCCTGTATTCGGAGTGGCATTAATCATATTTGTTGTCTTTGTGCTTCTTATAGTAACTGCCGTCAAGATATTGATTTATTGCAGGATTTTCTCCAATGCAGGCTATTGCTGGGCGCTGGGTCTTTTAATGCTCATACCAATTGCTAATATAATTATGCTTTTCGTGTTGGCCTTCGGCGACTGGCCGGTTCAAAAAGAGCTGAGATTGTTGAAACAACAACTCCAAAAAACGTAACTATTAAAGTAAGAAAACTCAATAGTGAATATAGTAAAGATACTCTAAATTTAAAATTTCTTTAATCTGGTTGTTTATTGCAAAGGACATATCCAATGAATTCACAACGTCCTCCTACGATAAGCGTAATCGATCCTATCAGCCCTGCCATTGATAGGGTGAAGTTAATACTTTTTCAACCTTTCGATTTAGGCAGATGGTTCATTATCGGTTTCTGTGCCTGGCTGGCGAACCTTGGAAAATGGGGAGGTAGTGGAGGCGGACACGGAAGCGGTGAATCTCCTGAAATCCATGAGAGCCTTAATCAGGCAAAAGATTATTTTCATGACAATATCAGTTGGATCATTCCTTTAGTCATATTTATTATAATTGGGGGGATTTTATTATGGCTTGTTTTTACGTGGCTCAGCAGCCGGGGTAAATTTATGTTTTTGCACTGCGTGGCTGAAAACAAGGCTGAGGTTAAACTGCCGTGGTCAAAATTCCGGGAACATTCCAACAGCTTGTTTGTGTTTAGAATCGTGTTGTTCTTAATCGGCTTTGTTGCAATAGGACTGCCCATCCTTTTAGTCGTCGGCTTTATCATAATGGTGGCGGCAAGCGGCGCTCCAACCGTTACCGCCATATTCGGCGGTGTAATGATTGCTTTCTTTGTTTTAGCCATTGCGATTGCGTTAATGTTAGTCTCTAAATTCACAACAGATTTTGTCGTGCCGATTATGTTCCTGCGAACAACAAGCTGCACGGCAGCCTGGCGGGAATTTCTTTCAATCCTTTCGGTAAATAAGGCACGCTTCGCATTGTATATACTTTTTCAAATTGCAATAGCTATTGCGATTGGCGCAGTTATTTGTGTTGGCTTTTGTGTTGGCTTGTGCTGTTGCTGTGCAAGTATATTATTTTTGATACCCTATATCGGCACAGTCATATTATTGCCCTTACATGTTTTTGGTCGTTCTTATTCATTGTATTATTTTCAGCAGTTCGGCATGCGGTTCGATGTGTTAGGATTACAAAATCCACAACCCGAGCTGGCGGAAAATCCTTGATAAACTTTGTGGCTAAAAAAATAACCCCGCGATGGATCGCGGGGCTATTTATGGGTGCGAGGTTAAATATTATTTTTTATGTTTTATTTATTTTTTTCAAACCATGCTTTGACGCGAGCTTCCAATGGCTTCAGGTTGGGTCTTTTCTTTGCGATTAATTTAGATTGCTTATACTCCTGGTTCAGGTCTCCAACCTCGATTTCTGAACCTAGGCGAACGAACAATGGAATCTGGTGAGGCTCGGCATTCACGGTAATGGTTTGGCCACCATCGTAGACCTTTCCCGGTTGCCAGGCATCCTTCCATTTTTCACCCGCGGGTAGGTATACTTGTTGTGTTCGTTGTTGCTTTTCCCAGACAGGCGAGACCAGCAGATCCGGCCCGTACTGGTAAGTCCACCAGTTTGACCATGCCTCGGGCGACTTGGGTTCGATTAAAAAGAGCGGCTGAACGATTGGCATGCCGGTCTTGTGCGCTGTCTTGGCGCACTGATAGCTGTAGTCGGCAAGTCGCTGGTGCAAACGTGCATAGAGGCGCCAGATGGCAATCAGTTCTTCATCGTATTCGGTAATTTCGCCGCGTGGGACGTTCCAGAATCCCTTGTCGCGTGTTGGTCCGACTTCCATAATTGGTGTAAAGCAGCTAAAGGCCAGCCACCTGCCGCAGACTTCCCGCTCCATGAGTTGTTCGTTGTAGCCACACGTGTCGGAACCCCAGTTGGGATAGCCCATGACCGCCGAACGCTGCACGGCGATAATGGAGGCTCGCAGTCCTTCCTGCGTCCCGCCGATGTCACCGCCCCAGAACACGGCATAAGGCGAGCTGCCGGTGTACGATGCCCTTGGCATAAGCACAAAATCGTTGCCGCGATGTTTTTTGGCCGTTTCGTAAGTGGCCTTGGTATACATCGGCGGATATGCGTTGCGATTTTCGCGAATCGAGCGTCCATCATGCACCTTCAAAGGACCGCTTTCCGGAATTCCTTCCTCGGCACGGTCCAGCTTGAATCCGGCGACGCCCAATTTGAGCAGCTTGGCAAAGCCGTTTTGCCAATAGGCCTTCGCCTCGGGATTAGTGAAGTCGCATAGAGGGTAGTTTTGGCGTTGTGGGCGTTGGCCGGGGAGGTTGTAGCCCTTGGCCAGGGCCTCTTTCATCATCTGGCCCTGGAAGAACGGCCCGATCCACAACACCATCTGCATTCCCTGTACGTTGAGCCACTTGACCATCTGGGCAAAATTTGGAAGGCGTTTTGGGTCAATCTCAAAATCATCGTAGCCTATCGGCCCCGGCCCGTACGGACGATCCACCCAATAAATGCTGCACGGAATTTCGAAAGCTTTCATCATCAGAACATCTTCCATAACTTCTGCGTTGAAAGGGCCGTCCCATGGTGTGCCGTCGTAATACGATGAGCGTATCCGATGCTCGTCGCGCCAGCGCCAGGGACCGTATATCCACTTCGGCGGCAAAACGGGCGGGCCTGCGTCTATGGCGTGCTCACAGACAATTTTAACCGGCTCATCGGATGTGTACATCTTTACTTCGAGCGAAGGTCCTTCGAACTCAATCAGGACTCGGTCCGGATCGGAGGCACAGAAGTCATACATGCCCGGCCAGTTCGTTCTGGCGAAGACGCCGTAGCCGCGGGACGACAGGTAAAACGGTGCATACACCGAGGTTGTGGGCTTTATAATCATCTCCACCTTCTGGCCACGCAGGTTCATAGCTTCAGTGATGCCAGGCGCCCAGGACTCCCTCTGATGCCCGTCCACGACACGTTCCATCAGGCCGGTAAAATATTCATCCGTATCGGCATTTATAGCAAATCCCCATTTGACGATGTCTTCGTTTGG
>CAZQXE010000073.1:0-8628 GCA_964597115.1 uncultured Pirellulales bacterium | reverse complement strand
AACGTTGTTACTATTGAAATATTCCTTTGAGATGTGATTATTGCATGACAATCCTGAAAAGCAAGATTAATTAGTGGAAATCCTTGTTTTTTCGGCGGTATAAATGCCGTGACCAAGTGAGATTTTAGTCATAGTGTGCACTGAAGTAGCCTCTGCAATATGTCGATATATAAAGGATATCGAATAAAAGCGAATTTGGAGTATTTAAATGAGCGACGGGTCAGAACGTAGAACAGAGGAAAGGTTGCAACATAAGTGGCCGGTAATGTTTTCGGAGGATTTTACCCAGAGGGTCGATCAGGGCCTGATGGTTGATATCTCCAGCGGGGGTATTGCATTTGACTGTAGTACCGAGAAATATGTCCCACAGTTAGAGCAAACATTGACGGTTAAGTTCAGCCTTCCTCGTTTTGATGATATGGACCCGGGAGCCGTCGTAAGCATAACCCGGACAGGTCGGGTTTGCAGGGCCGACAAATTGAATTCCTCGGTCTGTCGTGTTGCAATTCAGTTTGACAAGCCGCTCACTCTCAAACCATACGAGCTGGCAAATATTGAGTTACTGCACAACCAGAACTCATTACCTCATAATTAGCCCCGCAATCCTTCGACCTCCTGTAGAGTCTGGCTTAGTCCACGGCTCAGGACAGGTTCGTCGTGGGATTATTTTTTATTTAGCCACGTTGCAGGGGGGCTTGCCACGTCAAGATAATGTCGGTAATATACAGCGTCATACCGGTTTTACTTAAACATTAATCGATTAATAATAGGATTCTAAGTACGTTGGAAGATACTTACGATATAATAGACACTAAAGAGGATATATTAAGCCACACTGAAAGAAAGAACCAGGTACATATCCTCACTTTGGATCACATCCTGGCTACGGATATTTACGCAAGGATACATTACGATTCGAGAATGAAGAACTATCAGCTGATTCGACCACGGCGGGCATCATCAGAACAGACCGTCGAAGAAATTGCTAGCATGGCTAAAGAGACGGTAGCTTCGAGATTACTGATAATTGATGTACGCATAGCGACAATGCCCAAGCTTCAGTGGGCTTATAACACAATCGTTGGCTATAATCGCAAAGACTTAAATAAACTATGCTATACTATATTAATAGGTGATGGTCCGTGGAGTTTATTTCGTGCAGGAAAGACCCTGGATGTTTTTATTCCGTATCTGACCCGTCACAGAATAGATTTTCATCCTGCATTATTTTTTTATGATCCTTTGCTCCATTACGGAAGTGGTGAAGTCGAGCTTTCGGTAATTGGTGAAAAATTTACTCTGCCGGATAGAATCCCGCAAAGGCTTATTCCGTATTTCAAGCAGGATCAGGATATAAGGGTTGATAAGATAAGAAGCTATTTCAGGGCAATTCATAAGGATGAAGAAGAGAGAAAAAAAAGGCGCAGAAGACTAAGAGATTTATACAAGAAAAGAATCGCAGAACAATTCCCCAACCATGTGGACAAATATAAGCCCTGGCTTTCCAAAAAAGGACTGCAATTGGCGAGCGAAAAGCTGCATCTGTACCCGCTGTACTTCGAGGACTGGGTATATAAACTTATGCGAAAAGCAAAACGCAGTTGGCTCGATTTAAATAAAAGTTAGGATTGACAACTGTGTTTGCAAAAGGACAAGCGTTTTGATTATAATTGTTGATCTTCCGTGAATTCCTGCTTAGAGGGCAAGTCCATTATTAGAAAAATTGTTCTTTGAATGGCCAGCCGTATTTTTCGTATGTATCAAGCTCCATCTCCGACGTATCTGAGGGATCGTCGCCGAGGGCAGAGCGAACCGATTCGACGTGGCCATCCACAAAAATGGCATTAGCGTTGCCGGAGTTCAAATCTCCACCGCTAGCGCCGTGAAATGTGCCGAACCAGTCACGACCATCGGGGCATAAGGAATTATCATTAAGCACATGATTACAGCCCGGCCTTAACCACATATTCTCCTCGGAGAAGAAAAAAATTGCTGACTTACTCCTTGTAAATTCCGAAAGCTTATGTTCGCCTATGAACCAGTTCATGCTGTAGCTGTAGTAGGGGACGATGGGTATGGAAGGATCATGACTGGGATGATTTTTACCGAGTGTTTTGGCAAGAGTCCTGAAAAGCGGGCATAAATGCACCTTGTCTTCTGCCAGGTAGGGCCAGAATGGGCCGTCGGCCGGGTATCTCGGATCGTGCCATCTGCAGTAACGCTCGTAACCGGTTTCAGGCGCTTCGTCTGACACCAGTGATGTCGCTGCAGGAGGATAGCGGTCGTCGAAGTCGTCCAGATATATATTTTGAGCTATACTGTATTGACGCAAATTAGCCCGACAAGTTATTTCTTGTGCCTGTTCTTTTACCTTTTGCAGTGCCGGCATGAGTATCCCCATCAACAATGCAATAATGGCAATCACTACCAGCAGCTCTATTAATGTAAAACCTTTTTGATTACGCATAAGCGAGTTATCCTCCTTTTTTCAATATATTTCTAATTTTTCATATCAATAAGTCTCTTGAATCGATTCAAGAGACTAAGGTCGTTTGCGGTATAATGGATCGGTTGACCTTAAAAGGCTGAATTGCGTTGTTGCCCATACCGGATAATTCTTCCGAGGCATAGACCTTTGCTCCTTCAGCAACACCCGTAACAATATCCGCATATGAATGAGATACCAAATCTCTCTTTTCCAAGCGAATCTAGGACGTGCAAGTGAATCCAACGGTACGAAAATGTCATTAAAAGTTAAAGTTTCTCTTTCGTTTGTTCTCCACTAAAAGAATTCCTTCAACCTTACTAAAACAATTAAACAAAGCCTTAGTAGAATAAATCCACAATCTTAATTATAGACGTTTTTTACACTAACAAGCCATTATTTTGCGCAAAAACACCATCATTATGCGCATAGGTATCGCAACAATAACTAAAGATATTTCAGTAATATATTGCCTCAAGAGTCCTGAAAGTCATATTGATGATGGAAAAATACTTCTATTAAATTTACCAGGAGTGTCCTGCTGTGTACGCTGTAGGAGAGGGGCCTTTATCGATTTAATTCGATAGAATTTCACGCTTAAGAACTCTATTATGATGGCGTAAGAGTGCAGGATTAAAATTCATATATTATGGTTTTAACATCTTAGTGGCAAAAGAATAATCCCGCGATAAATTGCGAGGCTAAGCGTTGACGCAATACTTGATGCGTAATACGATATACGTGATATGTTTAAAAATATTTCAATAATCGGCGATGGTGGCATGGGCACAGTTCTTGTAATGCTGCTGTGCAATAAAAACATAACGAACCATGAATCACGAGCCACGAATCACGAAGTACGAATTTGGGGCTATGATGCTGAGCAATTGGCACAGATAGAGCAGGCTCGCGAGAATAAAAAGTTTCTTCCCGGCTATAAATTGCCTCAGGAGCTGATATTTGAACCTGACGATTCTCACATAATGGCTGGAGCGGATTTGATGGTTTCTGCTGTGCCGTGTCAGTTTATGCGCCACATCTGGACAAGATTAAGGGATTATGTACCGCAGGGCGTCCCGATTGTGTCTGTTGCCAAAGGTATTGAGAATGATACTTTGCTGCGCCCTAGTCAGATACTTGCTGATGTAGTGGGCAGGAAAAATAAATACGCTATTTTAAGTGGGCCAACGATAGCTGATGAGCTGGCAAGGAACCTACCTGCTACAGCCTGTGCAGCGGCCAAAGATGAGTTATTGGCCGAAGCTGTTCAGCACACTTTTTCCGATGGTGTTCCTTGGCTGCGTATCTATACCAATACCGATGTTGTCGGGGTCGAATTGGCCGGCGCCATGAAAAATATCATTGCTATAGCAGCGGGAATCATAGATGGTATAGGTGCCGGTGATAATGCCAAAGCGGCTCTTTTGACCAGGGGTCTTGCAGAGATATCCCGTTTAGGTATTGCCTGCGGAGCAAAGGCAAAGACATTCGCAGGATTGACCGGATTGGGTGATCTTGTCACGACCTGCATCTCGCCGACAGGGCGAAATCGCTCGTTCGGCGAGAGGATTGGGAAAGGCCAGAGTCCCCGGCAGGCCCGGGACGCCACCGAATCGGTTGTTGAAGGTATCACCACTTGCAAGTCGGTTGTGGCCCTTGCAGCTAAGTACGATGTCGAGATGCCGATTACGCAGGCGGTCTATGAGGTCCTGTTTGAGAACAAACCGGTACAAAGAGCGATTGAAGATTTGATGAATCGCGAGCTTAAGGCTGAATGACTGATTTTCTCGCGCTGGCTGAAAAAAACGGTCCCATAACCTTATCTTTCCACCCTCCTGTCACAAGAACCTCTGTGAACTACTATAAGCGGTAAGCGAGCAATTCCCTCTCGTAGAAAAAATCATCTGCTTTTAGAACGTTTTTCGTAATGGCCTGAATTCGGAGCGGTTTTCTTTGTTGGCGAACAAAAACTGTACCGATTGATTTGGATCGTGGATTTTATCAGAAGTGGAACCGGCTGCCATTAATACTCAGCCAAATGAGTGTTTAATATTCACTGTGGCGTTTGGCTAATTTGCGTTCTGTTTCATATATTTTAATTGGCATCATGGTTGTTGCCTGTGCTATAGGAGCAGGAGATTTAATGCAGGTGCGGACATAGAATCCCGATAAATTCAAATGAGCATGTATTGTTGAGGAGTATTTTTCAACTATAGGTAAATCAGGCAGCGGTACGTCTGTGTTATGTGCCGGGCCTGATACATGGTATGCGTTTGGGGTGGAATTTTCTAGGAATATGTTTGGGCTTTTAAAAAAACACACGTATTTGATTGGTATCGATATCGAGGACTATAATCTGAGGCTGGCTCAGCTTGGCAGCTACGGAAAGGGTCTGAATTTGCTTGCCGGCAACAGCCAGGATCGGCCTGAGGATATGAAGCCCGGCAGCAGTGACTGGCAAAAATGGGCTATCGAAAATATACATCTGTCGACGGCATACAATGGTTTTCGTGGTAAAGATGTGGTAGCGACGATGCCGACGAGTGAGGTTTTTATTGATCATATAAAAAAGCCGAAGACAGATAACGGCAAGCTGCAGGATGCGATCTTTTCGAAGATTAAACAAAAGCTGCCGTTCGAACCGCTTCGAAAGAACACAATGATACAATACATCTCGACCGAGCAGGACAATATTTTGGTAATGGCCACCGAGCGTAAGATTATTGACAGGCACTTGGCGATATACGAAGAGGTGGGTCTGGCGATTAAGTCTATATGTGTGTGGCCGGTAGCATTGGCAAATTGCTATATGCGGTTTTTCGGCCGACGTAAATCCGACCTTGAAGCCATTGTGATGCTGACGTACATTGAGCAGAATCACACTAATATTGTAATTTGTCGTCATAAGAATCCGCTGTTTGCACGTTCGTTATCGATAGGAGCAAAGCAGCTCGATGATGAGAAAGTAGTGACACGACTGGTTCTGGAGCTGACCGCCTGCAAACGGCAGTTCGGTTTACTGTACCAGAACGCTCAGATAGAGCGCTTGATTTTTCTCTCAGGTCAGACTGTAGATAAAGACATATATGCTACGATAGCAAAGCAAATGGAAATGCCCGCACAGATGGGAGACTGCCTGGCGGCGTTGCACATAGCCGATACTTGTCATTTGGGGAGGAAATCAAAAAGTGATAAGGGGCGTGTAGGTGGTCCTGTCGACAGAAGGGATTGTCAGGTTAACTGGGCGGTCGCTTTTGGGCTGAGCTTGTCGTAGGGCCCCGGTTGGCTGGGTGAATTGATGCATTTAACAGCCCGACAAGAGGAGGTAGAAGAAGAAAATGGTCAATATAAATTTTGTACCCGATGATTACGTACAAGGTAACGAATCTCGCAGGACGAACCTGATGTATCTTATCTTGTTTACGGTGGTGATGACAGCATTAGGCGGTTCGTTTATGGCAATCAAAATACGCCAGCGTGCCTGCAGCGCTCATGAGAAACTTGTAAACGAGAGGATGGTCCAGATACAGGAGACTATACAAAAGTTTGAGGAACTCCAGTCAAAGCGTCGGGCGATGATGAAGACGGCTCTTACTACAGCCGAACTGCTTGAGCCGGTGCCGAGAAGTATTTTGTTGGCATCGTTGACGAACAACTTACCCGTAGGTGTCTCACTCACGGAGGTCAGTATGGTTCAGAAGGAGCCGAAGCGAACAAACAAAGTTAAATTGACCAGCAAATATCAGGCTGCACAGGCTGCGCAGGGCGAATCTGACCAGAAGCTCTCAGCTGAACAAATGCTTGAGACGCATATAGATATTGGGGGTATGGCTCCAACTGATCTTCAGGTCGCTTCCTATATCGAGCGATTGACTAAGTCGAGTTTGCTCGATAACGTGGCGCTGGTGGAGTCGAAAGAGCTTAAAATCGATGAAGCCACGTTTAGAAAATTCAAACTGAAGGCGATGCTCAGAAAGAACGTACATCTTACCAAGGAGGACGTTGATAGAATCAGAAACAAAGCTGAGGATACGGTGTGGAATTTTTAATACCGGTGCTGAATGGGGGCTCCAATTGACGTCGGGGCCCCCAAGGCAATTCGGTTCATTATTTGGATGAGGGCATAATTATGACAAGCAATTTTAGAAAAGTCGTGTTTTTTATCTTGTTGGTAGGCGTAGCTGTAGTTGGCTACCAGTATATGATTAGGCCGGCCAACAAACATCTTGCTGAGGCAAAGGGACGACTTGAGACAAAACTGTCTCAGTTAGCCAAGTTTGAAAAAGCCGCCGCTGCGGCAGAGAATCTTACGAAGCAGCTTGAGCAATTACAGGACGCAATAGCGTTTTTTGAAAGCAAGCTGCCGCCCAAAAGCCAGATCCATGAGGTGCTTGAGCAAGTGACAGTGATCGCACAAAAGCAGGGCTTGAAACCCAAAACGATTAAGACACTGACAAAAAAAGATAACAGCGGTTATATTGAACAACCGTTGGAAATGGAACTTAGTGGTGATTTCAGCTCGTTCTACTCGTTCCTCCTGGAGCTTGAGCAGTTGCCGCGAATAATGAAAATTCGCGAGCTTGAACTGGATAAGGAGAAAGATGGTGAGGGGCAAATTGCGACAGATTTCATAGTCAGTATATTCTTCCAGAATATCACCGGCTAAAAAACAGCAAATCATATTCGGGATATAAAATCAATGGAGCGTGATTATGTTGTCATTCTTACGTGAGCAAAATCAGGGTGATAAGTCGAAACGAAATTCGGACACGAACAAGTTGCAGAGTCAGAATACCGGGAAAACTCAGGAGCAGGAATATCTTACAGTAGCGACCCAGGAGAATCGGGCTCGCAACAGTACGATAATGCTGATCGTCTTGTTTATCATAGGTATGCTTTGTCTTTGGTTCATGATCAGAAGGAGTTCGCCACAAGCGGCATCGGCAGAGATTATTGAAACGGAAGAAGCACAGATTGAGACTGCCATTACCCGACTCACCGGCGTTAAGTCGGAAATGTTCAACAAAATGGATGAGATAGTCAGCAAATTCTATGAATTTTCCGACGTGCTGCAGGTGCAGGTCAATGAGCTCGTGAAGAATCCCTTCAAATTTGAGCTGTTCCTGGTTGATTTGAATGTCAATTCCGAAGCTGAGGAAAAAGCCGACGAGGTCGATGCTGAGTTATTGTGGCAGCAGCAAATAAGACAAAAGGCGGAGGAATTACAGCTTTTAAGCATTATGCAGTCGGAGCAGGATACGCTATTAGTGCAGAGTTCGAATTCGGAGCCGAACTATTGCTGTATGATTGACGACGATATTCTCTACGAAGGCAATTTAATCGAAGGCTTCAGGATTCTGCAAATTGGAAATAGTTTCGTTAAAATTGAATGGGACTGCGAAGATGATTCCGGACATTCGAAAGTCCAGATCGTCTTGAAGTTGTCGGAATGAAACTACCCTTTTTATCTGAAAAAAATCGGGATTCATCAGGGCCGCAAAAGGATTTGAAACGCGACTTAAACGTCGAGACAGAATTTCGGAATGGCTCTGATGAGCAGTCCGTCGTGCGCGGACTAAGCGATCTTTACAGCCCGGAGGAAACCAGCAAATCGCACGTATACGATATTGCCGATGCCCTGATGGATATGGGCAAAATTGATCCCGGGCAATACGCACGACTGCGGCAGGAGCAGCAGACGAAGCCGAATTCGGATGCTGCAGAGTTGTTGTTGCAGGCCGGGCTGATTGATGATGTTGATATTTTAAGAGCCAAAGCCAAACTATATGGCCTTGAGTTTCAACATATCAAGCCTGAAGAGGTGCAGAGACAAGCTTATGAGAAACTTGATGTTAATTTCATAAAGAGTAGTTCTGTATGCCCGATTGCGATAGAACAAACCGGTTCGGAAAACCAGGAAGAAACTCTGGTTGTTGCAACTTCTGAGCCGGCGAATGTCTTTGCGATAGAGGATGCGAAAAGACAAACACAGATGAATCTGCGTGTCGTAGTCTGCAACGCTGAGGATATAGAAGCTATATGCGATTCGTTCAGGGAAGAAGAAATCGACTACAATCTTGATGATCTAATGAGTGACATTGCGGATGTCGAGGTCGTTCAGGACCAGCAGGATGAATCCGAAG
>CAZQXE010000072.1:0-12861 GCA_964597115.1 uncultured Pirellulales bacterium | reverse complement strand
ACTCCCATGCTCCTGGCGTCATCGGTTCCAAAACTTAGAGCGTTTAACTGGGGACTTATGTAGAACAACGCTACTATCGCTCCGCATATACCCCCGGCGCCGGTCCACAGCACAAGAGGGTCTTCTTTAGTCATATTGCCCATCAGCCAGAATATTGTGGCATGTGTCTCCTGGCTTTTTGCTATCGATGTCAGAAACATGATAACCGCCGAGAAGAAGGCGTTGACCACTACCCCTGCGAGCAGCAGGCCAGTCACGTGGAACTTTCCTGTCAACCTGCCGATGAACCAAACGAGCCAAACCGTTCCTAATGCTCCTGCAAATGCAAAAACGCCTATAGGCGACCGTCCCCACAGTGTCCAGTTCAGGCCACTGATAACCGCTACAATCGCTCCCAGTCCCGCTCCGCTTGAAATACCTAATATATAGGGATCTGCAAGGGGATTTCGTAAAAGAGCCTGAAAAACGACACCCGAACATGCCAATGCGGCACCAACCAGGCAGGCGAGGATTATTCGAGGTAGCCGAAACTGCACGAATATTTCATAGTCGGGATTTGCTGCTGTTTCTGTGCCGGCCCCGCTAAACACTTTCTTTAATGAAACGCTTTCTGTGCCGATCAAAGAGCATACGAACATCACAACCGCGAGCACAATAAGTGCCGATGCGATCCGTACGATTAGTTTTCTTGGTGTCAGCAGCTCCTTCATTTCTTCAATCCGTGAAAAGCTCAGGTCTTAAACATCTGGCAATCAACTCAGTCCCTTCGTACAGTCGTGGCCCAAGCCGTGAGACTGTATCGCCGTTTATAACGTAGATTCTATTATTTGCAACAGCGGGTACATTCTTAAACCTGCTCCAATACTGAGTCGCTTTATCGTGTTGTGCAGTCAGGTCATTTTGGTTCATTGCAGGTTCGATTATGACATCGGCACGACATGCAATGACCTGCTCTGCTCCGATCGGTGGATATTTGTGAAGCGTTGGTCCGATTGCGTTTTCTCCGCCGGCCAGTTCAATCGTCTCATTGACAAACGTATCTCTTCCAGCCACTCGCAGAGGTTCTCTCTGAACGACCCAGAGTACCCTGACTTTTGTCCGGCTGCCGACTAAAGCAGACAGACCGTCCAAATTTCTCCTGATGTCACCGGTTAATTCATTCGCCCTGAGTTTTTTGCCGGTCGCTGTCCCGATTTTTTCGATCGCTTCAAAAAGATCGTTCACCTTTTCGATGTTCAGTGTCAGGCAGTTGTAGCCGATTCTTTTCAGTTGCCCGGCAAGACGGTTTTGCTGCTCGAATCCAAGTGTAAGCACCAGGTCCGGCTTAGCTGCTATTACCGCCTCGACATTCAGTTGCCAAAAGGTTCCTACCTTCGGCTTCTTCAATGCAGCAGGGGGATAATCACTATAAAGTGTAACACCAACGACTTTTTTATCCAGCCCAAGAGCAAAAAGGATTTCCGTAAGATTCGGAGCTAAGGAGACAATTCTGTTCACCTCAATCGGCGGGGGAGTATCGATGCTTATTTGATCCTGCCTCGAACCAAATATGGCAAATCCCGTAGTCATCCAGCACAAGATTATCAGCAATAGCCACCACCACTTTTTCATCAGGTCCTCTTAAACTGTTTTTGGAGGTCTGTTATTGAGAATTTTATCGTTGTGGGTCTGCCATGCGGACAGCGACTTGCAGAATCGGTCTCCAGTTTGTCTGCAAGCAGTTGCTCTATTTCACTGTCGGTCAGCTTCTGGCCTGCTTTGATCGCTGCCTTACATGCAGCCATATTCAGGACCTCTTTGAGCAGTCTCTCGGCGTCGAGCCCTGCATCTTTACGATCGAGCAAATCGATTAGGTCCTGAACGAAATCAACCGGAGTAACCTTTGACAGCAGGCTCGGAAATGCCTGGATAGCCATGGTCTTGGGGCCGAAAGGGACAAGCTCGATTCCCAGCTTTTCAATCAGCTCGGCATTTGTTTTAAGGGCATCAGCACCGGAGACAGTGACTTCGAAGCTTTCAGGTATCAGCAGTTTCTGTGACTGGAGTTTGCTCTTTCGTATTCGTTTGCACAAATCTTCGTATATTATCCGCTCATGAAGCGCGTGCTGGTCGATTATTATAAATCCGTCTTCGGTCTGTGCTACGATGAAGCTGTCATGTATTTGCAGAAATTTCCTGTCGTATTGAATGGATGTTTCTTGTGGGGCTTCGTGCATCCTTGCAGCGGGAGTAGAGTGGAATCCGAGCCGCTGCTGTGTTTGAGACGGTCTGTGCTTTTTGAGAAACTCAGCCATCGCATCGGCAATTTTCTGGTCCCGCACGAAACTTGAGCTTGATGAGATGCCTTTTTGGTGTTTGGTTACCGGCAATTTCGCATGTATCTCAAGGTTTGTTCCTAAAAGCCTTTCCCTAAGAACACCGAGTATTTGCGAATGAACTAAATTGGCGTTATAAAAACGCACTTCGATTTTTGTTGGATGTACATTCACATCATAGTCTTCGCAGGGCATTTGAATAAAAAGGAAAACTACAGGGAATCTGTTTGGCTCCAGGAGCCCGCGATACGCTTCTTTGATTGCGTGCGAGATGAATTTATCGCGGATGAATCGGCCATTCAAAAATACATATTGGAATTTGTTACTTGTCCTCGAAATATCGGGCTTGCCTAGAAAAGCGAAGACATTCAGACCTTTTTCACTGCTTATAGCTTCAATTAAATCTTCGGAATTTTCTGTCTGAAGGGTGGGAAAAAGCTCAGCTATTCGTTGGAGAAGGTTCTGATTATGTGTCAGCCGATACAGTTCTCTGTTGTTATGTATGAGCGTTAAATCGAGGTTATCATTTGCGAGTGCGATGCGCGTGAATTGCTCGGTGATGTGGCCCATTTCAGTATTGGTGGTCCTGAGAAATTTACGCCTGGCTGGTAATTTATAAAAAATATCTCTGATCTGGATTGTCGTGCCGAAATCTCCGCTGCAGGGACCGACACCGCTCTTATCTCCGCAATCAATCTCAATGCAATTGGCTTCTGTCGAATTTTTCGTTCCTTCGCTTCGCTCGAGGACAGGTCTACTGACGGCTTTCACTTGAGCTATCGAAGCGATGCTTGCCAATGCTTCTCCTCTAAAACCGAGCGTAGATATGCCCTGCAGGTCCGAGCTGATTCTGATTTTACTTGTAGTATGCGGTTCAAACGCGCGGGCGAGGTCTTCTCCATCCATCCCGCGGCCGTTATCTGTCACCGATATGAGCTTTTTGCCACCATCTTCAATCGAGACGGTGATTCTCGTCGCCCCTGTATCGATACTGTTTTCCATAAGCTCCTTAACCACGCTTGCCGGCCGTTCAATCACCTCGCCGGCAGCAATCATGTTAATCATATTCTGGTCAAGTAGCTGTATCTGTCCCATAGTCGCTTCATTGTACTCATTTTTTTGCGATATTCCAGTGGCAAGTTAGTATAAAGACTCCGCCATGTGGTGGCGATAAACAACGACCCTGCCATAGTGATGGCAGGGCTAACCGGAATTCAATTTTATATGTCAAGGCAGCAGCAAACTTTTGCCGGTCATTTCTTCGGGTTGAGGTATGTCCATCATATGCAGTAGGGTCGGGCCGATATCGGCTAATATGCCGCCTTCGCGCAACTTACTACTTTTGAAGCGTTTATCAAACACAATCAACGGCACATCGCCAATGGTGTGAGCGGTATGTGGTTCATCCGGGCTTCCATCTATCATTTTTTCAAAATTGCCGTGGTCAGCGGTGATTATCGCTGCTCCGCCCAGAGCCTTTACTTTATCCAATACCCTGCCGACACATTCATCCACAGCCTCGGCTGCTTTTATGGCTGCGGATAATATACCTGTATGGCCGACCATGTCCGGATTTGCAAAATTAACTACGATAACATCGTATTTTTCAGAATCAAGTCTTTCCAGCACTATATCAGCAACCTCGTAGGCACTCATCTCCGGCTTTAAGTCATAAGTGCGAACTCGCGGCGAAGGTACAATTTGTCTGTCTTCGCCCGGAAATGGTTTTTCGGTGTAATCGTTGAAGAAGAAAGTGACGTGCGCATATTTTTCTGTTTCGGCACAACGAAATTGTTTCAATCCCAGAGAGCCCCAGTACGCTCCCAGGATATTTTTCATTTTCGGCAGCTTTGGAAAAGCTATCTGTGCCGGTATCGTTGCGTCGTATTCGGTCAAACATACGAAATAAATGTTCGGTTTGGTGGTTCTTGGAAATTCCTTAAAGTCCGGCTCAACGAGCGTCCGCGTGATTTCACGAGGCCTGTCGCCACGAAAGTTAAAGAATACTACACCGTCCCCGTCATTAATGGTAGCTATTGGTTCGTTATCTTCATTGACAACACACGTTGGCTCGATGAATTCGTCGGTTACTTCTTTTTCATAGCTTTGAGCCACTGCCTCGGCTGCACTGGTCGCCTTGAGTCCCTTGCCGATTCTCAAGCATTCGTAAGCTTTTTGCACGCGCTCCCACCGACTGTCACGATCCATCGCATAAAATCTGCCTATTACTGATGCGATTGTGCCTACGCCGATTTCTTTTGCTTTTTGTTCGATGTCTTTTATATATCCGGCTCCGCTGTTCGGCGGTGAATCGCGGCCATCGGTAAATGCGTGGATAAAAACTTTTTCCATGTCGTTTCTTTTTGCCAATTCAAGCAGGCCGTACAGGTGGTCTAACAGTGAGTGTACGCCAATGTCACTACACAAACCCATTATGTGCATTTTGCTGTTATTACTTTTTACATGTTTAATTAGGTTTAGAAATTCGCTGTTCTCGAAGAAAGAGCCGTCCCGGATAGTTTTGCTGATTCTAACGGATTCCTGGGGAACGATTCTGCCGGCTCCGATATTTTGATGTCCCACCTCGCTGTTACCCATAGTACCGGCCGGCAGGCCCACCTCTTCGCCGCTGGTATGGATAAGACAATTCGGATACTCGGCCATCAGCATATCATCTACGGGCGTATTTGCACACTTGGTGGTGTTATATTTATCCTCATCGGGATTTGGATTGTAACCCCATCCGTCACGGATTATCAACATAAACGGCTTGTTTTTCAGAGTCGTTTTTCGTTTCGCCATAAAGGACCTTTCGAGCAAAAACAAGGACGAGGCATTACCTCGTCCACACATTAACAGTCCAAACTGAATGTAATATGATATGCGTTTACGTTAGATATGTCAAATCTTTTGAAAACACCCTTAAAGTAAAAATTCAACCGGTCGCCTGGAGTTCTTGACACTAAAGCTTACTGTGATATAATCCGCAGCCGAATATAGAGCATTAGAAGCAAAGCTGTTGTTGAATGATTGCTGCATGACAATGAATGTGATGTGCTAAACGCTGATTATGGCAGAGATTAAGAAAGAAGCAAACTTCGCCCGATCGAATCAGGATCAGGCTCTTTTAAAACGACTGGCCCTCGCGCTGCCGGATTCAAAGGCGCATCTTATCTTCTGGTCTTTAGCAGTGGTCGGGCTGACGCTGGATTTGTGGACAAAGTGGGCCGTATTTAACTGGCTGGAGTATCCGGGTAGCTATCCGGTTATAAATGGTTTTGTGCAACTGGTAACGGCTCTAAACAACGGAGCCGCTTTTGGAATGTTTGCCGGTAACTCCTATTTCCTGATGGGTGTTTCAACTCTCGCACTGATTGTAATTGTTGCGGTTTTTCTTTTCGGCGGAAACCGGCAGAGATTAATCCATATTGCTCTGGGCTTTTTCGCCGCGGGTATTTGCGGCAATCTATATGACAGGATTTTCAATGATGGCCTGGTGAGGGATTTCATCGACGTCCACTACAGCAACTACCACTGGCCCGCCTTCAATGTTGCTGACAGTATGCTTTGCATCGGTGTCGGGCTGCTGATTATTTCGACCTTGTTCACTCAGCAGTCTTCTCAAAGACATGCTCAGCAACAAAAATAGGGGCATTTAACGCCGTCCCCAGAGCAATAGCGTCCGAAGGACGAGAGTCAATTTGGATGGTCCGGCCATTCAAATTAAAATGTATCTTTGCAAAGAAGACGTGGCTGCGCAGATCATTTATAACAATCTTCTCTACCCTTGCACCGAGATTGTCGATTACGTCGGCTAATAATTCGTGTGTCATTGGGCGTGCGGGTTTAATGCCTTTTAATCGTCGGTCGATTGCAAATATTTCGACTATCCCGATAACGATTGGAAAACTGCGATGGCCATAACGTTCTTTGAGAACAATCACCTGTTGATCGGACATCTCGTTTATGATTATCCGTGACAATTCAGCTTCGGTTTCCATTTTTGTTTTACCTTTACACTGTCAGCCGGCTAATTCCGAGAGGTGTTTGTTAACGGTCTTTAATTGTTCTGTCAGCTCGGCCAGCCTGTCCCTGGCCTGGGCTACTACCTCCGGTTTGGCTTTGGTAATAAAATTTTCATTACCTAACTTGGCTTCTACTGCTTTCCTGCCTTTTTCTATCTGTTCCTTTTGTTTTTCCAGTTTGGCTCGTTCTGCTTCCGGGTCGATTGCATTATGAACATAAACCTCAGTTGTCTCTGTGATTGCAACCGAAGCGTTTGCAGGCTTTATAGTATCTACTCCCGCCTTGAATTCCTTAAGGCCGGCCAATTGACTAATTAGTTCTGAATTTTGGATAAGAATATCAGTGGTTTCCTGTTGCGATTTTACGGATACGACTAAGCGTTCCTTCGGAGGTATGTTTCTGTTGTTTCTAATTTCTCGTATAGTCCTGGTTACAGCTTGTACATTTTCAATCTGTTTCTCAACGTCAGGTTCCTGCAGAGAATCAATTCTCTTCGGCCATTGAGCAATAACCAAAGCATCGGAGTTTTTCGCTTCGGTTAATCCCTGAAGTTGTCTGATTGGTGCAATTTCATTTAATTTTTGGAAGATTCCTTCGGTGATGAACGGTACGAACGGATGCAAAAGCCGTAAAGTCTGGTCCAGCACAAATGCTAATACGTTTTGAGCAATAGGTTTTTTCTGCTCATCCTGCATTCTGGGTTTAGCCCACTCCAGGTACCAGTCACAAAAATCATTCCAGAAAAATCTGTAGATGCTTGATAACGGCTCGCTGTACTTAAAATTATCCAGAGACTCCGTAACTTCGGAAATAGTATTTGCTAATCGAGACAGAATCCATCTGTCGGTAATGTCCATTTTATCAGGGTCGAATCCGGCAGGATCAATCTCGTCAAGATTCATCAAAGCAAAACGCGAGGCGTTCCAGAGTTTATTACAGAAATTTCGGCCGATATCAAACTTGGGCGATGTATTGGCCTGGCGTCCATCCGGCAGTGTCATAGTCGCCACCGGCATCCGAATATCCTGTGTGTCCGTGGTCATGCTGGCCAAAGTAAAACGCATCGCATCTGCCCCGTGACTGTCGATAGCCACCAGGGGGTCGATGCCGTTGCCAAGACTCTTGGACATTTTGCGTCCTTCACCATCCTGAATCATTGCGTGAATATACACGTCACTGAACGGGATATCCCCGGCACAATATTGTCCCATCATCACCATTCGCGAAACCCATAACGTGATAATTTCGCGCGCCGTACAAAGCACATCGCCCGGATAGAACGCCTTCACCTCCAGCGTATCCTCCGGCCAGCCCATCGTACTAAAAGGCCACAGCGCCGATGAAAACCATGTATCAAGGACATCTTCGTCCTGTGTCCATTCATTGGCTTCGATTTTCTTTTCGATATCGTTACTTCCAGCGGCAACACAGGTATAAGTTATCATACCTTCATCGGATTCCATTGTGACCGAGTGTACTTTATTAGTGAACCCGGAAAGCTCATGCTCTGATTGGTCTTGTTCACATAGCTTTGACCATATAGGAATCCTATGTCCCCACCAGAGCTGTCGGCTGATGGGCCAGTCGCGAAGGTTCTCCAGCCAGGCTTGGTATGTCCTGGCATAACGGTCGGGAGTGAAACGCAAACGGCCATCGAGGAGCGGCTTTAGGGCAAGACCGGCCAGGGAATTTTGCGGAACATCGGTTCCTTCAATCAAATCCTCACCGAATTTTTCTTTTAAGTGCTCGATAGGCTTTTTGACTGCGATATACCATTGGTCGGAAAGATACGGCTCAATAGGTACATGGCTGCGATAGCTGTGCCCGACTTCATGTGTGTATTCGCGAACGTCTTCAAGCAGATTCTCCTGACGGAACCATTCCACGATAGCCTCACGTGCCTCGAAACGATCCATTCCCAGTAGAGATTGTGCTTCCGGCTCATTGGCGTCTTCCCAGCCGTGCTTATCACTAATCGCCCCATCAGGTGCCATGACATTGATTACTTGAAGTCCGTGTCTTTGTCCGATCTCCCAGTCATCCGGGTCGTGTGCCGGCGTGACTTTTAAAAAGCCGGTCGAGAATTGTGCCTTTTCGTCCTCGCTGTCAGGGTCAGGTAAGACAACGTGCTCATCAGCGATAATGGGGATAATCCGGCCGACAATAGGAAGCCGAACTTTTTTACCAAGCAGATATTCCGCCCGTTTGTCCACAGGATTCATAGCAACGGCTGTATCGCCAAGCATTGTCTCCGGACGAGTTGTGGCGACTGTAACATATTCAATTCGTTCGCCCGCAAAATCAACCGGCTCGATGAGCGGATATCTCATATACCAGAAATGTCCCTGCACTGTCTCATGCTCTACCTCGTCGTCGGCCAGTACTGTCTGCGTGGCAGGATCCCAGTTGACTAATCTTTTACCTCGGTAAATCAGCCCATCTTTAAAGAGTTTAAAAAACGCGGCCCGAACGGCTTTGGCGCACACATCGTCCATCGTGAAGCGCGTTCGCGCCCAGTCGCAGGAGCAGCCCATTGCTTTCAACTGGTTGATAATGCATGCTTCGTATTCGTCTTTCCAGGCCTGAACGCGTTGTACAAACTTCTGTCGGGAGATTTGTAGGTCGGGATCGAGTTCGGTGCGGCGTTTTCCTTCCTCCGACAATATTCGCTTCTCAACAACGGTTTGAGTGGCAATGCCGGCATGATCGGTACCCGGCATCCAGAGAGTATCGTAGTTTTGCATCCGGCGAAACCGAATCAGTACGTCCTGTAATGTGTTATTCAGCGCATGACCGAGGTGCAGCGGGGCGGTAACATTCGGCGGCGGAATTACGATGGTGTATGTCTTTTTATCTTTGCTGCTACTCGGAGGTTCGGCATGAAAGTACGGATGCGAGGACCATATATCATTTGCCTGCTGCTCTACCGTTTTCGGCTCATAAGTTTTCGACAGTTGTTCACTCATGATTAACTTTCAGTTTGCAATAAAAAAATTCCGGCTCAGTATCGCAGCCGGAATGTAATATTAATAGATACAGTTGATAATGTAAAGCGAACAATTAAGCAGCAACTCGGCATTTGGTTGTACGCTTTAGTTCAGTTTAATCGAGGTTCATTGTCATCAGGAACTCTGCGTTTGTTCGACACTTGGCAAGCCTGCTTTTGAGCAGTTCAATCGATTCGACCGGATTCAATTCACTCAGAACTCTTCGGAGGCGATACACAAGTTGCAGCTCTTTTGCGTCGAGCAGCAGTTCTTCCCTTCTTGTTCCGCTTCGACTGATATCTATAGCCGGCCAGGTCCTTCTATCGACAAGACGCCTGTCGAGGTGCAATTCCATATTTCCGGTTGCTTTGAATTCTTCGAAAATAACCTCGTCCATTTTTGAGCCGGTGTCGATTAATGCCGTTGCGAAAATAGTCAGTGAGCCGCCTTCTTCGACATTTCTTGCAGCGCCGAAAAATCTCTTGGGCATCTGCATTGCGCCGGCGTCGACGCCGCCTGTCAGGATTCTGCCCGAGTGCGGCATTTCGGTATTATATGCACGTGCAAGCCGCGTTATCGAGTCCAGCAGGATTACGACATCTACGCCGTACTCGACAAGTCGCTTTGCTTTTTCTATCACGACCTCAGCCACCTGACAGTGACGTGCGGCCGGTTCATCGAAAGTCGAGCTTATCACCTCAACGTCTTCGGCGGTTTTCCTCTCCATTTCCGTAACTTCTTCCGGCCGTTCGTCAATGAGCAGCACTATCAATTTCACCTCAGGATGATTTGTGCTCAGTGCGTTAGCCATTTTTTGCAGCAGGATTGTCTTGCCGGTTCGCGGCGGAGCAACAATCAAACCACGTTGGCCCTTGCCAACCGGTGTGGCCAGGTCGATTATCCGCATATTTAGTTCTTCCGATGTGGTTTCGAGTATGAAACGATTCTCCGGATGTAATGGTGTCAAATCGCTGAATACAATTTTTTCCGCAAGGTTGTCGGGATTTTCAAAGTTGATCGCTTCAACACGCAAGAGAGCGAAGTACTTCTCTGAATCTTTGGGCGGTCTGATTTGACCTGATACAATGTTTCCGGTTCGCAAACCAAAACGCCTGATTTGAGATGGTGAAACATAGATGTCGTCTGACGATGACAGGTAGTTGTAGTCCGGATTTCGCAGAAATCCGTAACCATCCGGCAGCACTTCCAGAACACCTTCGCCGTACATTAGTCCGTTCTGGCGGATACGCTCTTTAAGAATCCTGAAAATCAGGTCCTGCTTTTTGAGGGCGGTATATTCTTTGATGTCTTCGTTCTTGGCAATATTGTGCAGCTCTGCGACGGTCAGTTTCTGTAAATCCGTCAAATATAAGTCGCCCTTTTTAATCCGCTCATATTTGGCATGAGTAGATTCTTCATCTGTTTCTTCGGCGCTCTGGATTTCTTCCTCGGCTTCGATTTCAGGGGCCTTTTCGGCGGTAGCCGTGGCTGTGGCCACGTCGTCTTCTACCGGAGTCTGCTCTTGTTGTTCGTCGATAGGTTGTTCCTCTTCGACCGCTTTTTTCTTCGTAGTCTTACGTTTTTTTGTGGCTTTTCTGGTTTTTGAAGCAGCTTTAGCCATCATTACTCCTTTTTCATTTGCAAAACATTTTTGTCGCCCCCACCAAACCCTTTCTAATAAGAGAGAGTGGCGAAAGTATCATCCCACAGAAAAACTTTCCCGTAGGAATTCAATAGGATTTGAACTTAGAATTAGTAGAAAAAAACCTATATGTTAAAAACGGGTAATACTAAAATGAGCAATCTGCAATAAAACCCGCTTACCCATTATCTAAAAGATCAGAGAAAATATCAGCGACCTGTCTGACTAACGCCGAGAAGCCAGAATTGTTTTCTAAGCTATTATCGGCGAGGGTTGCCTTGTTGTCCAGAGAAATTTGAAAATTTTCTCTAATTTTAAGTTGATTTTTATTAAAACCCATTTTTTTTGCTCTTTGAAGCCTTATTTCCTCACTGCAATCGACAAAAATAAGCCTGTCGCATCGTTCGGCCCAGCCGATTTCTGCCAATAACGGCATGTCAAGCACGATTGCTTTGACTTGATTTTGGCGATTATATTGTTCTATGAGCTCCTCAGTCTGCGCTATGACAAGAGGATGAACTATCCTGTTAAGCGATGAGAGCACCTCGGCACTGGAAAAAACAACCCCGGCTAATTTCTTGCGATCAACTTCAGCCGCAGAGTCTAACACGTCCCGGCCGAAGAGGTCAACTATTTTTTTCTTAATATTTTTTTGCTCAATTACCTTATGAGCAATCTTGTCGGCGTCGATAACTTTGCAGCCTAATTTGACAAACTCAGCCGCAACGGTACTCTTGCCGGATGCGATGCCGCCTAAAATTCCTATAATTGGTTTTTTCCCAGCCTTACTCACAGAAGATCAATTTATCCGTTTTAAATCAATCGGTCAAGTAGCTGCTAATGAGCTTCTTTTGCATAAACAACATTTGTCATTCCCGCACCTGCTTTCGCAGGTGTAAACTTGTCCCCGCGAAGGCGGGGAGCGGGAATCCAGTTTTCATCAGACATTTATGGAGACATACTTGCTTCAGCCGTACCGCCGTAGGCGCCCATGTTGATTCTGCCGCCGTTCGGCTCCGGCTCATCGCCAACCGACATATTCGGATCACCGGCATCAATGCATGGACTGGTGACGTCATCTATAATCCAGCTTCCGCTGTTCGGATCGAATCGTCCCGATTGCGATTTTAAATGGTAATCGCCATCAATCCAGAAGTCATCGTCAGAATTGTCTGCGGTGCCATTTGGATCCCAGTAGCCAGGTAGTGCAAAAAGAGGTTCGATATCAATATTTCCTTGGCCTTCCCAGCCGCCCTGGATATCGCTGTATGAGACGTTTACTCTGCCTTCGATCTGGTCTGGAGCATTATCCCATAAGATGCAGTTGGTAACCAATGTGGTATTACCTCCATAAATTCCTCCACCTTTGTCTGCTTTATTTCCGGTGAATGTGCAGTTTATTATCATTGGGTTGCTAACGTAAGAGCATATTCCGGCGCCGTCACCATGGCCAGCTATGTTTCCGATGAATGTGCAGTTTATTATCGTTGGATTGCTATCTCCACAGCAAATGCCTCCACCTGAGTAGCCAGCATTGTTTTTGCTGATTATGCAATTGTTGATTATAAGGCTGCTTAGAGAAGAGTAAATCCCACCACCATAGCCTACCCAAATACCGGTTTTGTTATTACTTATAACACAATTAACAATAGTCGGGCTACTATGATAACATGCAATCGCACCGCCATTGGGAGAGTTGCCGTTGGTTATTGTCAGTCCGGCCACAACTGCGCTGTGATTTTCTCCTGAATGGAAATAGAAAGCTCTGTGGGGCTCGTCTATTGTGCCTGCACAGTCGATAACTGTTGAATTTACAACTTTCGGATCGTTCGGGTCAATGCTACGCACGGTAATTGATTTACCGTAGAAGTCAATATCACAATTACCCAAG
>CAZQXE010000071.1:4305-12888 GCA_964597115.1 uncultured Pirellulales bacterium | reverse complement strand
ATCGAACATATCGACCTCGGCAAGCGTATTTGACGTAGGGATTTGGCTTCACGCAAGGAATAGCGTTTGACAAGGCTTTATGCTTTTGGTATTTCTATCGGGTGGGAGGTGTGAAAATTTGCGGTCTTATTGATTAAGGATTAAACGATGAAAAGGAACCTATTGATTATCGGGATGTTGGTGTTTGTGAACCTAACGGGTATCGGCACTGCTGCAGAACAGGGAAGTATCCTGGAACGAGTGGCGGAAATCAAGGACCCCGAACTGGGGGAACTGATTCGAAGAGCGTTGGCGAATTCACCTAAGCTTGAGTATGATCAGGCTGGTAAGGCCACACTGGTCCGCCGTGTCACGGAGTCGTACCTGCAGATAAAGAAGCTGGATAGTCAAATGGAAGAGGTGAACGAGAAGCTTGAGTCGCTGGAGACTTCCGATGCCGACAGGGTGGAATTAACGATGCTCAAGGCTGACCTTCAAACCTCGCTTGCGAGACAATTGGCAGAGCTTCGCGAGACCATGAACCTTGTGCCGGAAGCCAAATACAGGCACTCCGTGGATGCTTTTAATACCTGGCTGGCGTTCGACGTTACAGGTGCTGATTCTGTTTGTGTGTTCAAATATTCCCATCCTTTCCATGAACGCGAGCCGGACACCTGGAGTCCGACAGAATCCGAATGCTTACTGGTTAAGATGATTTCTCTACCGGAGGCGATTGAGTACTTGAGAGGTTTGGTAAAAAGCAAAGTGTATTTTCCCATACGTGTGGACATTTTCAGAAACAGCGATGGCAGCGAAGCCTCGGAACGGTTAAAGGAAGATATCGACTGGATAATTAAATCTGAAAATCTCGAGTGGCAGGAGGTCGAAGTGTTTGTCAGCGAGCAAATACGTCCGAAGGTTAATGCGATGGAGGTGATAATCAAACAGGATGGGGTGTTCTGGCTGGACGGGGTACTGTTAGCTCGTGGCCAGCAGGATGTGATAGCCTGGTTTGAAAGTCATGTTAACTCGAAGATGAGTCGACCGGGCGGACTGCCCTTTCGGTTCTATATACAATTCAACGATGAAAGTGAGGATTTAGCCGAAAAGTCGGCCGAAGCCATTAAAAAAATGGTCGCGGACCTGGGACTAAATCAGGATTTTGTAAGAGTGGTATTACTGAGAGATTCTTTCGGCCAGCGCAAGCCTTTGGAAGACCTTAATAGCTGGTTATTGTTGGACACGATAGACGATGCTGTTTACGTGTTGAAAGTGCAAAAGCCCTTCAACTGGTATGACCCTGCCGACCCGGTCAGGTTGATGTCGCAGCGGGAAGCGATTTTGTATATAAGGGACATCGTGGAAGTTGAAGAACGGCTGCCGTTGCGTGTCACTATCTTCAGAAAAGCCGAGGGCAGTGGGTCTTCACGGGGACTGTTTAACAGAGTTGTCCGTCTCGTCAAGGATACGAATGTGGAGGGCCAGGCATGGGTATGTCTGGACGGTCCTGTGCGCCCGAGTGGCACGAAGGATGGATATACGTTGAAGCGGGGCAAATGGTATCATGGTATTGGCGATGATGTGAATGAACAGCCGTTAGATAGCGAGTTGCCCAATTTTATATCCAATCTGACCTCCGCTCAGAGTTTGCCGTATGAGCTTAATATAGAATTCGACCACGAGAGCAAAGACCTGGCTAAGGACATCGTCGAAATTATGGACAAAGCCGCGAGGGAATTGGCATTGGAGCAGTGCGTTCAGGTGGAGGCCAAAGCGATGGAGGCTGTCAACAACTGGCTGGCGCTGGATGTTATACAGGACGATGTTGTCTGCCTGTACGGGTACTCGAAGCCGTATTGTGTACCGCTGAATCCTCGAACCGAATGCCAGCTCGTCAGTGTAACGTCCGCAGCTCAGACACTGGAGTTTGTAAAAGGCTTCGTAAGTGACAGTGGCAACCTGCCTTTATGGCTCGATATCCACAGAAGCGGAGCAGGCAGTGACGCTGCGGAAGAACTCAATCGGCAGATTGTGCAAATATTCAGGGATGCAGGATTAAACGCCGATTCGCAGATATATCTGGACAGAGAGGCGCACGACGGTAATTTCAGTGTAGAGAAATTCAAGGTGCGCAAACGATATGTGACCGATACTGAGGAACCTGCAGAGATCGATTCGAACTCGTATTTGAACGAGATGAACAGGCCGAAATGTTTGCCGTATAAGCTCCATATAGAATTCGACCGCAGGAGCAAGGATTTGGCTGTAAAGGTGGGAAAAGATGTTTCGGAAGCTGCGAAAGCGGCGGGGATTGAAAAGCTCGTTGAAATAAAACTTTCAGAATATGAGCCTTAGTATCAGACTTTGTAAGCGATTTGAAAGATAGTACGTGTAAGGAAAAGCCCCGAACAAGGATGCTAAATCAGGCCCCACGTTCATGTCACTGGCCGATCTTTATTAGGAAAGATTCTTCATGGATAAGAAAATCAGCCGAATTGTAATCGTAGCCTTCGCACTTTTTGTGATGGTGGCGATATATCATGCTCTCAATACCGGGCGGAGAGTTCAGTTAGACAGCGGCTATCAGCTTGTTATGGGTACGTTCGCACGTGTCGTCGTTGTTGCAAAAGATGCTACGACCGCACAGGAATGTGTTCGGCTTGCTCTTGCGGAAATAAAATATGTTGACGAGTTGATGAGCGATTATAAGAGCGATTCGGAAATAAGCAGGGTCAATAAAAACGCTGCCGAAGAGCCGGTCGCGGTCAGCGAATCGACTTTTGAAGTGCTGCAAAGAAGCATCGAGTTCAGCAGACTTACCGATGGAGCGTTCGATATTACCGTTGGCCCTTTGGTAAGTTTATTCCGTATTGCAGAAAGTACAGGGACTGCTCCCAGCGAAGAATTGCTCGCTATCACCAAATCGAAAGTGGGCTTTGAGAAGCTAAAACTTGACGATACAAACAGGACTGTGCAATTCGCCGTCGAAGGTATGCGGCTGGATTTGGGCGGCATAGCCAAAGGCTATGCCGTCGATAAGGCAATCGTGGCTGCCCGGCAAAGCGGTGCGATTGGAGCGATGGTTGATTTGGGCGGTGATATTCGATGCTTCGGCAAGCCGCCGAAAGGAAAAAAGCAGTGGTTGATTGGCGTGCAGGACCCGAACGCTGCTATAAAGGGAATCGGCGGAGGTGGAATTTTATTAACGCTGAAAGTAGCCGATGCAGCGGTTGCGACCAGCGGCGATTATCAGCAGTTTGTTCTTGTCGAGGGCAGGCGACATAGTCATATTATCGACCGCAAAACCGGCTCAAGCGCTGAAGGCTTATCGAGTGTCACCATCATTGCCGAGGATGTGACCGATGCCGACGCCCTTGCCACCGCGGTCAGCGTAATGGGCGCCGAAAAAGGCCTTGCCTTAATCGAAAAACTCCCCAACACCGAAGCGATTCTTATAACTTCCCAGCCGGAGCCAAAAATCATAAAAACCTCCGCCGCCGAAAAATACATTAAATAACGTTCAGCCGTCACCGATATGGTGACAAGAAAAAACACAAAAGCAGCCGTTCCGGCTGCCGCTTTACACAGACCGATAGTGAACCGGTGGTGGAACCACTATCTAAATATTACGATTCACGAACCATGAGTCACGAGTGCCAAGTGAGATTACAGAGCGAGCGGGTATTGCATGATAAGCAAGTTCATCAAGACCAAAAGAAACTACTTTCCCAGTTTTCTCAACCTGATCGTAGAAAAAACCATTAGGACGATTAATATCGATACATATATCTCGGATGTGAGCGAGTTAGGGTCATAAGACTTCTCATAAGCGTATTCATCGAATTCGTTGATTGAGTATTGATTAAATATGTTACTGTTATATTCATTTACATAGAAACTTTCCGTAGTAGAATCACAAACCAAACCTTTGTCCCAACCACATCCGCCGAAAAGTTCTTCAAGGTCAAAACGGTCAACTGATGAACTAAGTTTAATTACTCGATAATTTCTTGGCGAAATGTACCCCGGGACAAAAACATTATCGGTTTCCGGATCATAAGAGGTTTCTGCAAGCGAAGTAAAACGTTGCCACATGGAATATATCGATCGCCCGTCCTGACTTATCTCAAGAATATATCTGTCTGGCGGTGAATCATTGTGATCAACGGCCAAACCAGGAGAATTGGGATGTATATAGGGACTAGTATCGAAACTTATGTCTCCATAAGAAACCGCAGAAAAGAATACGGGGACCGCCAACAAAAGAATAGCCAGCCGTTTCATTTTCGTTTTTCCTAAAAGGGATAGCGCTAAAAAGACATCCAATAGGTGCCCGGCTAATATGATGATCTCCGAGAGGTTCCTTCCAAAATCTACTTATATTCTATCATTATTAGCCCGGATTCGTCAATTGTGGTGACTACGTATTTTTGGGTGTTTTTTGCCGGTTAGGGACGTTTTTTGGGGTGGTCGGTTAAATATTATGCTGATGCGGTTGTTTTTTGTTTTGGTTGTAGTGGTTCGGGTGCGGATTTGCCGCGGTAGATGATTACTTTGGTGGGACATTTGGTCATGGCGGTTTCTTCTTTTTCGGTGAGCTGGTATTTTTCGTAGTCCACTCGTGCCAGGTTGTTCTCGATGACGAACTGCTCGGATTGTTTGGCGCACAGGCCGCATCCGATACAGCCGACCTTGCAAATCGCCCGTGTGCTCTTGCCGCTCTCTTTACTGCTGCATGCAACCGTCATCATATTTTCATGGCTGAACGGGACCATCTCAATCAGATTGCGTGGGCAGGCCTTGGAGCATGCGGTGCAGCCGGTGCATTTTTCGTAGTCAACGGTTGCCAGGCCGTCGATAATATGCAGAGCGTCGAATTTGCAGGCCCGCGTGCAATCGCCGTAGCCGAGGCAGCCGAACGCACAGGCCTGCACGTTTGCCAAAGCATTTGCAGCAGTGCAGCTTTCTATGCCTTCGTATCCGGCGTATATGGTTTTGTCGTCCGTATGTGCTCGGCAATGCACGATTGGTCTTTTCTGCGGCCCTGAGTCACTTACCTGCAGATTGAGTATGTCTGCGATTTTCGCTGATGTCTGCGGGCCGCCCGGTGCGCATTTACCCAGCAGTTCCGGGTTTTCCAGAACGGCTTTTGCATATTGCCCGCAGCCGGCGAAACCGCAGGCTCCGCAGTCAAGATTCGGCAGTGCCTCGTGGATTTGCTCGACTTTCGGGTCGACCTCAACCTTGAGCTTGATACTTGCAATTAGAAGTACCAGGGCAAAGCCGCTTCCCAGACCGAGCATTGTAAGGCCTGCTGGCCAGGCATCGCTCCATAATTGACTATTGACAATTGACAATTGAAAATTGAGGTAAGACGGACTTTGCAGTCCAGGAAAATAGTAAATGGTAAATAGTAAATAGTAAATTGTAAACGTCATCTTATCATTCCTGCGAAACCCATAAACGCCAGGGCGAGCAGACCGGCGGTAATCAGGGTGATCGGTGCGCCTTTGAGACAATCCGGCACGTCGGCCAGATTCAGATTCTCGCGTATGCCGGCCATAATGCAAATCGCCATTGTAAAACCGATTCCGGCGCCGAAGCTCAAAACGACTGCTTCTATTAGAGAGTCAACTTCCCAGAGGTTTATGAACAAACATAATCCCAGGATTGCACAGTTTGTTGTAATCAGCGGCAGAAATATGCCGAAGCTGTCGTACAACGAAGGGAAAAACTTCCGCACGTACATTTCGACCAGCTGGACGGCACCGGCGATGACCAGTATGAAACAAACGTACCGCGTGACCTCCAGACCGAGTTTCATTAATATCCAGTTGTCGATCATCCATGTCATCGTGCCGCTGAGTGTCACGACAAATGTCACCGCCATGCCCATGCCGAAGGCCATATCGATCCTGCCGGAGACGCCGAGATACGGACAGATGCCGAGAAACTTCGTGAATACGAGATTGTTAATAATCACGATGGATATAAATGCTAAAAGTAAAGTAGTTACCATATCCATAAGGTAGTCCTCTTAACTTCGGCTCCTACTGATAATGTTCACCAGGCCCAGCAGAAGGCCCAAAGTTATAAACGCTCCTACCGGCATACTCATCGCGGCCCACGGCACAAACGCATCCGGCATTACCTGCACCTCGAAAATCATTCCTGTCGATAATAATTCCCTGATGGAAGCCAAAACGCACAATGTGAGCGTAAAGCCGGCACCCATCCCCAGCGCATCTATTATGCTCACTAACAATGGATTCTTGCTGGCACATGCTTCGGCCCGGCAGATTATGATGCAGTTGACGATAATCAAAGGAACGTAAGGGCCGAGCGTCTCGCTCATTCGCGGCACGAACGCCTTTAAGAACAAATCCGCTATAGTGACGAAGGTAGCTATTGTCAGCGTGAACATCAGGATTCGCAAATGCGGTTTGAGAAGGTTGCGCATCAGGCTGACGATGATATTGCTGCAAACAAGAACGAAGATAACGCAGCAGCCCATGGTAAAGGCCGGCTTGACCGCAGCGGTAACCGCCAGCGTCGGACACATCCCCAACAGCAGTCTGAAAACCGGATTCTCACGCCAGAGTCCGGCCAGAAGAGTTTGCTTATATAAAGCGGTTGTCGGTTGCGATTCATCCGCCATCGCTGATTAATCCCTTTTGCTGAAGTTGTTTTTTTATTTCTTCGGTGTACGTGTTAAATATTCTTACCACGGCTTCGCTGCTGACTGTCGCACGACTTATCGCTACGATTTGACTGTCTATTTTCCGTATCACATCGAGCCTGCCGGTCTTTATAAGCTCGACTTCTCCGGCTGGCGCTCCTTTGAACTGGTCGACGAAGTCTACGTCGCTGTCGGGTTTGTCGATTGCAATCTTGCTGCCGAATCCCGGCGTTTCGTTGCTTGAGAGTACTTTAAAGCCGAGGAACTTTTCGCACCTGCCGTCGACCGCTATAACGAGCTTTATCTTGTCGGCAAAGCCGCCCCCGATACCGACGAATGCGAAGCCTATGCCTGCTCCATCCTCACCAACCGCCTTGTAAACATCGGTCGTTGTCGCATCCTCTATCTGAACCTGCTCTATCGCAGGCTGGAAATCTTTTGCGTCAGCGATAAGAGACTTCATCATGTTATTGAGCTTGTCCTTTTCGTTCTGCTTTATTCGCGCATCCAAAGAGGCGTCTGCGACCGCTATCAGCAGCCCGAATGCAAATGATGCTACAATCAGCAACCAGCTTTGTTCTATGAAGTGCTTTATTTTAGACACTCGGTTTTCCTCCAGCCGGGGTACGTTTACATAACCGGTCAATTAAAGGCGTTACGGCGTTCATTAAAAGGATGGAAAACATTACGCCTTCGGGATACTCGCCGACGATTCTAATCAGCATGGTAATTGCTCCGACGCCGATGCCGAAAATCCACATCCCGCGGCGCGTCAACGGTGCCGTCACCGGGTCCGTCGCAATGAAAAACGCGCACAGCAGCATACCGCCGCTGGCCAGATGGTACCACGGCGGGACGTATGCATCGCGATTTATCAGATAGGCGATGCCCCCGAAGATAAATGCCGAGATTAAAACCGCCGCAGGTATATGGAAGTTTATCGTCTTTCTTATCAGCAGGTAAATGCCTCCGATTAACAGGGCGATTGCGCTCGTCTCGCCGAGGCAGCCGCCGACTTCTCCAATAAGTGTGTGTCGGAAAAGCGCGTTGCTGTAATCTTTAGCGAGATGAGCATCCGGTTTATTTTTGCTCTTGATGGCTTCTTTACTCAATGCCAGCGGCGTTGCCTGCGTACGTGCGTGCACGAGACCCTGCTCGGTTACCGTTTTGACTTTATTGTCCGGGTCGATTTGTGCGATTTCGGAATCGATTGTTGACGGCACCGTCCAGCTCGTCATCAACACGCCGAAAGAAACCGTCAAAAACGTTCTGCCTGCCATGGCGGGGTTGAAGATATTCGATCCGAGTCCGCCAAAGACCATTTTACCGATTGCGATGGAAAAAGCGCTGCCGATTATCGCCGCCCAGACAGGCAGGCTCGGTGGAAGTGACAACGCAAGGATTATGCCGGTGACGACAGCACTGCAGTCGTCGAGCGAGTTCGGCTTTTTGCGAATCAGATTACACAGCCATTCGGTAACAACGCACGAAATCACGCACGTTGCGATAAGTATCAGTGCATGGAGACGGAAATAGTAGCCGGCCGCCGCCATAGCGGGAACCAGGCCGATGATGACATCCACCATAACGCCGCGCGTAGAAAGCGGTTCGCTGATATGCGGTGCGTTTGATACTGTTATCTTACTAAGCATTTTTCGTTTTTCTTGCCGTGCTTATAGCTTGAAGCTGTGCGTTAATTATCCCGGCACCTTTTTCTTTTGTCTGGCAAGGAAGATTTTGCCTGTTTTTATATATCCTGTGATTTCGATGTTGGCTGGACAGACATAGCTGCAGCAGCCACACTCCATACACGTACTCATATAATAACTTTCCGCTGCATCCAGCAGATTATATTTGACGGCATGCGCTATTTTTGTCGGGTTCAGGTTTTCGGGACAGACCTGCAGGCACCTGCCGCAGCGAAT
>CAZQXE010000071.1:0-4205 GCA_964597115.1 uncultured Pirellulales bacterium | reverse complement strand
TGTTCCTATGGGGACATAGTAATTACCCGGTTTTGCGATTGCCTCGCCGGAGACGGTAACGACCCTGTGCGTCAGCGGTGTATCGGCTATAACCGCCTCGGCGATTGCGGCAGCGGTGGCGACGTTGAGCACCACCACGCCTATCATCGGTGGAATCCCGCCTGATGGGACATTCTTTTTCAGAATCGCTCTTATGAGCTGCCGTTCGCCGCCCTGCGGATATTTTGTTCTGACCGGAACGATTTTGATGTTGTCACCGTCTCCAGACTTTTTCAGTGCGGCGTCCATAACATCCATCGCCTGCGGTTTATTATCTTCGATGCCGATGAACACCTGTGAGCATCCGGATGCTTTGCGGGCGAGTTTGATGCCGGCAATGATTTGCTCGGTCCACTCCAGCATGATACGATAATCGCAGGTAATGTACGGCTCGCACTCGCAGCCGTTGATAATGAGCGTCTCTTTGGGCATTCGCGGATTGGGTTCGATCTTGACCCTTGTGGGAAATCCGGCACCGCCCATGCCGACTAATCCCGCCTGGCGGACCGCCTCACATATCTGTTCCGATGAATAATTATCAACTTTGAAGCGGTCTTCTGCTTTGAAAGACGGTTTCGGCTGAACATCAGTATCGGCCTCGATAACTATCGCTTCGCTTCGACCAATAACTGCATGTGACCGCAAGGCGATTTCTTTTACTTTGCCGGCAATGGGCGAATGAACCGGTGCCGAAACAAAAGCATCGCAGTCGCCGATTTTTTGTCCTGCCTGGACCACGTCAGCTTTTTTTACCAGCGGTTTGCAGACGGCACCGATGTGCTGGCTGAGCATTACTGCGACTTCTTTGACGACGGGGCCCGGCTGGACTCGGCTTTCGTAAGTTAGCCCTTTTTTTTCCGGTGGGTGTGTTCCGCCGGGGAAAGTATGTTTGCCTTTGACGTTGACTTTCATTTTATGTCAAACGATCGGAATTAACCTTTTGTAGCTAAGTTGCTAATTTTATTACTTTCGTAATCGATACGCAGGCAGCGGTTGTCAACAGCGCCATAAGCAGGCTCAGGGTTGTCTGCAACAGTTCCGTATTTATTGCTTTTGAAAAAATTGCTTCAAAAACTGCTAATGAGACGATAAAAACCACAAGTGGCAGCAAAAAAGCAACGATAATTTTAAGAGTAATTGGGGGTCCTTTAGTTTCGCCCAGTTGCCGATAGACCCTTTGGCAGTCGTGCTTTTGATAACAGTTTTGGCAGAAGTTTTGCTCGGCCATAGTTTTAACTATTGTATTAAACGGATAAAAAAAATAATCTTAACGATTATGTTTGAGATTTTCAAACATAACTTTTGAAAATCCTGGTGATTCTTATGTATGTAAAGCCGAGATTGTTGATATTGAGCTGTTGTTTTTTCCTGTGCTCCGGCTGCGCGGACAATCCTATTTCCGGCGAAAGAGAGCTTATGCTTTTCCCAGAAGACCAGGACCTTGCTATCGGGTGCGCATACGCTCCTGAGATTGAAAAGCTATTGGGTGGCAGGGTCAAAGACGAAGATTTACAGAGTTATATTAACAATATCGGCCAGAAAATTTCTCATTACAGCCACAAGCCCAGTTGGGAATATCACTTTACAGCACTGAATGACAAATCAATTAATGCTTTTGCCCTGCCCGGCGGATATATCTTTATTACTAAAGGGATGCTTGAGAAACTGCAAACCGAGGCTCAATTGGCGGGGATTCTGGCCCATGAAACGGTTCACGTGGTTGCCAGAGATACTTTGAATGCCATGAGTAATCAGATCGGATTAAGTCTTCTGTTTTCCGCCGCCGTTTATCACGAAGGCACACAGGCTGCTGTAGCGGCGGCAGGTGTAACGCAGATGATAATCAGCTTAAAATACAGCAGGAAGGATGAGCGTGAGGCCGATCGCGGCGGCATGAGTTATATGGTTGCCGCAGGATACAATCCCTACGGGATGGTCGAAGCTATGCAGATGCTTAAGAAGATGCAGCAGGAAGGGTATGACGAATTTCTATCAAGCCATCCGTCCCCAAGGAACCGCATTGGATATTTGAAAATAGAAATCGATGTAAAATATAAAAACTTCGCAGAGCTTCAAACCGGAACAGAAAACTACCACAGGTCTGTCCTTGACCGATTAAAAAGATTGAAGGAGCTCTCCCCGCCCGAACCTCCGCTTTGGGACAATTAAAGTTCTCCGGGTTTGTACCAAATGGTGGTAAATACAGAATGAACAGAAAAGCGCATTTATTTTGTATGATTTAGTATAAATAGCTGTTGGCTTATCACGAACTACCGGCTGCCATTTGCAGAATCCTGCCGGGCTCTTCCGGGAAGCCTGTGCGGGCGGAAAGATAAGCTGATTCGATAACAGCCATATTCCGCAAATTTTCTCTGCCGGTGCTGCAAAGCTTGTTCTCTTTGGGCGATAATATGCTTAGAGCGAAATTCTTCAGCAATTCGGTCATGCAGGTAAGCTGGTCGTCGTCATATTTTGATTCGTCGCAGATTTTCCCCTTTTCGTCACTGACGGTTAGTTGCGTGTCGCTAACTGTTAGAATTTTGTCTTTTCCGTAGAGCTTTATAAATTCCTCTCTCGGGCCGATACCGGCTCGTCTGGATGCTACGAGGTTACCGATGAAAGTGTCGCTGAATTTCATCGTCACGACGGATGTGTCTTCGGTCAGATAAAGTCTCTGCTGCTTGTCCTGTGCCGGGTTCGTATTTAGCGAATAGACCTGCTGTGGCATCTCGAAGTTCCAGAGCATCTGGTCGATTATCCGGTAACAGTTATACAGCAGCACACCGCCGCCGGCCAGCTTCCGGTCAGTCTGCCAGCTATAGTGCGGATAATCGCCGACGTTACAAAAAGCAGTCATTAAAAAAATCTGCTCTACCCGGGACTGCTGAAGAAACTGCTGCAGAGCGAGAAAGCTCCTGGCGAACCGGCCGGGATTGGCGACGGCGAATTTTATATCTTCCTCTTCCGACAGGCGTACGAATTCTGCCGCCTCCTCAAAATTCCTCGCTGCAGGCGCGAGTTTGAGCACGTTGAACCTCTTTTTCATCGCCATCCTTACATATTCGTCGCAACTATGCATACCGGCGGCGACCAGCAGGCAGTCGAGATGATTTTGTATTATCAGTTGCCGGTAGTCATCGTAGGCTGCACATTTATGTTCGGCGGCGATTTTTTCAGCCAGGTTCGTGTCCTTGTCGGCGACTGCTTGGACATTGAAATGGTCGAGCCGCCCTGCCGCTTCGAGCAGGAGTCGGCCGCTCTCATCCAGACCAAGTATTGCTGTTTTTAATTTACCTTCGCTCATCTTCACGAATAGCCGTATTTTTTTGCCCTCTGCCGGCAGGATGCACCCAATAGCCATGATTCTATATATGTTCCGGCAAAAAGGGAACAATTAAATACCCTTAACTGGCAAATCATTGCCGGTTTCCAGCTTCCGTCTTAATACGGGATAAGGTGATTTGTGATATGTGCGCGTATGACTTATGCAATTATCGTGTGGACTTGGGCGGACTTTCCATGCCTGTAATTTTAGGCGCACTTGCTCAGCAGGGGCGATATGTTTTGGGTTTTGGTGACGCCATCTTTATCTTGAGGTCAGGTTTTCCTGAAAGCATGTTTCTTATTAACATTTTGCTGGCCCATTTGTGGGAATCAAGCCCGCTGGATAATTGCGGCTTCTGATTAATTTTAATACTGTTGTCGGTTATCTTTTTCATGTTGCACCTGTATAATTTAAATCGACTCATAAGGCGGTTCTCTTGATAAAAAACTGTGTAAAACAACCCGGGATTTGCAAAAAGGCCGATATTTTCGCTTTTTTCATTGGATTTATAAGACGGATTGATTTCTTTTAGCAAAAATTATATAATAATTTAACATGTTAAAATAGTCGAACAGGACAGTGGTTTTGAGTACCTTATTTATTTAGAATTGACGGTAATACGTTGTCCGAAGCCATGCGCAAAATGGCGATAATAAAACGCAATTTGGCGGCTATTTGGGGCTGATATTACCTATAATGAGATAATGTGAGCACTCTATCATAATCCTGAAAGATTGCTTCTGTGAAAATTGATATCATTCTTGTATTCGTGTCAGGAAAAGGAACGAATCATGGTGAAGCGAAGGGGTTTTACGTTAATAGAACTTTTGGTGGTGATTGC
>CAZQXE010000070.1:0-12898 GCA_964597115.1 uncultured Pirellulales bacterium | reverse complement strand
TTTTGATCCTGTTTGTTTGTGATTACCATTTTTACGGTTGCCTTGCCGTCGTCGCACTGATAGTAAGCGACAATATTGGCTTTGTTGACTATTGTCTGGACATCAGGGATTTGGCCGGTTGAATTTGGTTCCTCAGCAGCGAAAATCGGCAATGAAAAACCAAGGACAAATGTTACTTTCCATATAAGTTTCATCCTACACCTCACTTTCATTTCTTTTTTCAGGCACGGCTTTTAACGCCGAGTTTTTTTAGTATTGTTATCATCGGACACCAATCTGTTATGGCCGACTGCAGCAGATTCAAACCTACAAATGCAGTGAAGGCAAGCCAATAACGAGAATGATATTGTGCTAATAAAATACTGACAAGCACAAAAGAGCCGGCAATACCTCTCAAATATCTTTCAACAGTCATAATCTACCTTCTTAACATTCAGTTCTGTTCATGTTTCTTTCGCAGTGGCCATTTTGCATGCCTGTCGCCGCGACATGATTCCACAAATAAGTGCCATTACAGATATTGCGATGATGCTGAAAACAGCCAGTCCGCCCCAGCCAAGCTCCCAGTATTGGTGCAGATTCATCGCCACCAAAGCTACTGTTGCTACCGAGATAATCGAACAAAAAGCGCAATTACATATTGCTGATTTTGGTTCGCGAATCCGTTTGAACAGCGCTTTTTCTGCGAGTTTTAATATAGCAGGCAGAGCAAACAGCGTTACGGCCCCGGACAAAGCCATTATGGCGCACAGGAAGATTCCCACCGTCTTGTAAGGTATCAAAGGAGCTGCCAGCAGCGGCAGAAATCCGATCGCAATTACAAGGACATTTCTGGTTATCGCCCTGGCGGGCTCGCCGAACATCTCGTCGGTACTCTTTTGCCACGAACCAGTTTCGGCATAGCTCGTTCGTGCGCGTTCGAGGAAGTGTATCGCAAAATCCACCGCCATACCGAGTGACAATGCGCTGAGCACCGCAACCGGCATATCGTAATCTTTGCCGACAAGGCCAATAATGCCGTAAATGACGGTGACGGTAATCAGCAAAGGCACCATGCAAACGATACCCCACAGAGGTGACCTGAATAATATCGACATCATAATAAAGACTATGATGAAACTGCCCAGGAACGATTGGAGCATACCCCAGACCATCTTGTTCTGCCAGACGGTATTTATGTACGTAAGTCCCGCCCAGCTATGCTTGAGCGGCACAGGAAAAGGCGTGCTCTCGAAAAACTCATCAACCGCTTTGACGACTTTTTCCATATCTTTATTATCACCACTGGGCAACTGCGTCCAGATATTTGTCCGCATGTAGTCGGTAGTCACCATGTGCCACAAATCGTCCGGGTTGTGACTGCTCTGGAACTGCAGCAGACACTGAGCCACGGCAGCGGCCGAATCAGGGATTTTGTAATTTTCTTCCCTGCCGTCGATTAGTTCCTGATGAACCTTTTTGACAACGTCCGCTACAGAGCTGCTTTTTCCGACAAGGCCCTCGTTCTCAAGATGCTTCTGCAACGTGGAAATGTATCGCAGCACGTCGGGCTGTTTGAATAATTTGAGATTCCCTTTCTCAATTTCGAAAAAGCCGGTCAGTTCATACCAAATATCGACGTCCTTTTCGGCAGCGGTATCGAGTTTGTCATTGCCAACAGCAATTAATTTATCGAGCAACTCTTCTTTTGTTTTAGCTTCCGATGCCTGCTCCAAGAGGATTTTTTCCACTTCCGGAATAATATTAGTAACGCCCGGAAACTCGTCTTTCAATTTGAAAGATTTTTCTGAAAAACGTTTTCTAAGGTCGCTTATATATTGCGTCTGAACGGAGCCATCATCGACAGGCTCAAGTACCAGATAAGCCATGTAGGTCCCGCTGAAATGTTTGTTGAGTTCGATGTCGGCCCGGCGGATAGGATGGCTTTTCGAGAACCACTTTACCGGATTGTCGTTTATTTCAATCCGCGTGATGCCGTATATCGCCACTGCTGTGGCTACTAGAATCACTATAAGAATTGGTTTTGCTTTTGCATATGTGAACCGCCCAGTCTTAATAAGGAGTTTGCTGAGAAGAGTTTCTTTTTTGCCTTGCACTTTGGCCGAGCCGAAATTCTCCAACGAGCTTTCTTTTATCATCATTATGTATGCCGGCACAAAAGTAATCGTGCACAACCACGCAGTCATAATGCCAATGGCGACGAAAATGCCAAACACCTGTACCGGCGGAATCGGCGTCAGTGCCAGAGATGCAAATCCGGCCGCCGAGGTCAGCGAAGTATAAAGCATCGGCATAAACAGATTGTCCATCACTTCCAGGGTAGTTTTTTTTCTGCCCTTTTCTTTCGTATAAAGGTCGAAGAATTCCGAAAGAATGTGCACCGAGTCCACCACTGCTATCGGCATAAGAAAAATCGGTATCATCGAGCTCATAATGTGAACGGGATATCCCAATCCGATCAGCAGCCCCATTGTTGAAATCACCGATACCATCGCAACAATCATCGGTGAGATAACCAGCACCAGCTTGCGGAAGAACAGCAGCATCAGAAGAAATATCACTACCATTGCCAACGGCGCCGATATGGCCATCTGAATAAACATTTCAACGCCGAAAGTATCTTCAGCTACCGGTAGCCCCGTGATATGGTATTCCTCGTCGCCTTCATATTTTACGATTTCCTTATTAAGCTCCGTATACACTCTATGACTTAAATCTTTGCTGGTCAGCGGCAGGTACAGGCATATTGTTTTTCCGTTTTCGGAGATCACCGTACCTTTGAGCAAAGGATTGGACATTGCTTTATCTCTTATTTCGAGCGCCTCGGCCTGTGTTGTCGGCGGTTTTTTCATCAGCCATTCGAATGTCACCACTCCCGGACCACCCTGGCCTATATGATCGATCGTAGAAGGCGCGAGTAAGTCGACTTCAATGACGCCGATTTGCTCGTCGGAATTTTCTTCGTCCGGCCATCGAAGCGTTTTAGAAAATTCGGTAAGCTCATATATCCTGGTTAAAGAAGATGGGTTGAATACGCCGTTCGGGTCTTTATTGTTAACGATACCCACTACTACAATGTCGCTCAGCGTGAAGTTTTTTTTGGTCTGATTGTGGAAGATCCGTACCGGTTCATCTTCTGAGAGCATGTTCTCCGGGTCCGTATCGACTTTTATAAGAGGTATCAGCGCGCCCAAAATTAATGTAAAGGCAACCATTACAATCGTAACCAGCTTATAATGCTTTAAAGAGTATTCCGTAATCTTTTGCTTAAAGTCCATTTTCAACTCCAGCCTCTGGATTATGTACCAATCTCATTACTCAACTATTTCTACACTATATTGAACGGGGCACGCCAGGGATCCGGTAACAAGGCAATACTTGTCCGCGAGCTGAGCAATTTCTTCTATCTTTTGAGCAGGGACGGTGCCGACCACATTCACTTTCGCTCTGACTTCAACGTTCGTAAAGCGCAGACCGTTTTTGGTTTTTTCAACTTTGCCTTCTGCCTCCGAATGATAAGAGGCCACCTCAACCTCGTATTTCTTAGCAAAATGAAAAAAGACCAACATGATACAACTGTTCACAGACGCTACCAGCATTTCCTCAGGATTTAATGAATTTGGATCGCCACCATACTGAGATGGCGGGCCGACTTTGGTTTCGTTTATTCCACTCATAGAAGTTTTAGCTGTTGCGTCCAAATTTTTATGTACTGTATTTTTAAATATCTCCATTTTTCAACCTTTCCTGCTCTCTCAATGGTCATAAATACAGTGCAGGAGTTTTATGACGCTTTTATTCTCTATCCGGTAATATACTCTAGCTCCATCACGGCGGCAGCTTAGAACGCCTTTATCTTTCATCATATTAAGCTGTTGGCTTGTTATTGATTGTTTCCCGCCGATAGCTTTTACGATATCACCCACACACTTTTCATCTTCTTCGAGCAGTTCAACAATCTGAAGACGCGCAGGATTTGCCACCGCTTTCAATACCTCAGCAACGTGTTCTGCTACCTTTTCGTCCATTTTAGAAGCCTGTTAATGAATTACAATAAATTACTATATAGTAATAATACTATATACGAGATGAAATGTTCGCAAACAAAAGACAAGATTGCAACATTATTATCAGAAAGTACTTAACAAATCCAAGCAACATAATGGTTTAGCAAATGTATTTGTGTGACTGGTCTTTATCCAGATATGACAGAGGTTCAGACTGCAGAAGATATCAAATTGAGCAAAGTTAACAGTGTAACTAAAGGCTGATAATATTTTTCTTATCAATAAAGAAAATTATGATTTTATAATTTTTTTATCCTTGACAACCTTAAAGACCGATAGTTAAATTAGGACAAGAAGGTAACCTGGTGGAGACTTCTATCAAAAGGATTTGGTTAAAGAAAAGGAATGGATAAAATGAAGGATTTATTCACCACCGGCGAGGCTGCGGAGGTCTGCCGAGTAAGCCAGCAAACAATCATCCGTTGCTTCGATGCCGGTCGGCTGGAGGGATTTCGCGTTCCGGGTTCAAGATTTCGGAGGATTCCGCGCCAGAGTCTTATCAAGTTTATGAAGGAAAACAACATCCCTCTCGATTCCGTCGAGTCTGGCAAAAGGAAGGTTCTTATCGTCGATGACGATGCCGAAATTGTCGAGCTTCTGGTTGATGTACTTGATAGGGATGGCAGATTCGAGACAAAAACCGCATCAAGCGGTTATGAGGCAGGAATAGCAACCGAGAGGTTTAAACCCGAATTGATACTGCTCGATTATATGCTGCCCGATGTCAACGGCAACGTCGTTTGCCAAACGATAAGAAAGAATCCCAACTTCGAGAACATCAGAATCATTATCGTAAGTGGTGTCGTAAAACAGGATGAAATCACCCAGTTGCTCAAATCCGGTGCTGACGATTTCATAAGAAAGCCGTTTGACCTCGCTGAGCTTACCAGCAAAATCACAGCAGCCCTGCAAATGAAATAACAACGATGGCGTTTTTAGAGAGCTTGATGGTTAATTGAGGACGGGGATGATTTTATGCCGGACAAACTATCTAATTCAGTCCCGATTGACGACGTCGGGATTGCCCGGCAGGTGGAATTTGCTGTTGGTCGACTCGATTCGCTTTCGACCCTGCCCTGTATCGCGGCGCTTTATCTACCCAGACTCATCCAGGTTCAGCTCCAGCCTTCATCGCTGACCGATATCATTGAGTCGGACCCAGCCCTTACCGCTAAAATCCTTTCGCTTATCGGAAAGTTCGGTGTGAGTTTCCCGCCCGGAAGATTTTCACTTCGCCAGAGCCTTGATAAACTTCCCCGGGACAGCGTGCGGGATGCTATTCTTTCAATTAAAGTATCATCCGTATTTGAACTCGACGAAGCTGGAATCTCTTATAAGGAAGGGCTTTTACTTCACAGCCTTGCAGTTGCCTGTTGTGCAAGGGAGATTGCTGAAATGGCATCGCCTCAGGTTGATTTGGAGCTTGCCTACTGTGCCGGGCTGCTGCACGATATCGGAAAGCTGGCTCTTGATGAAGCTATGCCGAAAAGTTTCGCTAAAATAGTTGAAGAGGCAAAATCGTCGAGGGAATGCTCCTGTGTCATTGAACAAAAACATCTCGGCGCCGATCATACAATCATAGGCAAGCGCCTGGCCCAAAAGTGGCAGTTGCCGAATCCGGTAGTTCTTGCCATCTGGCTTCATCACAGCGAGACTCTGATGATTTCTCAGGATATGCCTGAGACAAGGATAGCTGCGGTTATGCAGTTGGCAGATTCGATAGCGCGTGAATCCGGCATTGGCGTCTCCGGCAGCTTCGATGTGCCGAGACCGGCACAGCTTTTAGCTCAGTGGCTTGCAATCGATCCTGATCGACTGCAGGAAATTCGCAGGCACCTACCCGAAGCAGTCGAACAAAAATCAAAACTTTTGGGCCTGGATTTACCAAATGCCGTCGAAAACTACTGTAAGGCTGCTCATGCTGCCGCCGCCCGATTAGCTCGGCAGCATTCGGAGTTGTCCCTTGAAAATCGCCGATTGCAAAGCGATTCGAGCCATCTTGATTTTATGACGGATTTTCTGCTTGAAGTAAGGTCTTCTGCGGGAGTTCTCGATGTAGCAGAAAATTTTGCCGCCCGCTGGCAGAAGTTCTATCAAACAGGCATGGTATTTCTGTATTTAGCCCCATTGGCCGGCTCGCAAACGCTTGAAGCTGTGGTCGTGGGAAAACTTGGACAAAGCAGGATGGTATCATTGAGAACCACCGCCGATGCATCTGCAATACCAAAAGCGATAGCGGAGAAATTTGCGATTTTGAATGCCTACGATCATATTGACTGGCTGCTCGAGCAACTGGATGTAGAATTTGACGAGCATCGAACCAAGCTGCTGCCGTTGCTTTCGGCCGGCAGGGCGGTCGGAGCGATTGCTTTCGAGCTTCATTATCCGTCAGACGCCGAGTTGTTTGAGGAGAAGTTCAGCAATTCAGCCTCGATTGCGGCAGCGGTATTAAATGCGGCTTTGGCGCAGCAGAAACAGCAGGATTTTGCGGAGCATTTTGCCCGGCTTATTTCACCCGCGGTTTCGAGTCTGCCGAGCGAACCGGCAAAAGAGTCCGAACAGAATTCGATTGATGCGCTGGCTGAGATGGCGGCAGGAGCAGCGCACGAATTAAATAATCCTCTTACTGTGATATCCGGCCGGGCACAGTTGCTTGCCGACGCAGAGAGCGACAAGGAGAAAAGGGAAATCCTGGAGCAGATTTATGAGAACTCCCGTGAGGCATCCGAACTGATTGAGGATCTGATGAGCTTTGCCGAGCCGCGGCAGCCCAGACCATCCCGCGCGAATGTTAAGCAACTCATTGATGAAGCCGTGCAGTTGGCTATCCGAAAGATAAACAGGAATGATTTCGATGTTCAAATCGAAGTTGCGGAGGATATTGAGAACGTTTTTGTGGACTCAGCTCAGATTGCATCGGCAGTAGCAAATATTATTTCCAATGCCGTTGAATCTTATGGAGATGAAACGGGTCTTATAGAAATTGTTGCTGAAGCCAAGCAGTCAAGCGAGATAGTGAAGTTAGTAGTCAGGGATATGGGCTGTGGAATGGACGCTGAGACACTGAAAAAAGCGACCCTGCCTTTCTTCTCGGCAAAAGCGGCTGGGCGAAAACGCGGAATGGGTCTTGCCTACGCCGCTCGGTTTATTCAATTAAATAAAGGTACTTTGAACATCGCAAGCGAGCCTGATCTCGGAACAACCGTGACGATTGGTTTGCCCTGCAAGTAATCTTTCTTAGACATATCTCGTATATCGAAGAAGAATCAATACCCGATGAGCGCTGTCAGATTCAGGCGGAAGATAGTGTGGCGCTCGGTTTTTAAAAATTTAGCGGCATAAAAGTGGTTTTAAACAAAGGAGGGGAGCAGCCCAGACTGCTCCCCGTTATTTTGGAAGGAGGTAGATGAGTTCTAACAGGTAATACGTTTTGTACGCACTCTTGTTCGTTATCTTCGTAGAAGAAGCACTGGATCTGTTAATATATGCCGTTTTTTCTTGATTAAAAACTCTGTTTGTATATCATTATGTGCTGTATTATAGGTACTTGTGTAAATAATTTCTCAGGATGGATTTTCACTACTAAGACCATTTTGCCGCCGGAATATGGGAATATGGTAGAATATGATCTTAAGATATTATCGGCTGTGTGAGTCGGTTAAGCTACTGAACAGATACAGGGTCATCCCGAGTGTCCGGGCTGGCTCGTTTTTGAGAGAAGGAATGGAGTAGTGCGTTACGTTATTAATCTAAGTGTACTGGTTTTAATGGGTTTATGGGCTGCTGCCCCGGTCATGTCGGCATCAGTTCTGATAGAAAACGCGTCATTTGAGTTGCCGGAAACCGATTTCGTGGATGTTCAAATTGACTCCTGGCAGATGCCACCGGCGCCATTTTGGTATGACGAAAGCGCCGGGAACTTTTGGATACAGCTAACGGGCGTGTTCCTGAATCTTGCTCCTACAGACCCCGAGCACATCGACAACTGTGATGGGAATCAGGCAATATGGTTTTTCGCGGTGCCGGAGGTCGAGTTGTTCCAGGACCTTGCGGCCACTTTCGAGGTTGGAAAATCCTATCACCTCACGGTAGGTGTCATCGGCGGCGGCGGCAATATGAAAGATGATGTCCCCATTGAAATCCGTTTGTATTACCGCGACGCTGAGAACAATAAGGTCACGGTTGGGGCGACGATTTTCACGTACGACTCAGACCTCGGGTATGTCAAGCACTTCAATGACGTCCGGTTGGATATTCCGCAAGTGGAGGATACCGATCCGTGGGCCGGTGAGAATATCGGCGTGCAATTTGTTTCCACCCTCACCCTCGCGGATCTCGATCCGGATACTGGAAAGGCCGGTGGATACTGGGACCTGGACAACGTTCGACTGACGAAGTCGCTGCCGGGGGCGGATTTCACGGGGGACTCTTTCGTGAATCTGGAAGACTTCGCAGTGATGGCCCGGGAGTGGCTGTCGTGTACGGAGACAACGACGGACCTGACGGGCGATGAGTGTGTGACTATAGATGATTTGAAGATATTGATGGAGTATTGGCTGGAAAATACCGGGGAGTAATATCCCCTTAACTTTCTGCGTAATAAGTGGGCAGAAGCCCACAGATGTTAGGACCTTCTGTGCAGTGGTGGTATGACGATGTCTGGAAACATGGTACAATACACGAGGAGCAGTTTTTTGACCTGTGGTAATCGCCGTCATGGTGCTTTTACGCTGATTGAGCTGCTGGTAGTCATCGTGATTGTGGCGGCTCTCATGGGATTACTGGTCCCGATACTGGCGTCGGCACGGGCGTCGGCTCGGAAAGTTGCCTGTGTATCCAATCTGAGCCAAATCGGCAAGGCTATCTATTTATATTCCATGGATTTCGACGACAGTATTCCTGTCGGACCCATAGCTCCACCTTTTTTGTCGCCTGCAGATTTCTACCCCTCTACGGGGGCACCGACCAGCCTGGTTTCTCTAAGGAACGGTAAACCGGTCGGCCTGGGACTAATGCTGCAGGATTATCTTTTCCAGCAACCCGAAGTTTTATTCTGTCCCGATCCCGACCAGTATTTGTCCGTTGATGATGAGCTGGCCAATGTCGGTATCCGGCAGGCCCAGAGCAGCTACTACTACCGTCACGGATCTGTGACAAGTCTGTTTGACAGTCCTGCCGACCTGCCTCCGCGTCGCGTTGCGCTTACCGACCTGGGCCGAAATCGTAATGGACGGTCAATTCGTGCTTTGGCTATTGATACCCAGTTCCTGTGTCCTTCTACCCTGGCAGAGTTCAATGTCAAGCCGCGCACACACCATCGGGAGAAATTTGCGAATATACTGTTCTCCGGTGGTCACGTTGTCTCTTGTTCTAACGACGATGGCCGGTTCACGGTTGACCTTCGTGACTACTCCGAGATGCGCGACGCATTCAACAAGATACTTGAGGTTCTGGAACGTGGTGACGAAGAGCACTGAGTTCTCGTTCACTAAAAGGTCTTTCGTTTTTTTCGCAAGCCCTGTGCTATTAAGGACGCCGATTTACTTAAAGTGGATGATGACTTTTCAAATCTTACGACTGAAAATTAAACCTCAGGGACATCATCCATAGAGGTGATAGAGCGGCGTGTAGAAACTGAATCTTGTGTCAACTCGAGTATTTCGAGGCCGACCATTGTAATGTCGTCAACTTCGGAAGACTTGATATCACTATTCTGCATAAGTGTGGTAAATTCGTCTGTCATCTCAGTGATCGGCTGATTTGTCATTTTGCAGAATTCTTCGTTGAAACCAAAGCCTGTTTGGTCGTCGAATCTACCTATGAACGACTCGGCTCCGTCTGAATACAGCAGTAGCTTATCGCCCGGCTGAAGCTGTATTGTCTCCTGAAGGTATTCGGCCTGCTCGAAAATCCCCAGCAGAGAGCCGCGTATTTCCAACTGCTTCAGTTTCTGTTGCTTTCTAATAAGAATTGGATACGGGTGGCCTGCGCGTGCATACGTTAGCTGCAGCGTTTTTGTATTCAACAGACAGTAACAACATGTGGCGAACTGATAACCGGAGAGTTTTTGCTCGGCCAGCCGTAGATTGAGATTCTTCATAACTTCGGCGGGTGAGAATATACGGTAATTGTTTTCAATTGTCTCTCGCATAACCAGAGCCTGTTTTAGGAAAATCGTCAGAAGTGCAGCGGGCATCCCGTGACCGACTACGTCAGCTACGTAGAAACCTATGTGCTGTTCATCGATACGAACGATGTTGTAAATATCGCCGGAGACCCATTCGGCCGGCAGAAAAATCGTGGACCACTGAAGCTGATCTGTATTAGGTAATTGAGAGGGCAGAAAATCCTGCTGAACACGACCGGCCAGGCGAAGCTCTCCTGTCAGGCTCTCCACTAACGCTCCGGCCATACAAAGCTGCTCGGCCAGTTTGTTCTTGTACGTTGCCTGTGTATGTTTTTCAGGAGCCGCAGGTCTTACCGCAATTCCGGAGCTTTTTTTCCGGTATGCAAGATTAACGCTGATTCTTACCCACAATTCATCTGTGGAAACAGATTCCATCGTATCAACCATGGAGAAACTGGTCTTAAACGGTGCTAAAGAAAAGCTCTTGATCGGCAAGTCAACCCGGCTAGTGAGCAGAACCACGCTGATGTGTTCCATCTCGAGCGATTCGATTATTCGGGCCAACTTTAGCTGCTGTCGTGTGCTCAGGTCCTTAGTGTCGATAATAACGGTTCCGATCAGGTCGAGTTTTTCGCGTATCTCGGGATATTTATCTATTGACAGCAGTAAATAAGAAAGCTTCCTCAGCTTTAAAAGCCGCTTTATTTCGGGAGGTATATGGCCCTGACTTGTCAGATATAGAACATCTGTGAAACTCGTGAGCAATTCAGTGGTACTCGGTGTTTCTGCTCTTTCCATTTCTTTTGCTTTCTTCGATTATATTATAGGGCCACGATGAAATATAGGCTCCGAATACTAGCGTAAGTTAATTTCGGCTTGTTAAGGTAGGTACTTTGCAATTTTCTTATCTTTTTATATGTTTATGAGACTGGAAAAATTATGCTGTTTTATCGTAATTGTTAAAGAGTATGATAACGATATGGTCTTTGAGAAAGGCTAACGATGAACAGTTTGGGTGGTTTTACGTCAACCGGCGAAGATAGCTGATCCGATGCGAAGTATGGTTGCTCCCTCTTCGACTGCTACTTCATAATCCGAGCTCATGCCCATGCTCAGCTCGGTAAAATGCGGACCAACGATTTTTTCCCCGCGTATCTCGGTGAATAATTCCCTTGCTCTGACAAAACAAGACCGGACAACGTCCTTATTATGGGTCAGTGGCGCCATCGTCATCAGGCCGGTCAGTTTCAGGTTCGGCAACGTTTCTATCTGCTCAGCCAGGTGAGTTGCTGCGCCTACCGGAACACCATATTTCTGCGGCTCATTGGAAGTGTTAACCTGCAGAAGCACTTCCGGGCATAGGTTCAGTTTCGCTGCCGAAGTGTTTATCTCTTCGGCCAGCCGAAGCGTGTCTAGCGTATGTATCAGATAAGCTATCGGCAGTACCTGGCGTACCTTGTTGCGTTGCAGGTGGCCAATCATGTGCCAACTTACTTTCTTCGGAAGGGAAGAATTATTAGAGGCGTTTAAAAAGTCTGTTACCTGAGCCGAAACTTTTTTCAGTTGCTGGACACGATTTTCTCCTAATTCTGTCATGCCCAGTTGGATGACCTTTTTTACCGCCTCGATAGTAGCGGACTTGGTTACTATGACAAGCTTTATCTCGTTGGGATCTCTGTCGACACGGATACAGGCAGAATTAATAGTGTCTTTGACACGTTTTATTCTCTCAGAAATCTTTGCCATAATATAACTGTCGGAAACTAATATCAAAAAACCCCAAACGACGGGGTGTATTGAAAATATCAGTCAATGAGAATTTTTACCAGTTTAAAAACGATCAAAGTAAAGATTTTAAGGGTTTTTTCCGATTTATAAGTTATATGCTCGTGGCTCCGAAAGTTTTTCGAAACTTGTGCGTTGCGCTTTGCGCAGAAAATGGTAAATATGCTGAAAACTTGGATTTGTGAGTTTTCTGCGGAAAATAGGGTGTTCAGAAAAATTTCAAAAAAGGCGATTTTAGGCTTGCATTTTTTTGCCAAAATGTGTATACTAATGTAATACTGAGAAAGCGTGGGGTGGATAGTGAACCCCTTTTGTAATTTTTCGTGGTTCTTTTGTTTTTTGTTTGACAGAGTCTCTCGGATAAGTTAGTTTTCCCGAGCGATTCTAAGTAATGTAGTACTTAAGTTTTTTGCCTTAATACAGTGAATCTATGCTGCTTTTAAGCAGTTTATAGACCTCGGCGAGGCAGTGTGGTCCACCGGTCTCCCCCCCAGCCGGTCCCACCACCTCGCCTCTTTTTTGCGCATACTTTTTCTCACGCTTGTCTGCTGCAATACGGTTTGGAATGTTGTTGGAATTTTCTATTCGCCGCGGATCTGGATGTATACTTTCCTGCTGCGGGGCCCGTCGAATTCGCAGAAAAAAATGCCCTGCCATGTACCGAGCACCAGAGATTTGTCCTCTATCAGGATTTGCTCGCTGCAGCCGGTCAGCGAACTTTTGCAATGTGAGTCGGAATTGCCTTCGAAATGCCGATAGCCCGAACGGTGCTGGGGTAGCAATTCCTCTAATGTCAAGAGGATATCGTGCAGCACAGATGGATCTGCGTTTTCGTTTATTGTAATCGCTGCTGTTGTATGGGGGCAGTACACTATTACATCGCCGTTGGTAATGCCGGACTGACTAACCAGCGAGCGAA
>CAZQXE010000069.1:0-13069 GCA_964597115.1 uncultured Pirellulales bacterium | reverse complement strand
AAAGCTACGCTCAAAGGAAATAAAGAGCCGTTTAAGATTTCCCTGGCCCAGTGGTCCTGGAACAAAAGCCTCTTCGGTAGAGTTGAGCCGAAAATGGATAATCTTGACTTCGCGGAAAATGCCTCAAAAATGGGCATTTATGCCATCGAATACGTCAATCAATTCTTCAAGGACAAAGCCGAGGACGACGAATACCTGGCGGAGTTGAAAAAACGCGCTGAGGATAACGGCGTAAAATCTTTGCTCATTATGTGCGACGGAGAAGGCAATCTCGGCGATGCTGATGCGAAGCGGCGTACCAAGACTATTGAGAACCATCATAAGTGGGTCCAGGCCGCCAAGTACCTCGGCTGCCATTCCATTCGCGTCAATGCCTATTCGGCCGGTCCCGAAGAAGAACAGCACAAGCTGGTCGCCGATGGGCTGCGGCGTCTGAGCGAATATGCCGCCGACTATAAAATCAATGTTATTGTCGAAAACCACGGCGGCCTGTCGTCCAATCCCAAGTGGCTGGTTGGCGTTATGAAAGAGGTAGGCCTGCCCAACTGCGGGACGCTGCCCGACTTCGGCAACTTCCCACCGGAAATCGATCGCTACGAAGCAGTCGCGGCATTAATGCCCTTCGCCAAGGCGGTCAGTGCCAAGAGCTACGACTTCGACGAAAATGGCGATGAAACAAAAATCGATTATTACAAAATGATGAAGGTTGTCCTCGATGCCGGTTACAAAGGCTATGTCGGCGTCGAATATGAAGGCAGCAGGCTAAACGAAAACGATGGTATCACGGCTACCAAAAAACTGCTGGAAAAAATCCGCGCTCAACATACGAAAGCGTGAAATAGCCACCGAGTTTATTTACGTGGAGCACGCAAATGAATGACAATATAAAGCTCCTGAAACGCGCTCTGAGAATAAGTATCGTTCTCGGCTTAGTTACAAGCGGCATCGCACAGAACAGCTCATCAACCGCACGCCAAAAGCTGCTCCAAACCGTCAGGGAAGCGAAAAAAGAAACGGGATATATGTCGGCTGCATTGATTTCTCCTCTAATTAAATCCATCGAAACAGGGAAGGGTGAGTTTGTTTCCGAGGAGCTTGTACCCTATTATACCCTATTTTTGAAAGATGACAATATCTACGTCCAGCGTCTCGGTGTCGTGGGCCTGAACGCCATTAAAAGCCCGAAGGCTGTAGAGGCATTATTTGATTACGTGAAAAACAAGGATTATGTCGACTGGGAAAAAAGACTGCAGGACTTGATGAATCCAAACAACAAGGAAAGTCGGCAGCTCCAATATGAACTCGATACCTTTCGCACGGCAATTGATGCGCTCGGGGAATCAGGGGACAGCCGTTTTGTGTCTTTTCTTACCGAGTTGTTCAAATCAACGAATCCACAATCGTTGCAGATAATAATGCCGGTTGGGCAAGCTCTGGGAAAGTTGGGTGCGACCAGGGAACTATTCGAAATGATTCCTGATGTCGACTTCGAAATGATTCCTGATGCCGACAGAGATCTCTTACTTTGCATTAGCGAGGCTCTAAGGGCAGTCAAAGATCCCAATAAAGTACCTGAATTAAAGTCGATTATAAAGGACCCAAACAAAAAAATCGTGATTCGAGAATTTGCGGTATCCTCTCTCTCCGGCATCAAAGCGGCCGGGGTAACTGAATTTATCATTGATATAATCAACGACCGGAATTACCCAGTCAGTATGCGGCGTACCGCAGTGGGTGCGGTAAGCCAAATAAAAGACCCTGCCGTTGAAAAGACCCTGCTTGTGTATGCGCAGGACCCGAATTCACCTATTCGTTATAATGCATTCGCAGGGCTGGTCAAACGTATGCCTGATAAGTACGTTGATCGCTTTTTTGAAATAATCATGGATCCAAACGAAGAGTTGGATTTCAAGCGACGTTTTATCTCCGACTTCAACAACTTGATCCCACAAGATCAGCTAAAGAAATGCCGGAAACATTTTTACAATTGCCTGAAAGCATCCGACCGGGATGGACGCCCAATTGACCATATACGTGTATTCGCATGGTGTCAAATAAACAAGTTTTTCAATGAAGAGCCTTCTGTAATCCTCAATGACAGAAATTCAGCACATTCAATACGCTACGAAATACTCGAGAGGATAGGAAAAGAAAACAAAAATTTAAATTATCAAGAAAGACTCAAAAAATCAGATGAAGAAACGCAACGCATCGTGAATGTGTACGACGACAAACAAAAATCGGAAGAAAAAGATTAAAAACCTCCGGGGCAAAGTATGATTGTCGGAGTAATGACAGCCCAAATATCAATGCCGGGAGTAACATCGCTCAAGGGTAAAAGGAGCATCGTCAAGAGTCTCATCGGCCGGCTTAAAAGCAGATTCAATATCTCAATTTCCGAAGTCGACCATCAGGACACCAAGACAAGTGCGGTTATCGCTATGGCAATAGTAAGCAACGAAGCCCGTTTCATAGACCAGCAGCTTGATGCCATTCTTGATTTCATGCGAAACGACGGCCGATTCTTTATAAGTCAAATCGAACGCGAAAAGTTCTCATAACAGCAGCCTATACAGAGGTGCTAAAACCGATGGACAAGATGCTTATCGAAAACTTACGGAAACAGCATAATCGAGAATCGAGCTTAAAAATGCGTATAAACTGTAAAACAACATTTTCTGGAGTATAAAAGTTGGAAATTTTGCCACTTCGGCTAAAGACCCACACCCTGAGATACGATAATTCTATTATATTATGGGGCGATTCGTCCCGGAATATAACAGCGTAAATAGATTAGGAGGTCGCCATGGATTTTGCACACGACCATAATATGACTCGAAAACCAAAACGTATCTGCTGTTGGCTGGCAAAGATACTCATTATCACTTTGCCCATTATCATATGCATAGGATGTAGTGCCCCGTCTTTTCGGGTATATGAAGGTCCGCGAAGGCCATCTTTCTCTGCTTCGAGAATCATAACCGAAAACGAAAAAATCTGGTTTACACAAATAGACAATGTCTACCTGGAGTACAGTCCCTTCAAGGCTTCCTGGTACAACAAAAAGTATGCCCAGGACGTTGAAGTGTTACCCGGAAAACACCTGCTATATATTATGCACAGGGACCTTATCACCAAGGCTAACTTACGGGTCGCATTTGAGGCGGAGGCCGGTCACACCTACGAAGTGGAGGCTTCGTTAGAAAAGTTTACGACAGTTTACCGAGTCATAGACTTAAATACAAGTAAGACCATTGTTAAAAAATACGGACCCAGTATGGATTAGCTCATCGTTCAAACAACTCTTTTTTAGTCAGGAGCCGGAAAATCAGCTTTAACAAACAGGTTATAAAATCTTATCGATAATAAATCTTGCGCCAAGAAATATGTCCAGCCCTATAGCTATATAAAGTAAGCCCCCCCACAGCCGGCGCCATCGCAATTTCGCACAAGCCAGAAAGAAAAGAATCGCCAACACAATCGCACCGAGCAGGTACATTTCAGCGGTTCGAACAAAAAGGCCGGCATATCCCGATCTTAACATTAGAAATGTCTGAGAGTATCTTATCGCAAGCAGTAATGTCACGATAGTAAGCATGCCCATGATCATTACATCCACAAGGATCCATTTCCTGTCGGCAAAGCCGGCACAGATAAGTCCCTGTATTCCTGCGCCGATAAGTATCGAACAGCACAAAATGGGAATAGCAAGCCATATAATCGGGCTGACATCAAGAAAAGACCTGCACGATGCCAACATAATGCCAACGGTGAAAATTATTATTATGCCGAACCGCCGGGCTGCCAGGAGCATAGAAAAGCCCATAACCAGTGCCGCTATCGGAACATGATAAAAGCCGACAAGAGTTACTTCTCGCTCGGCCACAACGAGCGGAGCCAACAGGCCGGCCAAAGCTGACAAGTGCAACTTGAGCTGTATCGGAACCGGATATAAGCCATAGCGGGCGGATACGCGGAAGAACAATATAACCATGAAAAAAGGCAGAGTTGAAAGCAGCACGGCCAGAAACCGCCATGTTTTTTTTGGACCAAACGCAGCAGGGCAAAACAACCACGGAATAGCTGCTACCAAAAGACCTGCCGTAGGGTGAAATTTAACCAGCCAGAGTAAAAACGGCCCGAAGCCATAAACAGCACCTGCGAAAAAAGACCCGGCAAATCCGGCCACCCACCTGCGACTGAGAACATAACAACCCAAAGAGCCGAAACAGGCATTCATAACCAAAAGGTATTGCCACCTGTCGAAGTTTTGAAAATACGGCTTGTAAAGATATGCAGCGAAGCAGATGTATATTACAGCCGCTCCGGCAAACGATGCAGCGCTATAATTGATACTGCTGCCGACCGCACAGGTTGTTCGGTCCTGTCTCTTAGTCATAAATCGTTCACACAAAACCAGGGCGCCGTATAATCCGCCTTAAAGTTTGACCTTTGTTTCGGTCGGCCTTTTTACCGGTGGTTTCTTTACATCGACTATATCTATACCAGACTTCGCGGGTGCGAATTTCGGACATTCGCCGTTCCAACAATAAAGACAGAGTTTTTCTTTAGGCAGTCCGATGGCCTCAACCATATCGTCAACAGTCTGATATCTCAACGTTGTGACATCAAGGTCTTTGGCAATCCATTCAACCATTTTTTTGTACTTTTTCGAATCGGGGTCTATGTACGCCGAGACATCCTCAATGTCCCGACCCTCAAGGCTGCGAATAGCTCTTCGGGCCGCCAGCTCATTGGTCGAACGGGTAGAGAAATTGAACCTGCACGGAAACATCAGAGGCGGGCAGGCAGGTCTTATATGTATCTTTTTGGCTCCACAATCCCACAGCTTCTTTACAGTGAAGTTCTTGAGCTGGGTTCCTCTGACTATCGAATCCTCACACACGACTATGCTATTGCCTTCGATCACCTCCTTAATGGGGATAAGCTTCATCTTAGCAATCAGGTCCCGCTTCTGCTGCGAAGGCGGAGTATAGCTTCTGCCGTATCCCGGCGTATATTTTACCAGGGGACGTCTGAACGGCTTGCCGGATTCCATGGCATATCCCAATCCATGTGCGCATCCGGAGTCCGGGACACCTGAGACCACATCGACATCGATGTCATTGTCACGCTTTGCCAAAAATCGTCCACACTTTTCCCTGACTACCTCAACATTTATCCCTTCGTAGTTCGATGCGGGAAAGCCGGTATATATCCAGAGAAACGCGCATATCTGGTTCACACTGCCGTCACCGGGCTTGCTCTGCACTATCCCATCCTCAGTAAGCAGAACTACCTCTCCCGGTTCAATATGCTTGACAACCTTGAATTCATTGTTCGGAAAGGCACTGGTCTCGGCAGTCACCGCCCATGCATCCGCTCTCCTGCCGATAATAAGCGGCGTATATCCGAGCCTGTCCCTCGCCGCATATATACCATCCTTGTTCAGCAACAAAAGTGAGCAGGAACCTTCAATGGCTTCAAACACCTTTTCTATGCCATCAATTAAATCGCTGCCCTGATTGATTAACTTGGCTATCAGCTCGGGTGTATTAACCGCTCTTTCGCTTACTTCACTGAAAGATATTCCCTTTCTCAGCAGTTGTGCCGCCAGCTCTTCGGCGTTTTCCACAAATCCGCTTGTCACTATACAGAATGGTCCGAATCTCGATTTCAGATAAATTGGCTGTTCGTCATAATCGCTTATAACACCGATGCCCTTGTTGCCTTGTATATTCTTGTAGTCCTCATAAAACTTTGACTTGAACTGGCTCTGATTGAGGTTATGTATTTGGCGAGTAAAATCCTCCTTAAGCACCGCTATACCCCCATATTCAGTGCCCAGATGCGAATGATAATCGGTACCATAGAAAAGCGTTTCTGCACAATTTCCCTTTGAGACCACTCCAAAGATACCACTCATGCTTTGCCTCCTTTTGTGTTTTGCTGAGACTTTTTTATCAAATACTTAGCAACACCGCCAAGTCCCTCGATATTAACATTCTATCATATTTGCACTCGCTTGTACAAATCCGAATGGGAAATCCGGGTCAAGTTTATTATCTGCCCCCGACATGAGGGCCAGCCCCCAAGATTCGACCGGCGAGAAATAGGTCATTTTATAACCACTTGACCTGTGCCCGAGGTTATCCTGCCTATCTTGTAAACCTTTTCGCCAAGTCTTGTCAGCCTATTCGCTATTGAATTAGCGAAATCCTCCGCCACAATAAGTACAAATCCTATCCCCATATTAAAGACCCTGAACATCTCCTCTTCTTCGACAGGGCCTAACTTTTGCAGGAATGTGAAAATCTTGTGCCTCGGCCAGCTCGATTCTTTTATGACTGCATTACAATCTTTCGGCAGCACTCGAGGAATATTCCCTACCAAACCACCACCGGTAATGTGTGCCATCCCATGAACGATTCGTTTAACTTTGTATTGCGAGAGTAATTTGATAATCGGTCGAACATAAATCCGCGTCGGCTCCAGCAGCACATCGCCCAGCATAGCACCGTCGAGCTCATTCAACACATCAGTCATTTTTAGATTTGCTTTTTTAAAACAGATATTACGAACAAGTGTATAGCCGTTACTATGCAATCCGTTTGATGCAAGACCGAGAATCACGTCTCCCCGCCTGACTGTTTCTCCGGTAATTATTTTTTTTCGCTCAACAACACCAACGGCGAATCCAGCCATATCGAAATCGCCTTCGCTATATGTATCCGGCATTTCAGCGGTTTCTCCACCGATGAGTGCACAGTGGGCCTGGCGACAACCCGCCGCAATCCCTTGTACAAGAACAGTAACCAGTTCAGGCTCCAGCTTATGGACTGCAAGATAGTCCAGGAAAAACAACGGCTCGGCACCCTGCACGAGCATGTCATTGACGCTCATTGCCACCAAATCTATACCAACGGTATCAAACTTCTTTATTTTGCCTGCCAACTGGACCTTGCTGCCGACGCCATCCGTACAGGCCACAAGAACGGGATTCTTGAAATTTCTTTTAAAGAGCCTTTCGTCGTAGTCCAGCCGAAACATCCCCGCAAAGGCGTTTCGCGATTCGATTACCCGCGGGCCAAATGTGCCAGCAACGGCCGAGTGGATTTGTTGAACCATCTGGTCGTTGGCGTCGATACTCACTCCGGATTGTTCATAGCTTACGTATTTATCCATAGTTTTCGGACAAATCTTCAAACATATGCATCTGGTAGTGTTCCATAGAGAACTTGTTGACAGCGACATCTACCGGTACTCTGTACTTGCCGCTCCAGCAGGCGGTGCAATAATGGTCCGCCGGAAAAGTCGCGCATTGAAGCAGCCCCTCCAGTGACATATAACCGATGCTGTCGACATCAAGAAATTCCACGATTTGCTGCAGGTTTCGATTATTTGCCAACAGCTCTTCTTTAGTCGGAAAATCAACGCCGTAAAAACAGGGGAACCTGATCGGGGGACAACTCACTCGCATATGAATTTGCTTTGCGCCGGCATGGCGTAACGCCCTGATTTTGCCCCTCGTCGTTGTGCCGCGAACAATTGAGTCGTCTACCACCACGACGCGTTTTCCGCTTACAACCTCGTTCACCACAGCCAGTTTGAGCCTGACTTCCAACTCTCTTAATTTTTGGTTAGGCGAGATAAATGTTCTGCCTACATAGTGACTTCTGACCAGGCCCATATCGAAAGGTATTCCGCTCTGCTCTGCATATCCTACTGCAGCCGATGTCCCGGAGTCGGGCACCGGTATTACCACATCAGCCTCGACAGGATGTTCTTTAGCCAGTTGCCTCCCGAGCTTTTTTCTAAACTCGTGCACGTTCTCACCAAAGATTGTACTGTTCTGCTTGGCAAAATAGATGTGCTCAAATATGCAGTGGGCCGGTGTAATGGTACCGGGCGTGACGAAATACCTGCTGTGCAAACCGTCTTTATCCAGCCTGACAATTTCGCCGGGCTCGACCTCGCGAATGAACTCTGCCCCGATGGCATCAAGAGCGCACGTCTCGCTGGCGACTGCATAGCTGCCTTTTCCTGTTTTTCCGATACACAAAGGCCTGATGCCGTAAGGATCACGAGCTGCTTCAATGCGGTCGTTAAACAGAAAAAGCAGACTATATGCCCCCTGAAGATGGTTCAAAACATGCGCCAAAGGATCGGACTTACCGACGTGGGTTGGTTTGGCAAGTAAATGTGTAATTATCTCAGTATCGCTCGTAGACTTAAATATACTGCCGTAAGCCTCATATTCGTCCCGCAGCAGTGATGCGTTTATCAGATTACCGTTATGTGCTACTGCCACCTGCCCGCGGGAGTACTCCGCCAAGAGCGGCTGACAGTTTGCAATCCTGCTCGTACCCGAAGTCGAATACCGAACATGACCGATCGCTATCCGGCTGGACAATTTCTCAAGAATGTCTCTGCCGGCGCGGAAAACCCTCCTAACCGTGCCCATCCCCGTATAGCACTGGATAAATTCACCATCAATGGAAGCAATCCCTGCCGACTCCTGGCCGCGGTGTTGAAGACTGTGCAAGCCAAAATAGGTTTTCTGAACAGCTTCAGCGTCACCGAAAATGCCAAAAAGACCACAACTTTCTTCGCACTTCTTATCTTGCATCTTGTATCTCATACCTTGTTTTAAGAATTAACAAAACGTAGCCTAATAAAGCTCCTCAATCAAGTAAATTCCCATTGTCAACAGCTCAATTCCGAACCGACATACATAAACTCAGGCATCCGCCGAATCTTACCTTCGCCGTTGACACATGCCAGTGCGCTCGAACCCTCAGCTATAATGACCCCATCGCTACAACGTGTTAGCTTATATTTATGCTCGACCTTACTGGCAGTAACTGTTGAGCAGGTAGTTTCCAGCTCCAGTTCCTCATCGTATTGTGCGGGACAGCGATATTTTATCTCCAACCGGGCTACGACGAAAAACACCCCGGCCTTCTCAAGCTCTTTGTACGCCAGCCCATTGGCACGTAAAAGCTCTGTGCGTCCCATCTCAAACCACACCGGATAAACGCTGTGGTGCACTACTCCAGCTTTGTCCGTTTCAGCATACCGGGGTACGATGGTAATCCGGTGGCTCTGAATAGTAATTCGTTCCGGTATATCCATTCTATAGTTTCAGTCAAAATCCCATGTTGCATTTGGTTTATCTTCGAATCCATCGGCTGTTCCGAGAACATTTTGGCTCTTTAAGCCTATACTCGCAACGAAATCGAGGGCAGTATATGCTTTCGCAATGAACGGAGCCAATTTATCGGCGCATCGAGATCTACAATTTTATGCCGATATTGTATCACTATACCCGCATTATTCAACTAATTAGGTCTATAAGACAACATTAGCCGTTGAGATTTGGAAATACCTTTGACACACTCGTTTTTTGATGAAATAATAATGATCAATGCCCTTGATGAAGGGCTTTTTCGTGTATAGAAATTATGAAAGGACAAAAATCATGAGATCTTATCTCTTCAGCCTGAGACTTCTGATCTGCTTATCAATATTTTTTGCCGTTCTTGGCTCGAGCTGCGGGCGTAAAACTCCTGATAAGGCCGATCCTAACAAACTCGAACCAAGCCCAAGCAGCATTGAGACCGAAACCGACGCCAATGAGGCCGAACCGAACGCTGCTGTTGAAATAACCACAGACGCCATCGCTGTTACCGTCAACGGCATCGATATTACGGAAGCAGAGCTGGAAAAAACCATGAAGCCTCAGCTCGACGCCGTGGCCAGACAATCCTCGAACCTGCCGCCAGCATTTATAGAACAATACAAAAAACAAGTCAAACCGCGAATTTTGAGCCAATTAATTCGCGGACAATTATTGAACGAAAAGGTTAAGGAAGCCAATATAGTAATCACCGATGAAGAAGTAATTAACCAAATCAAAAAACTTCTTTCCGAACAACAGGAACCCTTGTCAATAGAAGAATTCAAGAAGAAATCAGAAGAACGCGGCATAGATTTCGAATACCTGAAAGATGATATTCGAAAAAAGCTATCTTATCAAAAACTTATGACGACTCTTTGGGAAGGAAAGATAAACGCTACAGAAGAGGATGCCAGGAAGTACTATGATGAAAATATTAAGCGCTTCGAAACACCCGAACAAATCGCAGCAAGTCACATCCTCATAAAACCCGAACCAATAGATCCTAACTCCAATGATCCGAACGAGGCCCAAGCAAAGGCACAAGCAACAGCCAAAGCAAAAACTGAGGACCTGCTAAAACAGATCAAAGACGGGGCCGACTTTGCCGAATTAGCCAAAGCCCATTCTGCCTGTCCGTCGGCCAAGGAGGGCGGCGACCTGGGATTCTTCCCCAGAGGTCAAATGACACCACATTTCGAGAAAGCAGCTTTCGAATTGGAACTCGGACAGATTAGCGACGTCGTTGAAACTTCATACGGATACCACATTATAACAAATACCGGCCATAAAGATGCGAGTGTTATTCCGTTTGATGAAGTAAAGAACAGCATCGTAATACAGCTTGTTAAAAAGCAACAGAACGAATTTGCCGAAAATTATATGGAATCGCTCACAGAAGCGGCGGACATAGTTTACCCACCCGGCAAAGAACCGGCGCCGGCGACAAACAGCCCGTAATCCGTCGCTCGAGCTACGATTTCCGAACAGAAAAATCTTCCAGGATCGAAGTCGGCTGACTCTGTGTTCTTATCAGGTTGCAACTACGTTGACGCGTCCCAGTTTGACGCCTTTCATACTCAGCATGTTTTCGGCCAGCTTGCTGATTTCGCCAACGCGTCCTCGAAGTACAATTATCTCCAGACAATCATGCTCATCCAGGTGGACGTGCAAGGATGAAATCGCCTGCACGGGCGAATCAGGAATATGCGTATGTTGCAAACTTATCAGCGATTCGGTCAGCTTCGTTGAGTGATGGTCATACACAAGAAATACAGCGGCTACTGCCCTGGCTTTTTGATCGCCGAGCCGCTCTTCGCTCAAGCGCTGACGTACAAGATCACGGATAGCCTCGGAACGGCTCTGATACCCCTGTTCCGAAATAAGCTTATCGAACATCGAAAGCAATTCTTGGTCAAGCGATACCCCTATACGTTCAAGTTGCGCCATTTTCAATTCTCCCGACAATAGCAAGGCTTCACTCTTTGCTCGTCACATAAATTACCTGCTCGGCGAACAGATTTGGTGCGAATCTTACCGCCCTTGGTCGCGTCTTAACCAGCGGTACCCTCTTTTCCACTTTGGCTCCCAGCTTGTCGCATAATTCGTCAAAATTCTTCAGCGAGATACAATGTATGTTCGGCGAATTGCACCAGTCAAACGGAAGCTGCCCGGTTACCGGAGCTTTGCCGAGAAAAGCCAACTGCGCTCTACACTTCCAGTGAGCAAAGTTCGGAAAGCTCACAACCACCTTCCTGCCGACGCGAAGCAGCTCAGTGAACACACTTTCCGGATTCTCCAGCGTCTGCAATGTCTGCGAAAGTATAATGTAGTCGAAGCTTTTATCACTGTAATAACTTAGGCCCTCCGTGATATCCTGCTGGATTGTCGGCAGAGCTCGACAAACGCAATCAAGCACAAGTTCCTGGTTAAGCTCGACGCCTTCGCCCTTTATGTTCTTATCACGTACCAGAGATGCCAGCAATTCTCCGTTACCGCACCCCACATCCAGCACCGTGCTGTTCGATTCTATCAGGGACCCTATCAGCTCATAATCCACACGCACCCTGTGGGCCTGCTCAAACTTGCTGAGCTCGCGCATGCTCCGTGCGTAACACGAACACGGCTGCTGTCCTGATTCCGGCCTGTAAGTCGCCTGCAAAAAGCAGCAGAGAAATCCGCCCAACACCTCCGGCTCCAGCAAAAAGGCGTCGTGGCCGTACGGAGAATCAATGTTACAGTACGAAACGTCTTTTCTGTTTGCTGCAAGCGCCTCAACAATTGCTCTGGACTGGGCTGGCGTGAAAAGCCAGTCACTTGCGAAACTGATTACAAGAAACCGCGACTTCACATCAGCAAAAGCCTTCTTAAGCGACCCGTAATCCTTCTCAAGGTCGAAATAGTCCGCTGCCTTGGTTATGTACAGGTAACTATTGGCGTCGAATCTCTCGACAAAACTCTGCCCCTGGTAATCGAGATAAGTCTCAACAGCGAATTCGGAATTGAAATCATAGCTGTATTGCTCGGCACTTCGCAGTTTCCTGCCGAACTTCTCATGCATACCCTGCTCAGAAAGATATGTAATATGCCCTATCATTCGTGCAATTGCCAGACCTCTGTCAGGAGTCTGTTTGTCGTGGTATTGTCCATTGGCGAAATTCGCATCCCCCAATATCGCATTTCGTCCAACCGCATCAAACGCAACGGACTGAGCGCCAAGATGCGTGGTTGTGGCAATGGGTATAATGGCCTTGACAAAATCCGGGTAAGCAATCGCCCACTGCAGGACCTGCATTCCCCCCACTGATCCGCCAATCACGGCCAGGAGCTCTTTTATGCCAAGCTTATCCAACAGCATTTTTTGGACCTTGACCATATCGGCTATCGTTATAATCGGAAAGTCCAGCCCGTAAGACCTGCCGGTCGACGGATTTATCGAAGATGGTCCGGTGGTTCCGCTGCAGCCACCTAAAAAATTCGAGCAGATGACAAAGTACTTGTTCGTATCGATACCTTTACCCGGCCCGACCATGGAATCCCACCAACCCGGCTTTCTTTCATCGGGACTATTATAGCCTGCAACGTGAGCGTTGCCGCTTAGAGCATGGCAAATCAGAATGGCATTGTTACCGGTCTGGTTAAGCTGCCCGTAGGTCTCATAGGCGACATCAATCGGAGCCAATTTCTTGCCGGATTCCAACTCCAAAGGCATCTGAGACTCTATCAGCCTTGCTGTATGAGTCTGAACGATACCTACGGAATCTTGACTGTCGTCAGACAAGTTTTTCCCGATCTCTGCCATAGCGCCAATCAAGAAGTGAGCTAAAGTGAGCTATACGTGTCATCCTGAAGCGCAGCCGAAGGATCTGGCTAACGAAAAAGAGATTCTTC
>CAZQXE010000068.1:10084-13079 GCA_964597115.1 uncultured Pirellulales bacterium | reverse complement strand
TGACATGTTCGGGCGCGAAAATATTACCCTCAGCCCGGTCGTTCGGCTCGGCGCGGCCGTTAGGCATTGCAACAATCATTGGAACGAGCTTCTTGTCGGCGTAAAGATTATCGAGAATCACATTTGGTGCGGCGTTTTTGTACCATTCCGTTTCATCGCCGCCGATGCCATGCAGGAGGTAAAGGACGGGATACTTCGTATCCGTAGAGTATTCGGGCGGGGTGTAAACAATCATCTTGCGTTTGTTGCCGACGGTCTTAGAATCGTATTCAACGGTTTCTACCTTTCCGCGGGCAATGCCTTCCCGCCTCTTATCGAATCCTTCGGGTGCAGCCGGAAAAGCCGACTTGTCGTCGGGACCCAATACAATCGGCTGTCGTTGTCGCACTGGTCGTGGCCGATCAGACTCAGAGGCGGGCGGAGCTTCTTTCTTTTCATCACTCTGGGACAGGCGTCTGGCGACCAGTTCCTCGGTGACAAAGTCAGCGACGTTACGCGTGAACTTAATTTCATCACCTGAAATCTTCCCTTTGTAGCTGATTCGGATGTCAGTGTCCTGGAATGGAAGTATCTCGATGAACGTAATCGTATCTCCATCGATCTTTCCATCTTGCAGTTCGACTTCCTGCTTTTCGCCTTCGATGTCTGAGCCAGCCTTACCGGTGACCTTGCCACCGTCCTGTTTGAGAGTGAAGGTGTACTTCTGCACGCCGATTTGGGTTTCGAATTCGGCTTTCCATGTGCCGGTGATATCCACTGCATAGATGGACAATGGGCTCACGGCGATGGTTAGCAGAGTAAATAATAACAAATGTAAATTTCTATTTCGCATCTTATTCTCCTTTTTTTTCGGCACATAAAGATGGCATAACTTACGCTGATACTTATATAACACTTTGCTTGAGTTTTAGCAATAACAATCAGGCAAAGATTCATTTGCTAATCGGAGGGTTATTGTATATCGTAGTGCTCCGCAAGCTTATTGGTTCATTGTAGGATCGGATTGGATATGATAGTTGTTGTAACCGGCATGGTTGGCGTTGACAAGAAAAGTTATCTCCAGAAGGTATGTCAATTAGCTCCCGAGAGAGGAAAAGAAGTATTGCTGTGCAATGTCGGCGACCGGATGTATGCTGAGGCGCCGGATATTCCTCCCGGCAAAATCCTGGACATACCGATGAAAAGATTAAGCTCACTTCGCCGCAGCGTCTTCAAAGATATTATCGTAAAAGCAAAGAATGCCCCCAATCTGATAGTCAATACACATGCAACCTTCCGCTGGCGGCACGGTTTATTCCCGGCAGTGGATTTCGACCAGATGCGCCAGCTCAATGTCGATATGTATATCTGCCTGATTGACGGAGTAGCAACTCTGCACAAGAGACTTGTTGATGAACATACCGTCGAACACAGTCTGAAAGATTTGATTGTATGGCGGGAAGAAGAGATTATCGGCACGGAAATGCTGTGCAAAGGCATTAACGAAAAGACTCCTTTTTATTGCCTTGCCCGCGGAGCTCAAGAAGAGACTACTGAAACGTTCTATGGGCTTGCCTTTGATGGCCGAGTCAAGAGAGCATACCTGAGCTTCCCCATGACCGCCGTTGTCGATATGGAGAATGTGAAAAAAGAAATTAACGATTTCCGGCAATTGATGAAACGATTTTTTATCTGCTTCGACCCCGGCGATTTGGAAGAATCGTATCTGCCGCAAAAAGCGCAGCGAGCAATCAAACAAGGATTGGATTGCATCGAGGTGACGGCATTGGGGCAGAAAGTCCGGCTGGATTTGAACGAAGTCCGGCAAATTGAGCGTGACATTAATAGTCAGACATACGCCCGTGATTTTATGCTGATTGATCAGTCGGATATGATAATAAGCCTTGTTCCGAGTTTAGCCGACGGACGAGCAGCAATATCCAGCGGTGTCGAAAGAGAGCTCCAGCACGCCCACGAAGCAGCTAAAGAAGTCTATGTAATCTGGACGGCAAAACAGAGTCCTTCGGTATTCGTTACACAGACAGCAACAAAACTATTCAACAACCTGACTGATGCGGTGGATTTTTTTAAAAATAAAGGATATATAAAAAAGTGACCATTGTAGATGAAAAGCAATTAGCAAGCTGCATCGACCATACGCTGCTCGATGCAACGGCGACAAGTGAGCGAATCAGGCAACTATGCGAAGAAGCGAAGAGCTACGGATTTCATACGGTATGCGTTAACTCAAGATGGCTACCGTTAGTGGTGGAAACATTACACGGCTCAAAAGTAGCTGTCGGCGGCGTTGTCAGCCTGCCTCTCGGAGCGGATTCCACCAAGATTAAGGTCGCCCAGGCTAAAGACGCCATTTTTTCAGGTGCGGATGAAGTTGATATGGTTGCCGATTTAGCGGCCATAATAGAAAGTGACTCGAAATATTTACTGCATCAGTTGCAGGTGGTGCTGAAAGTCTGTCGCTCAATGAGGCCCGCGGTTATACTTAAGGTGATAATCGAATCGGCTGCCCTTACCGACGAGCAAATAATATTCGCCTGTCAAATCGCACAAAAAGCCGGCATCGATTTTATAAAAACCAGCACGGGATTAAATCCAGCCGGCGGAGCAACGATCGAGGATATAAAACTGATGAAAGAGACGGCGCCGAATTGTAAAATAAAGGCCGCTGGTGGGATAAGAACTGCAAAGCATTTGCTTGATATGCTTGAGGCGGGAGCCGAAAGGATTGGTACTTCTTCAGGAGTGCAAATCATAAACGAGTTCAGGTCGGAACTGTCAAAATGATTACAGGGACGATTATCAAAACGAGTAAACATATTTCATGCAAACCGCATTACAAAAGAATCCGTGCATCGATAAATTTGGCTGCTATAAGCGAGACATTTGCCGGACTAAAATCAGCATCGATTCTCGGCGGCAACGCCGCCAAGACGGATGCAGACAGATTCAGCTATTGGGCAGGCGAGCCGAAGGAGATATTTGAATTCAGGGCGGG
>CAZQXE010000068.1:0-9984 GCA_964597115.1 uncultured Pirellulales bacterium | reverse complement strand
CCGGAAGGGATTTTTCGAGGTGGCTGGATTGGTTATTTCAGCTATGAACTCGGCGGATATATTGAAAATCTTCCCGAAACTACTATAGATGACTTACAAATGCCGCTGATTCGATTATGCTTCTACGATCGTATCATCGCCTACGACCATACCGAAGACACTTTTTGGCTGATTGTCCTGCAGTTGCCGAGTGACATTGAAAATCCGGAAGACAAACTTGCCGCTCTGGAGTATTTGTTGGCACAGGCTCAAAAAACTCACGTATCACAACCTTCACCTGCGGACCTTGACAATATAGATTTTTCGTCAATGCGATGCAATATGGACAAAGATTACTATCTGCGGACAGTTGAAAAAATTAAGCGGTATATCTTTGATGGGGAAGTTTATCAGATCAACTTTTCGCAGCGATTCGAATCCGACTACAATGCCAGACCAATAGACCTTTATCACTGGCAGAACCGTTACAATCCAAGCGGCTACGCGGCATTCATTGACGGTGGCAGTTTTCAAATCGTCAGCGCATCACCTGAAATGTTCATAACAATTGCAGATGGAGTTATACAAACAAAACCAATAAAAGGTACTCGCCGGCGTATTAAAAAGAACAATCAGAAAGATTCAGGATGCGAACGAATCAATGCAGAAAATTTTAACGAATTGCTTCACAGCGAAAAGGAGCAGGCAGAGTTGAATATGATAATCGACCTGGAACGCAACGATGTAGCCAGAATCTGCAAGCCGGGGACAAGAACGGTAATTCAGCCGCGGACAATTGAAAGCTATCCGACGGTTTTCCATGCTGTCGCTACTATAGCAGGGCAGCTTCGCGAAGAGGTTACAATATGTGACGTTCTAAAGGCAATGTTTCCTGGCGGCTCAATTACCGGAGCACCAAAAATCCGCTCCATGGAAATTATAGACGAAACAGAACCTACTGCAAGGGGAGTTTATACCGGTAGTATTGGTTTTATCGGCATAGACGGCAATGTGTGCTTGAATATTGCCATACGAACGATTATTATCAAAGACCAAAAAGCTTTCGCTCAAACAGGCGGAGGTATAGTCGCAGACTCCGACGCCGAGGCCGAATGGGATGAGACAATTACAAAAGCAAGAGCGCTGATAGCTGGAATAAGAGCAACACAAAGCGTTAAACAACAGATATTGGATGTAAATACGAAGCACGAAATTCGATATCCACATTTGAATAAGATAAATGATAAAAAAAGTTTTTCTGAATAATAGATTGGTGGACATCGACAAGGCCTGCATATCCGTTAGCGATAGCGGGTTTTTATATGGAGCGGGACTTTTTGAGACTATGCTGAGTCACAACGGCGTGGTCTTTTCACTGGCTGACCATTTGGACAGGTTATTTTTCAGCGCCCGTAGCTTATCGATTAATATTCCGCAAGACAAAAAGTATTTTACCGAAGCCATTTACAAGGTACTACAAGCGAATAAATTAACCGATGCTCGCTTACGACTGACACTTACGAATGGTCCAATGGTTGAAACCGAGCAGCAGCGCAAACCGACTCTGCTTATAACCGCTACCAGATTCCAGCCTTATCCGCCGGAATACTACAAAAAAGGTGTTATGGTTATACTATGCCCGTTCAGGCAAAATCCGGGCGAGCCGATTTATGGGCATAAAACGACGAGCTATTTTTCGCGTATGATTGCGTTGAATATGGCGCATCAAAAAGGAGCTGCCGAGGCATTATGGTTCACGGTGGATAGTCGTTTAGCTGAGGGATGCGTAAGCAACGTGTTTTTGGTTAAAGATTCGGCACTCTGCACACCACCGATTGAAACGCCGGTCCTTGCAGGTGTTGCGAGGAAGACCGTCTGCGAAATTGCTCTGAGAAATTCTATCACACTAATGGAGAAAAACCTTACTATAGACGATGTGCTCGGTGCCGACGAAATATTTCTGACGAATGTTATCATGCAGGTCATGCCGGTAATCGCAGTAGAAAAGCACACGGTTGGTGACGGTAAAGTCGGCCCGGTGGCTAAAAAGTTGAAGCTCATTTTTAATGAACTTATCAGGGATCGCTGTGAGGAAAACGCATGAACGTTAAAAATATTGGGACATTGATTGAAAATATAGTTCCATTAAAACTCGCACAGGACTGGGACAATGTGGGATTGCTCATTGGTGACCCGCAGAAAAACGTCAAAAATATCCTGTTGACTATTGATGTTACCAGCGATGTACTTGCAGAGGCTAAAAGACTCAAAACGGATTTGATTGTAAGCTATCATCCGGTAATTTGGGACGGGCTAAAGAATGTCACCTATAACGGGGTGGCGAGCATCGTTTACGAATTAATTCGCTCCGGGATTGCAGTCTTTTCGATGCATACAGCCCTGGATACCGCTATCGGCGGAGTTAATGACGGCCTTGCAGAAATTATTGGTATTCAGGATGCTGAACCAATCGGCGATTACGTTGACAATCCTGCACCTGACAATTATAAACTTATTGTTTTTGTCCCTGTCAAATCGTTGGCTAAAGTCTCAAATGCCGTTTTTGCCGCCGGTGCAGGGGCGATAGGCAATTATAGTCATTGTGGCTTTAGTGCCGAGGGAACGGGTACATTTTTACCGCTCGAAGGCGCAAAACCGGCTATCGGTACAAAAGGAAAGTGGGAGAAAGTGCAGGAGATGAGGTTCGAATCGATTGTGCCCGCTGAAAAACTCGATAACGTAATAGCTGCGATGAAAAAGGCTCATCCCTACGAGACGCCGGCCTTCGATGTCTTCAAACTCTATAGCAGCTCTGAAAAATTCGGCCTGGGCAGAATCGGTAAATTAACTAAGCCACTGTCGATAGCTCAAATTATACAGAGAATCAAAAGGACTACCGGAGCAAAGGCTTTCGGCATAATCGGTAACGATAAAAGAGTGGTTAAACGAGCGGCGGTTTGCGCGGGCTCGTGTGGCAAGATTATCAATTCGGTCATTGCTGCAAAAGTAGATTTTTACTTAACAGGTGAATTGAAACATCATCAGGCATTAGCCGCTCAAGAGGCGGGTTTGACGTGCATTTGCCTGAGCCACACCGTCTCGGAACGATTTATATTAAAAAAATTCGCTAAACAGTTGCAAAAACAGCTAAAAAACATCAAAATCAGTATCAGTAAAAAGGATGCAGACCCCTTTAAATGGAAGAAAGTATGACAGAAGAACAAACCGAACAAATAGAAGCGTGTATTTCAGAGACGGAAATCATCGAGGAGACAATGGAAGAACAAACGGAGCCTTCGCAGCAGAATCGTGACATAGAACCAACTGTTGAATCGGTCATAGAAGCGGTTTTGTTTGCCAGTGATGAGCCGTTGTCAGACAGCCGACTGACCAAAATTTTAGAAATACCCACAAAGCAAATCCGCCAGCACATTAAGAGCCTGAACGACAAATATCAGGCAAACAACAATGCCTTCCGGATAGAGCAGATTGCCGGCGGTTATCAAATGCTTACCCTTAGCCATTATAATCTTTGGCTCAAAAAACTCGTTCGAGTCCGCGGTGACAGCAAGCTCAGCCCGGCAGCTATGGAAACGCTCGCGATAATTGCATACAAACAGCCGGTGATACGGGCCGATATCGAAGCCATCAGGGGAGTAGCGGCCGGCGAGGTAATTCGATCTCTTTGCTATAAAGGTTTAGTCAAAATCGTCGGTCGGGCCGAGGTTTTAGGCAGGCCAATGCTGTATGGAACTACAAAGAAGTTCCTGGAGGTCTTCGGCCTGAACACACTAAAAGATTTGCCTAAAATCGAAGAGCTTAAAAAGCCGCCTTCTTAAAATCGATATGTGTATCGGCTGGTGAACTGAGAGAACCTTCCGCAGGCATAACTTAATCTCACGGTAGTTCTTTTGTGTTGGGCTTGACCGCGTTGTTCGGCAAAGGATGCTCGGCGTCGAAAACATACATGTCTTCCTGCTTTTCGATGGCTACCAAGCTCTCATCAATTGAGCCGTCCAGCCTGGTGACATTATCGAGCGTAAGAACCTGAGATTGCCGCGTCCGCCTATGGCAGAATTTCAATGGCCGTCGAATAGGCAGTGAATCTGCAGCGATTTTCGGGGCCTATACTGATTAGTTCGGCATAGGCCCCATTGTTCTTGATAATTGATTATTGCATAGGGTGAAAAAGGGTGTTCGCCTGTCCATAGGGGGTACTTTTTAGCTGGATAATCGATAATCCGGCATCTCCCTAAGAGACGCCTTACGGTGCGGCATCCCTTCGATCCTGATCAATCGGGACATACCTGTGGCAGATCCAGGATGACGATGCCGAGTAAAGGACAATTTTGCCAAAAAATGGGGATTTTGCTTGTAATTCAACGGAATTTTTATAGAATCGATAAAAATAGAATATAGAATACAGTACACAGAAGACAGCATTCAGAAACAATTCCTAAGCACTAAATCCTAAACCTGTCCTGAGCAAAGTCGAATGGATTCTAATTAATATCTAATGTTCAAAAACCAGAATTCTCAAAACATATTCGTTGGGAAGCTTTTTTGTTATTTTCAGATGATAAATGCGAGATACAAGCGACGAGATACGAACGACGAGAGAATAGTTCGACAAGTGTCGAAAGTATTCGACAAATTCACCTTTTGATGCAAAACAAAGCCAATCCATTTCGTACTGAGTGATGCGTACTGCGAAAGGAGATTTTAAAAAACAAAGCCAATCCTTCGACTTTGCTCAGGACAGGTTTTTTGGTCAAAATTGACGTAAGCTTTTTATTGAAAAGTGAATATGAGAAAATTTCGGATTTCGCATCCGGGATACGGTTCTCAGAGATGGAGGAAGGTTTTTCGAATCGTAGCCAGTCGCCATGCCGAGCGTTGATGAAGGGCAGAGCTAATAGCAATGACCATTACTTGCCAGTGATCTGGAAAAATCCATTTAGTAAACATAGGCTCTCCTTTCCTAATGTGTATTTTGTTCCTGTTAAACACATCGGAAGGATGAGCCATTTTTATTTACAGTATCAGTTGTTAAAGAGCTAAAATAATCCGAATTTTTTCGGAAAGTACAGTACGTATATATACTAACAATTATTAAGTGAATATAGCTTTTAACTTTACAATATGCCCGTTATGCATCAATATGGATTAGTTGCACGAGATCCAGAGCTACTTTAACTGATGGATGCATACGCAAAAATGGATGGATCAGAACAGAACAAAGAAGAAGCAATGTTAACGAACGAATTTTACCGACAAAATCAAAAACCCAAAGTTGCTATACAATGTGGAGTCACTTCAATAAATGAATACAAAAGAGTTCAAAATAGAGACTTATCAAAATCTGGTCAATCAAAGCGATGGCGTTAGTGCGGAGAACTTGTTCATAGTTCTGGGCAAGGTACAAGACACATTCGGGTATGTACCGAGAGAAGTAGTCTGCGACCTTGCGACAAGAACCGGGTTTTCGGAGACGCGAATTTATGGTGCGCTGACATCTTACAGAGACTTTAAGGTTTGCCCGGAGGTGGATGTCTAAGGTGAAAGAGCGAAAAGTCTTAATCCAGCGGGTAGGTAAGTACGAGCCATTGGACTTGAAAGCATATGAGGCAGCGGGAGGTTTACAAGGCCTCAGGCGGGCCTTGACTATAGGCCCTGAATCGATAATTGAAGAGATGAAACGGTCTGGGCTCACTGGCCGCGGGGGTGCGGGCTTTCCAACGGGACTAAAGTGGTCGTTTGCCGCCCGGGAAAAGCAAAGGCCAAAATACTTTATTTGCAACGCTGACGAGGGTGAGTTGGGAACATTCAAGGACAGGATTCTGCTGGAAGGCGACCCTTGGGCTGTGCTGGAGGGGATCTTAATCGCAGCCTGTGCGATTGGAGCTGAACAAGCATATATCTACATAAAAGCGGAGTATGAGGAAACGTTTGACCTCTGGGAGGAGCTTGCTATTGAGGCGGAAAAGGCCGGTCTTCTGGGCGAAAAGATTCTAGGTTCGAAGCTTTCGCTTGGCCTGCGAGTAGCCAAGGGTAGAGGGCCGTATATAGCTGGCGAGGAATTTGCGCTCATTTCGTCGCTTGAGGTACGCCGGGCTATGAGCCGGCTGAAACCTCCGTACCCGAGCGAGCAGGGGCTTTTTGGAAAGCCTACAGTGGTGAATAACGTTGAAACGATTGCAAACATCCCCGTGATTCTGGCAAACGGGGCAGAAGGGTATCGGAAGCTGGGAGTAGGGAATGAACCAGGGACGAGACTCTTTTCGCTATCGGGCGATGTAAAACAGCAGGGGGTATATGAGTTTGAGATTGGTTCGGGAACATTGGACGAGCTGATCAACGAATTTGGGGCAGGAACATTAAGCAGCCAGCCTGTGAAGGCAGTGCAACCCGGCGGTGGAACTAGTGCGCTTCTTGGCCGGGCTTCTCTGGGATGCAAGCTGACTGCCGAAGCTATTCGCCAAGCGGGCAGCGGAATTGGGACAGCAGGAGTGATCGTTTACGAAGAAGGCAAAAGCGCAGTCGACATTATAAGAGGGTTGCTGGAATTCTACGGGGCCGAATCTTGCGGACGCTGCGCACCGTGTCGAATCGGTGTTGTTAGATGTAGGGAAATTATGGAAAGGCTGTCCGAGGGCAGGGGTGTGGCCGAGGATTTAGAGCGATTGCGTGAAATAGGAAAGGCGTGTGTAGCCGTATCGGCATGTGGAATGGGGCAGGCATTTCCACTTCCGATGCTCTCGGCACTGAAGCTTTTTCCGGAAGATTTCAAGGCAGCCACTATCAAGGCTATAGCATAAGGATTCGGCTGAGAGGTGACAGTGGAATGAAAGAAGTTTGTTTGGAAATTGATGGCAACGACATTCGAGCCGAAGAAGGAACATCAATTCTTGATGCGGCGAAGAGTGTTGGTATTGATATTCCCCACCTGTGTTATGATCCCCGGCTCAAGCCAACGGGAACCTGCAGGTTATGTGTGGTGCAAATAGAGGATTCTGTTGGTCTGACGACATCCTGCAACACGCCGGTGGCCGAAGGGATGAAGGTATGCACCGAGAATAAAGAAATTGCAGCGGTGCGAAAGACGATTCTGGAGCTGATCTTATCAGAACATCGAGTAGCCTGCACAACGTGTGATATGGATGGAGCCTGCGCGCTTCAAGACTATGCATACCGGCACCAAGCGGATGAAAGACGATTCAGCTCGGCAAAACGCAAAGACGACAAACCCAACTACACTGCGAATAACGAGGCGATACTCTATGATCCGCACAAATGTATCTTATGTGGATTATGTGTGAACTATTGCGAAGAGGTGCAGAAGACTGAGGCACTAACATTTGCAGGCCGTCCGGAGCAGATGGAGGTGAGCACGGCATATGGAATAGACCTTCACACAAGTTCGTGTGTTTTGTGTGGAGGGTGTGTTGAGATTTGTTCTGCTGGAGCAATGTTGAGCCGCGCAGCTATGGGAGGAGGGCGAGCCAAGGATTTGACGAGAACGCGCACAGTATGCGGGTATTGTGGTGTTGGCTGCCAGATTGATCTAAACGTAAATCCAAAGACAAACAAAATTGTTCGTGTAACCAGCGAAGTTGGTTGTGTTCCGAACGATGGCAATTTATGCGTCAAGGGCAGGTTCGCAATGGACTTTGTTGCAAGCGATAAAAGACTTGCCTATCCGCTTATAAAACGCAACGGCAAGTTTGAAAAAGCAACATGGGCCCAGGCGACGAATTTTATCGCCGAACGCTTGACTAAAATAAAGACGCAGAACGGGCCGGACAGCATCGCCGGGCTTTCATCTGCCAAGTGTACCAATGAGGACAACTATATCTTTCAGAAGTTTATTCGCGCAGCGATTGGCACTAACAATGTCGACCATTGCGCCAGACTCTGCCATGCATCGACCGTTGTCGGACTTGCGAAGGCGTTTGGCAGCGGCGCTATGACTAATTCGATTGATGAGCTAAGAAATGCCAGTTGTATATTCGTAATAGGTTCGAATACAACCGAGGCACATCCGGTGATTGCCCTATACATAAAAGAAGCAGTGGTGAAAAATGGGGCCAAGCTCATAGTGGCTGATCCGCGAGTGATCGACCTGGTCCGGTTTGCCGAATTACATTTGGCGCAAAAACCCGGCACAGATGTGGCGCTTATAAACGCGATGATAAACGTGATAATCAGCGAAAAACTGCTTGATAGCGATTTTATAAATGGTCGAACGGAGGGCTTCAGTGAACTTGCTGTTGCCGTGAAAGATTTTACATCGGAAAAGACAGTAAAAATTACAACAGTTCCCTCAGAAAAGATTCGACAGGCTGCGAGAATGTATGCTTTAAACTCGCCAGCGAGCATCATTTACAGTATGGGAATAACCCAGCACACCACTGGAACAGATAATGTGCTTTCATTGGCAAATCTTGCAATGCTTACCGGCAATGTTGGCAAAGAGTCTACAGGTGTTAATCCGCTACGTGGTCAGAGTAATGTCCAGGGTGCCTGTGATATGGGCGCATTGCCCGATTTTTATCCGGGATATCAATCCGTGGAAGATTCATCAATCGTAGCAAAGTTCGAGTCCGCTTGGGGTAAGGAGCTTTCGCCGAGCAAGGGACTTACTGTTGTTGAAATAATGCACGCGATAGAACAGGGCAAGATAAAAGCACTATATATCATGGGTGAAAATCCCGCTCTTTCAGATCCGAACCTTAATAGAACCAGAGATGCGCTTGCGAAAGTAGATTTTCTTATCTCGCAGGATATATTCCTCACCGAGACGGGCCAATACGCCGATGTTGTGCTTCCAACCTTTTGCTTTGCTGAGAAGGATGGCACGTTTACAAACACGGAACGGCGTGTGCAGCGAGTCAGAAAAGCTGTTACTCCACCGGCAAATGCGCGAGACGACTGGGAAATCCTTTGTGAGATCGCAACGAAAATGGGCTACCAGATGCAATATGACAGTGCTGAGACAATAATGGATGAAATCGCATCCGTGACTCCGATCTACGGTGGCATGTCATTCGAAAGGATCGACAAGGTCGGCCTGCAATGGCCTTGCCCTGATAAAGATCACGCAGGCACCAAATATCTTCACAAAGGAAAGTTCATCAGAGGCAAAGGCAAGTTCCATTCTGTCAAGTTCAAGCCGCCCGCTGAGTCACCCGATAAAGAATATCCCTTTGTATTATCGACTGGCAGGCAGCTCTATCAGTTCCACACAGGCACTATGACCCGAAAATCGGCTGTCATAAACCAGGTTTCACCAACAGGCTACGTCGAGATACACCCCGCCGATGCTCAAAAGCTCCAAATTGCCGACGGCGACACCGTCGAAGTCATCACCCGCCGTGGCATGGTGACCACCTTGGCTAAAGTAACAGACAATATCGGAAAAGGCTGGCTCTTCATCCCGTTCCATTTCGCAGAAGGCCCTGCAAATATGCTCACTAATGACCAACTCGATACTTTGGCTAAGATACCTGAGTACAAGGTTTGCGCAGCGACGATTCGAAAAACCTTCCTCCATCTCTGAGAACCGTATCACGGATGCGTCGCGATACGGTATAAACTTAGGCGCAAAATGGAACGTGCTATGAGTCTGTCGGAGAACTTCATTTCAAGGTGATTGATCGTGCCGTTCTCCGACAGACTCCTAGCTATCTCGTGTATTTTCACCGGCTGGTTAGAATCACGTAAAGCAAGCTCGAAAACCGCCCGTAGAGCATATTGACATCTTTTTGATACTCTCATGAAATCACTCGTATCTTGACTATATCAATCGATATAATTACAATCGATTTTCGTGCATGTATCCTCACTTGACTGGCATGGAGACATAACAATCCTCCTTCACATATTTGTTAATGATCGTCTATATGAAAGGTCTTATGTGTACAAAATGCAGATAATTGGAAGGCTCTGTCTCCTTATTTCTCCGAAGATTAGCATGGATGCACTTTACACATCTGAACGACGTTA
>CAZQXE010000067.1:0-13181 GCA_964597115.1 uncultured Pirellulales bacterium | reverse complement strand
CAGTGCATAAATGGCAGCGAAAGGTCCGAGCGCTGTGTCTCGATAATGATAATGCGATAGCGACCTGTAATCCTCTGCATTGCCTGTTACCACCTGAATCCTTTTACACACTGAACAGCTTCGCATTTTTAGATTTTCCTTTTTTTGTAGATTACCTGCGTCGGGCCGGACAGCTCCGTTACGACAAGGACGTCCGGCGCCAAATCGAGAAGTATGTCATCGTGACCTGCGGCGAGGATAAATGTCACTCTGTTGCGTTTTGCGAACTTATGTATGTTGTGAGAAATCACCGCTGCGGTGATACGGTCGAGGTTCGAGCAGAATTCGTCGGCGATGATATTTTTTTTCCCCCCTGCCATCGCCATTGCCAGGCGGAACCGGTATTTCTGTCCATCGCTTAAGTTTGCTGCCCTGTTGAGAATGCAAAAGACATCGTTTAGTCCAGCCGTGCTTAAAGTCCTGAGGCAGGAAAGAAAATCGCCTTCGATAGAATCGATAAGCGTTTTGTCTTTTGGAAGCTTTATTCGGGCAAGGTTGACTTTTTGTGATGCGGGTATGGATTTTTCCAGCTCACTAATAAGGACGCTCTTGCCCGCTCCGGATGGTCCGGTGATGTATACGATGTCGCCGGCATCGATTTGCAGTTGGCAGTTGAAATTATTGAGATTCTTTTTCAGCCGGTCTGCTGTCAGGCCGAACATCCTGCAAACCGAAGCGACATTTTCGGTTATCTTCTCGTTCCATTGAAAACTTTTTGCAATTGTGTATGTCGGCATAGATGACCTTTCTTTGTCATTTTGAGCGAGGCGAAAGTGCTGGCCAACGCATATAATTAACGTTACAATGAAAAATATGAATAATGACAACCAATACTATGTTTATATTGTGACAAACAAATCCGGCATGCTTTACATCGGAATGACTAATGACATCAGGAAAAAAGTTTTCAATCATAAGAATAATCTTATAGAAGGATTTACCAGAAAATATTACATGACCGAGCTGGTTTACTTCGAAGCGTTTAGTGACCTTTGTTCTGCCGTTACCAGAGAGAAAAGTCTCAACGGATGGCAGCGGGATAAAATAGTCGAGCTTATAAAGACAACAAATCCTGATTGGGAAGACCTTAGTCAGGACTGGGATGAATGAGGTTCTTCGCTTCACACCCGCCTTTGCCGGTGCAAGATTGCCCCTGCCGAAGCAGGGGTCCCTCTCAGGATGACAATTTATATTCTTGTTAGTCATTTTTTATTATCTTTTATAATCCGGCGGATTTTCTTTAAGGCCTGGCGGGTTCGGTAGTATGTCCAGTGTCGTCTCGCGGTGATTTTTCTTATCGGCAGGCCGAGAAGAAAATACTCTTTTGCGACAGCTATTTCAGTTGCAGTGAGTTTGTCCCGATTCTGCAGGCAGATAACATACTTTCCATCTATCAGCCGCTTGATTAACTTTTCTATTCTTCGAGCAACACTCGAAACGTTGACGCCGGCCAGGCGGCTCATCTGCCGATAGCTGTTGGAGTTGCCCAGATACATTGTCATCAACAGCCGGTCCTTTCCCGTGAGCAGGTTGACCCTGCTTCGCAGCAGCTCGGTTCTGTCGCGATGTTCCGACCTGATTCGCAGGATGCTTTGCGATAGATTTTCATGGATATTTTCCATTTACGAACCCTCACACCATCAGCTTCTCCACTTGCCGACCTGTTACAGTTAAAGAATTTTCCTGCCGGTACCATTTGGCTGTTCGCAGGCATAGCTGTTGAAAACAACAACAGGCCCGGCTGAATCTTCTGTCCGGCTCATCGCTGCGAACAAGCTTCGCCAAGGGCTTCTTTCCGGTTCGAATCCCGCTACAGCCTGACACCTGCGGCGAGACCTCTCCGAAGACTGATGCAAGACGCGAAAGCCCGACGTTGGCTGATGCAAGTCGCGAGAGCCCGCCTTGGCCCGAAAATAATGCCTTTTCCCGGCTATTATCACATTGTTAGTTATACATACACATAACATAATTACAATTTTAACACTGCAGCTAATTTTGTCAAGTATTTTGTATAATATTTTACAAATTATTTTAAAAGTTAACAAAATAGTGAAATATTTGGTGAAAATACGCGTTTTTTTAATGGAAAATTAGTTTGAAATATGTATATTTTTGCCATTAGCGGAAAAATTATGCATTTAAAGGAATTATAGGAATGAAGGAATGAGGGGAAAACGAATGGAGCTGGGTTACCATCGTTTTCGTCATAACAGATTGTATTGGCCACAGGTCCCGCTCGTACCGCATAACCAGAGCGAGCTTTTATATGAGGCATTGAAAAATGCAGGTGTACAGGTCAAGTTTCATACGGTCAAAGGAGCCGGGCACGGCGGATTTAGAGACCCTCAGGTCGACAGGATGGTCGAGTATATTTTGTCGAGCTTTTAATGCAAAGTGTTCTTGAGTGGTTTGCCTGCAGCGGGCTCCTCATAAAAGATATCCAGTTCAAAATTTCCAAAACGCATAATTAAATCGTTTGAGCAGTCCTATAAAACGTATCTTTAAAGCGCACAGTGGACAATAAATACAAAAGAAAAATATAACCTAAACAAAGGTGCTAAAATGGGAAACATTTCTCTTGACATTAGATTTCAAAACAGGTAAAATAAGACAAGTTGAAAATGGGGGTGAAGATAAGACACACGGCTTGAGTAATCCAACGCCTTGAAAATCATCTTCACAGAATATTACTAAATGTCAAATGGGGGATTGGGAAGATGAACAGAAGAACATTAGCAATCGTATTGGCGAGCGTTATTCTAACATTATCATCTCTTGCACAAGCCTTTGTCACCGGAACTATAGATGTCCGACACGATGGATATGGCGCGAGTGACAAAGCTCAGCTGTGGGGTGGCGGCCTAAACGGCGAAAGCGCAAATGTTGGAGTATATCTACTAAATAAAAGCGATGGAACCGGAGAAGGCGAGCTTTGGGAGAACGGCTTGATAGGAAGCCTCTGCCTGGAGCTGTCCGAGTATGCTCCGAGCTATACGAAAACATACGATATTGTCCTGCCGGAAGATGCACAAAAGCCGGGCACATCACCCGGGCTGATTATCGGTTTTGAAAAGGCCGAATTTATTAGCGAGGCATGGGCAAGATTCTTTGACCCACTCTGGACCGCAGGTGGACCTTATACCGAACAGCAGAACAGTGACGCCGAGGCCTTCGCTGCTGTGATATGGGAGATTGTTTACGAGGACTTGCCGACGACGCCGGCGTTGTGGGATGTTACCACTGACGGTACCTGTGGAACGGGCGGATTTTATGCCACAGGCCTGGATACCGACATAGCAAACGATATGCTGCACGCACTCGACGGGACAGGACCAAGGACCGATTTGCGAGCATTTGTTTATGATGGAAAGCAGGACTATCTTGCGCCGGTTCCGGAGCCTGCAACAGTATGTTTGCTGGTGGTCGGCGCAGTAACGCTTCTTCGCAAAAGAGGCAGATAAAGACACATTAAATTGAAATAGCCCAAGGGGGTGTTCTCGCCTTTGCACCCCCAATCCCCCTTTTTTTCATACCTGGCCACATTTTTTCTGCGCTGCTTTTTTTTATTACAAATCCGATTCTGTCCGGGATTTACATCATCTCAGCCGACGGCGAGGAAAATCGGCTCTGAGCTTTTGGAAAATTCTTTGCACTTACAGCCCGAAAGGTTATACTAAACTTTTTGGTTATTCTGATATCAGGGATGAAGATGGCCGGACAGATTCCCAAGGTGGTAGTTATTGGCAGTACTTACGTAGATATGGCGATAAAGTGCAGCCAGTTTCCATCTGCCGGCCAGAGCGTATCAGGCTCATCTCTTTCCTATACAGCCACCGGTCCCGGGCCGAACCAGGCGGTACAGGCAGCTCTATGCGGTTGTGAAGTGTATCTTGTCAGCAAGGTCGGTGGTGATTCATTTGCACAAATGGCAAGGGAAAGTCTGGACGGGTACAATGTCAATACCGATTATGTCTTTACCGCTGAGGCAAAAAATACAGGCGTTGTTGTAACTCTGGTCGATGCCGAAGGTGAAAACGCCGCTTGTGTCTACACCGGCGCAAACAGCGCATTGCAGACGAAAGATATCGACTTCGCAGAGCAGCTTATATTCGAAGCTGATGTCTGTTTGATACACGGTCGATTACCTGTAGATGCGATTGTAAGAGCTATCCGCTGCGCCAAGGTGCATCGTACGAAAATAATTCTCGACCCTGTCAGGCCGTTGAGTGAGCCCAGCAGGGAAACTCAGGATTTACCCAACGAGTATTTTTCGGTCGATATACTCATTCCGAATCTTTACGAAGCCGCTGACATAACCGACCATTCCGATGCCGGTATTCGCACTGCGAAACTGATTGGTTCTGATTTGGTTGCACGAGGTGTCGGCTCAGCCATCATAACGATGGGCAAGCGAGGCTGTATGATTGTCGACAGAGACGGCGCAGACCATATTCCGGCTTTTGAGGTGGAGCTTGTTGACCAGACCGGCAGAGGCGATGCCTTCGCAGGGGCGCTTGCCGCCTCCTGTGCGGTCGGTGACGATATACGAAAGGCGCTTCGGTTCGCATCTGCAGCAGGGGCGCTTGCGTGTACGAAATTCGGCTCGATTGAAGCGATGCCCGCAAAGGCGGAGATTATCCAGATGCTGCAGAAAGAGGAAATGGGCTAATTGCCCATGAAAATCACAGGCCGGACGACCCATGGGGGGCTGGTGACAGCGCAAAAACGCCCTTTTTACTCATAAAAAGAATTTTTCTTGACATTTCTGAGAAATGTTCTATAATAAGAATGGATTTGCGGTCTTAGGCTATAAATCCATACGAGTCGTTCACGGCAGAATCGACATATCTTAATTTTTCACACGGATGATAGTTCAGGGTGCGTGGGTACCTTTGCATGATATAGGTAGGGTGTTTGTTTATACCCTCGTGACATAAAAGGAGAAGGTGATGAAAATGACAGGCAAATCCGCAGGAGCAATTCTCGTATTGGTATTATTATTAACATTCGAATCAGCGCGAGCAGATATCATTTATGAATCGGCTACTTTGGGACCGACAGGCCAGCTCCCCTGGGGTGCCGGTGTTGGAAGGGCGAATCCTTCCAATCCTTCCAGCAGGTCTTATTATGGTGTCCTTTTTGAAGTGCAGGAAAATCAGGTTTGGCAGGTGACATCAATTGGAGGACATTTTTGCAGGAATTCGGGTAATCAGGACAGCCTATTCGGCGCAATTATTGAACTGGCCGGTGAAGGCATTTTGCCACCTGACCCGCCGCTTGATATTTCCGATGTACTTGTCTCCACTACTTTTGTTCCCGACTATCCAAGTACCGATTACAGGACAGCCTTATCAGTTAATCTTCAAGAAGGTTTTTATGCGTTGGTTTTCGGCTCGGATGACCTGGGCGCTACTGGTGGCGAGATGGTGGTGATGAATAATATTGGCCAGGTAAAGCTGGTCGATGATTATCCTATTTATGCATACACGGACCAGGGCTGGAACTATGATTATAGCAATTATCCGGACCCGCGCAGAGTTGTTATTGAGGGAACTATCGTTCCCGAGCCGGCGACGGTTTTACTGCTTGGCCTTGGGGGAGTGTTGCTCAGAAGAATGAGGCGTTAAATATTTTTAGGAGGCAAAAAGGTGATGGAAATGAACTGCAGGACCGCTTTCGGGAAATTAGTACTTTTTCTGATATTGGTGATAACAGCCGGGACGGGACAGGCAGTTATGCTCGACCAGTCACAGGAGTCCTGGCACGGGGGGAGTATCGGGTTGTCTTTAACGTATCCTTCTCTTGCGCAAACGTTTACCGCGGGAATCACAGGCCAGCTTGACCACGTCGACTTAAGGTTTGGTGAGTACGGAGACGACCCGAGTTATCCGGCTACGATTTCAGTTATTAACGTCGTAAGTAGTGGCAGACCCGAAGGCTCGACTCTTGGGAGCGTTGACGTGCCGAATATTGTTGACGGATGGAACACCATAGATTTTCTTTCGGAATCTGTCTTTCTATCGGCAGGCACTCAATATGCAATTTTGATATTCGTCGATGATGCAGTGCACGACACCGGTCTCGAAGTTAATGCCAAGACGGAGTGGAACGACGTTTATGCAGGAGGTATCTGGTGGAGGAAGATGGGAGGTACCTGGTATATGAATAATAGTGGTGAGGCGGAGGCGGTCTTTAGAACCTATATGATTCCCGAGCCAGCGACGATTTTGCTGCTTGGCCTGGGCGGAATATTGCTTCGAAAAAGGCAGAGCTAATTCTCATTTTTCTGTTATAAGTCCTTATCCTGCAAGGGAATGTAAAAAATATTGCTATAACCCTCTACTATACATAGAGATACAAAGATTCGTCAACCAAATACGCAAATAGTTGCGCGCAAAAATCCGAAAAATTAAAAAAATTTTTACCCCTTTTTTTACAAACACTTACGTAAAAACCCACCTTAAAAAATTCTCCAATTTTCGACTCATTTGTGCAAACCCATCTAATAGTAGAGGGCTATGATATGGCCACTCGATGATGAAGACCTAAAAACTCAAGATTGGAGATTAGGTATGGGATTTGAGCTTGATATTTTTAACACGGCCGAGAGCGGACTCGAAGCGGATTATATTGACTGGCTTGTCGATGAGCACTCGGCTGATATACAGAAGCACTTTACGAAGCTGTGGGATTATTATTCCAATCCGACATTCGGGCTCAGTGACATCAGCAGCGCCTACGACAAAAGGACCTGCGAATCCAGCCGTTGTTATGTGCAGGCGCAGGAGTACGGGCTGCCTGCGAGAATAACAGGGCTTGTGCACTGCGGCAACAGCGGCGTCTTCGGAGGCCGAGCCCTTAAAGATGTGCAGCGAAAAGAAGTAGTTATTGAAAATGATATTGCCTGGCGAGTAAATGCAGCCGTTGATTTTCTTTTTGGCAAACCTGTTAGTTTTGTATCCAAGTCGCCCGATAGCCAAAAACGCTCAGAAATTGAAAACGTATTAAAGGTAGTTTTTGGAGCTAACGGCGGAATCGGATTTTTCCAGGATATGGCGGTGCTCGGAAGTGTTTATGGCTTTGTCGACTGCCTAATCAGGCCTGGCACAGATATCTTCGAACGCATTTCTTCTCTCTCCTCCTCCTCACCTTCCAAAAAAACTTCGTTCGAAGATGTGCTGCAATTGGCACGGACGATAGGCCTGGAATTGATTGAAGCACAGAGAGCACTGCCTGTTCTGGATGAAAACGACTATAAAAAGATAAGATTCTACGTGCAGCACTTCTATCAGAAGAAGAACTGCCTTATCAGAAAAAACTCTTTTCTTTCCAACCTGTTTTCCTGGAGCAGGCAAGGCGGTGATAACCGACAGGCGGTTGCTGTAACAGAGGTTACTTCGGACTCGGCCTGGCAGAGATACGAAGACAAAAAGCTCGTTGCAGAAAGCGAGCTACCGTGGGGGTTTCTGCCGGTTGTGCATATTCAGAATATCGCTCAGCCGTATTATTACGAGGGGCTAAGCGACGTCGAGCCGCTGGTATCGCTGCAGGATGAGCTTAATACGCGGCTCAGTGACAGGGCGAGCAGGATTACGTTCCAGTCGTTCAAGATGTACTTAGGCAAGGGCATAGAGGGCTTCGAGGACAGACCAGTCTCGCCCGGCAGGATGTGGCATACGGATAATCCGGATGCTGCTATTGAAGAATTCGGCGGAGATGCGACGGCTCCGAGCGAGAGTTTACATATTTCTGAAATCAGGGAGGCGATGGACAAGGCGAGCGGAGTGACACCTCTCGTGGCTGGAGTATTAAAGAGCAAGCTCGGCAACCTGACAAGCGCCGTGGCGCTTCGGCTGACGCTTATGGGAACGCTGTCCAAGACCGAGCGGAAAAGATTTACATACAGCGAAGGATTGAAAAAAATCTGCCAGTTTGTTCTGGCAATCCTTGATAAGACAAATATCTACAAGACCGGCAGTGCAGACAGAGACATCGAGATTATTTTTCCCAGCCCGCTTCCGGAAAACCTGATGGAAAAACTAAAAGAGGCCCAGCTCAAAAAAGAATTGGGCGTACCAGCTGAGCAGGTGCTCAGAGAATTGGGATATGAAAGTGTGCAGCAGCACAAGAGCAAAACCGAACAGGAGCAAGTATGAGTCAGATTGACACAGAAAATATTTTGTCAGAGACAGAAGAGCCAAACGGTGACATCGACGACCTGAAACTTGTACCGGTGGCTGAATCAATCCGCTATCGCAAAAGGGCACAGGGTGCCGAGAAAAAAGCCGAGGTTCTAACCGAGCAATTGACACAGGCCAAATCGAAAGCAGAAAAGCTCACCGAGCAGCTAAGCAACATCCGGACTGAGCAGAAACTTTTACGCAAACTTGCTGCTGCGGGAACGGTCGATTTGGAAACGGCTGTGTTGATTGCAAAAGCCAGAATAAACGGCGAAGAAGAAACGGACCTGGATAGCGTGATTGAGCAGTTGAAAAAAGATAAGCAATATCTGTTCTCCGGTAACGGGGGAGCTGTGAAGGTAACAAAAACCGCAGGTGCGAGACAGCGCTCGACGAACAGCCATACGACCCTTGAAAGAGCAGCTAAAAAAGCGGCGACGACGGGCAATCGAACAGATTTGCAGGAGTACCTGAAACTAAGAAGAAATTTTCTATGAAAAAATTAACCACGAAGGCACGAAGAAATTAAAATTTTAAAAAAGAATTAGTGCCTTTGTGTCTTGGTGGCAAAAACAAAAGGAGAAAAAAAGATGGCTTTTACTGGAAAAGCGACATATTCAGCGGGTACTGCTTTGCCGGAGCTGGCAGAGGATGTATCTGATTTGGTCGGGATAATTTCACCTTATGAGACGCCTTTACTGGATGCTCTTGGTGACCCTTTGAGAGAGGCAGCGAGCACACATCATGAGTGGCTTGAAGAAGAGCTTTTGCCGAACAAAGATGCAATCAACGACAGCACCTGGAGCGACCTGGATTCAGATACGGAGTTTGATGTTGATAATGGCAGCAGATTTCGTGTCGGCGACCAGGTCCAAATCGAGAGCAGCGAGGAATTGATACTCGTAACCGCTGTTAATGGTGACACTCTGACGGTGGTTCGCGGATATGCGGGCACGACCCCGGAGGACCTTGCCGACAATCAGGTGATAAATATTCTCGGCAATGCCGCCCTTGAAGGGTCGGACAAGCCCGGTGCAAGGTTTACCAATCGCAGCCGGTTCGGTAATTACACGCAGATATTTACCGCTGCGGTCGAAGTCAGCGGAACGGATATGGCTGCAAGCCAGCTGGGTCTGTCTGACGAGATGGATTATCAAAAGCAGGAACGGCTGCGAGAGCTGATTCGTGATTTAGAGAATACGGTCGTAAATGGCGGCCAGCCGACGGGCAATCCCGAGGGCAGCGGCTCGGTGCGAAGGTCGATGAAAGGTATTGTTCAAAACCTTTCAACGAGTGTATTCCGGGTTGGTGACAGCGACTTTCCGGCAGGTAGTGACCTCAATGAAGCAAAGATTAATTATGTGCTCAGGAAGATTTGGGAGTCAAGCTCCGGCAACGTTGACCTGATTGTAGTCGGTGGTTTTCAGAAGCGAAAGATAAACGCATTTTGCTCTGAGAGCCGGAGCTACGGAGCCGGTGATACCACTTTCACGGATTTGGTTAGTATTTACGAGAGTGATTTCGGCGTTTGCAGAATTATTACAACGCGATGGCTGCCGCAGGATGCGGTGCTGATGTTGGATTCATCCCGCATAAACGTTCTGCCCTTGGCAGGGCGGAGCTTTCACTTCAAGCCGTTGGCAAGCGGCGGTGACTATGAGTGTGGCGAGGTGATTGGTGAATATACGCTGGAGCTCAGGAACGAGACGGCACACGGGCTTATTCGTGGCCTGACTACCAGCTAAGTAATTACCGGTGATATGGACGCATGGTTATGCGTAGTTGGTTACGGTGCCCGGAGGATTAACAATTCTCTGGGCGCCTGACCAGCCGGTTATGAAGAAAAGGAGCTAAAAGAAAATGGTTAGTTTCTCAAACGATGCAGACATTATGAAATATGAGCCGATACTTTTTACAGAGCTGTACCTGCCGTGGCAGGTATTGGTATCCGGAGAAGGTGGCGAGCTAAGCGGAACGACATTTACTGCAGGTGATGCAGATTTTGTAAGCGCTCAGGTTTCAGCAGGCGGCGTTATATATATGCAGTCAGCAGACGGCTCTCTGGATGGCGCATACGAGATAGTTTCGGTGGACTCGGCGACGCAGCTTGGAGTTTCGGTAATCAGGACCTATCCGGATGATGAGTCGATAGCGCCTCCTGCTGCAGCTGACATATCGTATCGCATCAGTACCTTCGGGCCGCAGACGAGCGAGGCGGGTTTTCAGTTGACCGAATATTTCGGTATTCGCCCGGGTAATCCCGCAAGCGTTTATTCTGCTGAAGATATACTGGAATCGGATGTCTTAAGGGGGGCGTCGGTTTTTGCGGTCATCTCAAGCGTGTATGCGATGCAGGCCAGCGAATCGAAAGAAGAGAATTTCTGGAAGAAGAGTTTGTATTATCGAAACCTTTTTGAAAAGGCCAGGCAGCGGTGTCGGCTCAGTATCGATACCGGCTCCGATGGCGTGGCTGATATTACTCGAACAGGCGGGTCGATTAAATTAGTGCGGGATTAAAAATGAATGTCACTTTAGATGGACAGGATTTGTTTGACCAGCAGAAGCTGGAGATTGAAACGTCAAGCGTAAAGCGGGCTTCTATAGAAAGGGCAATGCCGGGGCTGGATGGCGTGCTTAGCATTGACCTTGGCAGGCGCGAAAGGCATATAACACAGAAAGGCGTGCTGCGGGCGAAAAGCAAAGTACAAATGGATTCCAGAATCAGCGCAATATCGGATTATATGGATGGCAATACACACACGCTTACAGATGGTAACGGCCGGAGGTTTGATAATCTTCGGATGGATGTTTTCAAGGTAAGTAACGAACGAACGAGCGGCAGCGGCATAGTCGTCGATTATGAAATCGTTTATACGCAACTGAGGATTTAGTGGTAATGGGACTTATCAGAATTGGCATTGAAGATGTCGGGCTTTTCGAGCTGCCTTGCGGTATTTGGGCTAACGGAGGATATATTGCAGGCTGCCGGTTCGCCTTGGTGAAGTGGCGGTCAAGCTTCAGTGATAAGTTCTATCAGGTTTATGTCAACGGCGGGTATGCGGGGGCAACAATCGACAGCCACCAGAGACAAATGCTCGTTGCGATACCTGCGTCTTTCGAGCTGCCGGCCAGGATTGAGGTTTTTGCAGTTGAAGCCGAATATGCGGACACCGATTTTAGCGACGAGCTTGATTTTCCGGCCGGTCAGAGCGGCCGGGTCAAAATCACTATGCTTCGCAGTCAGAATTTGCCGATTGGCGCGACCTGCCGAATTTACTATGACGCAGGTACGGGCGAGATAGATTACGATAATCCGCTTAATGACCAGCCGATAAGAATCTGGCCGGCGTGGCAGGATAAAGCGGGCTTTGGAATGAGCAGCTTCGGCGGAAGTGACTTCGGTTACGATTCATCCGCTGCTGTTGGTTTTGGAAAAGGCAGTTTCGCTCAGGGCCGGTTCGGTCTCGATGCCGATACGTTCGATTGGATAAGTCCGCAGCTGGACGCCGGTGTTTATAAATTTGCCGTCATAGTAACCGATAAGGCGGGCAATCAAGCCGGTGCCATCGAATCCGGGCCGGTCACGGTAACACCAATACCCAAACCTGCTGAGAAGCTGAGTATCTCTTCATTCGACAAACAGACAAATCAATTGGTACTGAGTATCTCATAAGAGTAACAAGGAGAATATTATGGCTGAAGTATATCCATCTGACAACGAACTGTTAAATATACAGTCTGACAGTGAAACCGGTATTGAGTATATTCCGACCGGCACAGCGCCGTATTACCTGCAATTTCGGAAGCTGCTGTATCGATTATTGCATGCAATACGGCGGGCGAATGATTTACGGGTCTACGATGAGGGCGGTCTGGATATCGGCGTTAAGGCAGGAGCATTCTGGCTGGGTACGGAGCTGGTAAGTTACTCCGGCTCATCGGGCAATACCCTGGCGGATGACAAGCCGAATATTTATATCTATCTGGATTCGAATGGAAACCTTGTAACCGGCGAGTACAGCGATTTTCCGGATATGGCAGCGACGCCTCATATTCGCCTGGCGATAGTAACTACCTCAAGAGGGGACATTGATTTGCTCTCCGATTGTCGCTCAGGACATAACTTTGTGATGCCTTGCGGAGCCGGCGGTATAAAGAAAACCATCGAGGCACATACAGACGATGACACGTTGACAATTGCAGAATCCGGCAGTGCTCATACGAATCTCGGCGCTACTGGTACAGTCACGATTTCATTACCTGATTCGGCTCCTGCAGGGACAGTATTTACATTTGCTGTTCAAGCGGCGAAGGAGATGCGTGTTGACCCGGGTACGGCAGCGGTCAGAGATGACAGCGGCCAGACGGCTGGTAAATATAAATCGGCCAATGCTATCGGGGCGTGTTTAACATTGATTGCCGATTCAAACGGTGACTGGGCGACGATAGCGAAAAACCGAACGTGGACTGAAGAAGCATAGGAGGAAGTATGTATCAGTTAGATTCATCACATATTTGGCACGTTGCAAAATCCGGCAATAACAGTAACAGTGGTCACGCAGGACAGTATCCGGTCAATCTTGCCAACGATGCAAAGCTAACTATCGGTGCTGCTGTAACTGCCGCTGCAAATGGTGATACGATTATCATTTGGCCAGGGGTCTATGTAGAAACTGTTAACCTTGATGCCGCAGACAAAGGTCTGAGCTTAATCGGAACACATCGGGATTTGTGTAAGATAGCTCCAGCCGCTGATGATGCTATTATAATTGAAGATAATACGCAATTACATAATCTGTCTTTCATTACAGAGGTAGCGAATAAGAGAGGCATTGAAGGCATAAGCAAAAACAACATTATCATCAACAATTGCTATGCCTATGGTCCCTATGACGGAATTTACCTGGTTACTTGCTCTAACATTCGACTTACGAATAGTTATTTTAAGGGCACGTATGACGG
>CAZQXE010000066.1:0-13397 GCA_964597115.1 uncultured Pirellulales bacterium | reverse complement strand
GTCTGCAAACGATTTCCAGTAGGTCTTAAAATCCTCGGCTTCAAAACCACGGCCCCGGATTTGTTCGGCAAACAGACCGTCGACAACCGAATGGTTGATATGTTCGAGAAAATGCCCGTAAATATCTTCGTCGATGTTTCCCATTACCCGGTCAGTATCAACCAACAGAACAGCTACACCGGAATCGCTCGCAGTTGCACCTGAAGCTTTTTCAGAACAAAAAGGCAATCCCAGGGAAATAACACATAACAAAAGGATAAAGGACATCCTTTTATGTACATCACTGCGTACTTTCTTGATAAACCATTTTTGAAATAACATCACTTCATTCCTTTCACTTATGAATTAAATCTACGTTTTTCAATCTATAGTAAATCTATGACACCAGTAATCTTATAAAGATTACCTTGAACGGTCAAAATATTTCTTCACCGAGGCAGCCTCGTAAGATGTGCAACTTGCAGCACGCTCAGTTTCGGACAGCTTTAACTTATACTAAATAACTTATATTTGAAATTCTCGGTGAACTCTGTGTGCTCCTTCGGCTTCGCTCAGGACGGCGTCTGTGGCTATACGTTTCTGATTTCGTTTGTAACTTCATCGAATTCTTTTAAGACGCTTTTGTCTTTTTGTCCGATGAAAAGATTGATGAAGAAAATCGTCAGGCAATTTGCGGCAAAGCCGGGAACGATTTCATACATTGTGCTGCTCAATCCGACCTGCTTCCATAACACCAGTACGATCGTTCCGGTAATCATACCGGCTAAGGCCGACTGCCAGCTCGTTCTGCGGGAGAACAAGGCAAAAAGGACCAGCGGCCCAAACGCAGCTCCAAAACCACCCCATGCGTAAGAGACAATCCCCAAAATCGTATTGTCACGATCCAGTGCTAAGACTAATGCGACGATGGAGATGATAATCACACAACCTCTTCCTACCCAAATAATCTCTTTCTGGGACGCTTGTTTTCTTATCGCCTTGAGATAAAAATCTTCCGACAACGCCGAAGATGAAACCAGCAATTGCGAATCTATCGTTGACATAATGGCCGAGAAAATTGCAGCGAGTAATATCCCTCCGAACCACGGATTGAACAAATCGCGTATCATATAAATAAAAACTTTTTCTTCTTCCCCGCCGCTCAGATTCTCATTCATCGCCATGCCGATAAAGCCAACAACAACCGCTCCGGTCAGCGACAGAAAAACCCAGACCATAGCAATAGCCATCGATTTTCCAAGCTTGTCCACGGATTTGATACTCATGAATCGTACAAGTATGTGCGGCTGGCCGAAATAACCCAGGCCCCACGCCATGCTGGAGACGATCATACAAATAACAACGGGCAATGTCTCACCTTGCGGCATTAGGCTTGTGGATATATCCTTAGACGCCATTGCTTTGTTTATCGCCTCAATACCTCCGACACGATGGTAAGTCAGGATTGGCACGATAACAATCGCAAAGACCATCAAAGCACCCTGCAGCAGGTCCGTCCAGCAGACCGCCATAAATCCACCCAAAAAAGTATAGGCGATAATAACAAGTCCGCCGATAATTACTGCAATATGATAATTGAGATTAAAAGTTGACTCGAACAGCTTACCCGTTGCCACAAGTCCGGAAGATGCGTATATAGCGAAGAATATCAGTATGATAATTGCAGAGACCATCCTCAGCAAGCCGGTCGTGTCTTTGAAACGCGCTTCGAAAAAGCAGGGCAGCGTTATTGCGTTGGTCTTTTGCGTATAGATTCTCAGCCTCGCCGAGACCAGCTTCCAGTTCAAAAACGTTCCGATGAACAAACCAATCGCAATCCAGACTTGTCCCATTCCAGCTAAGTAAATCGCTCCGGGCAGCCCCATCAGCAGCCAGCCGCTCATATCGCTGGCCTGCGCCGATAGCGCTGTCACCCACGAGCCCATGCCCCTGCCTCCCAGCAGGTAGTCTTCGATACTGGACGACCTTCGATAAAAACAAAAGCCGATGCACAATAACAATATGAAATAGGCGACGAATGTGATTAAGGTCGGGTTTGACATTAAGAAGTTACTCTAATTTTAAAAGGCCGTAAAAGTCTATCATGTCCTCGGATTTGATAAAATCCGTTTTAAGGGAATTTGCTTAAAGGTAATCTTTAACAGCAAAAAGGATAGTTTAACATTATTACTGATTCTTCTTTTCTCCAACTCCCTTTGTTTAGCCACATACCCTTCTTTTAATAGAATAAATCATTAAGTCATCAATATACTACGTATATGCGGTAGAATGTAAAGTGACAAATTCCGGTACTCAGGAACAAAATGTAACTGCCATTCGTATAGAATGTTACAATTCAAAGCGGTTGGATCCGTAAAGAGATTAATGGATATTTGACTTTTCGTAATGACCATCTACTGATCTGCATTTATAAACTCTAAAATAAACATAAATCATGATGATTTCGAGGATTGGAATCGAGAGTTTATGGTTAAGAAAAGCATTTTTTTGTAACAAAACCGCGTTTTCAAGCGTCTAATTAAATAGTAAGTGGTCTTTTTCTATGATTAATCGCCATTTATGACTGATATTGGGCTAAAAATGATATAATACGTGTATAATCAATGATTTACGATTCTGTACAAGAGATTCGATTTTGAGGTATTTTGACGAGAATGGGATTGCGGCAAAGGAAAAAGTTAGGTGAGTTGCTTTGTGAAAAATCGTATTTGGACGAATCGGGCCTTGAGCTTGCCCTCGCTGAACAAAAGATAGATAATCGGCGTTTAGGCCAGATTTTGCTGGGCCTGGGATATATAACGCAGGCCCAGTTAAACGAAGCACTCGCACTTCAGGTCGGGATAGATAGAATTGATCTGACTGATATTTCGATAAACAATGGAATCACTGCCCTCGTGCCGGCCGAATTAGTCAGCAAGTACAATATTCTGCCACTGAAGTTCGAGAAGAGATCGACTGCCGGAAGCTCAGAGACCGCGGAAAACAATGCGTTATTGGCGGTTGCCATGACGGACCCGTTTCAGCCCCAGGTTATTGAGGAATTACGGCTGGTAACAGGTCATTCCGTGCGTCGGTATTATGCCGATCCGTTAGAGATGGAAAATGCGATAATGAAATTTTATGGCAGCAATGTTGCAAGGATGCTGGACGACCTTGTCCCGGCTGAACAACGAGCTGAGGCGGAAGTTTTAGTTAACGGAGATTATTCGACTGCCAAGCTGCATGAATTGGCGAGAGAACCATCCCTGGTTAATCTTGTTAATCTTGTAATACTCGAAGCAATCGAGTCCCGCGCGAGCGATATCCACATTGAGCCTTTTGAGAATGAAGTGAAGATAAAGTACAGAATCGATGGTATGCTCGTGGAAAGAACACCGTCTTCGAAGCGGCTTCAGGCGGCGATTACTTCGCGAATCAAGATTATGGCGGATATGAACATTGCCGAGCGATTTGTGCCGCAGGATGGACATATTGAATTTAACGGCAAAAACGGCAGGGTCGATATTCGTGTATCGACTATACCGACAGTATTCGGAGAATCGGTTGAGCTAAGGCTTTTAGACAGGTCGGTATCATTGTTGGGACTTCATGATTTGGGAATGGATTATGAGTGTCTAAAGGGCTTCGATCAATGTCTTCGCAAGACGCATGGAATAGTGCTTGTTACAGGGCCGACCGGTTGCGGCAAGACAACGACACTTTACGCGGCATTAAATAAAATATTTTCACCGGCAGTGAAAATGATAACTATAGAAGACCCTGTTGAGTATCAGCTTGAAGGGATTAACCAGATGCCGGTGAATCCGAAAAGGGGGCTTACGTTTGCTACAGGCCTGCGGCATATACTTCGTCATGATCCCGACATCATAATGGTGGGAGAGATCCGTGATAAAGAAACAGCAAACATAGCAATTCGTGCAGCTTTGACCGGGCACCTTGTTTTCTCGACGCTTCATACGAACGATGCACCGGGTGCGGTTACGAGATTGATAGATATGGGTGTTGAGCCGTTTCTATTAGCAAGCTCATTGGAAGCTGTATTAGCTCAAAGGCTTGTGCGTAAGATTTGTACGAAGTGCAAAGAGCCTTATAAGCCGGACGAAAATCTAATAAGGAACTTGAATGGCTCGATATCTGTTAAGAAAAGTACAAAATTTTATCATGGTACCGGCTGTAATGAGTGCAGTCAAACAGGCATGGCTGGACGAACGGGCATATTCGAACTGCTCAGGATAACCGACAAGTTGCGGGAATTGATAGCAGCAAAGCCGACAACAGAACAGATTATAAAGGCGGCGCCGGCAGATCATATAACAATGGTGCATATAGGTGTTGACATGGTACTGAAAGGTACCACAACTCCTGAAGAGATTTTCAGAGTAGCCAAGACTATCAGTGAGGACGAATAAAGCGTGAAATGTAACCAGTATCTCAGGCAAGATACGATATAAGAAATGCGGGATATGACAAGTGGGCCAGTTTTCGTACAATGCAGTTGATCAAAGTGGCGGTCACGTTAAAGGGATGGTAGAGGCGGTAGACCGTAAAAGCGCTGTAATCGCTCTTGCTGATAAGGGCCATTTCGTAACAAAATTAGCCGAAGTGACTAAATCGGCGGGTGCTGACGGCAGCGAGACAACAATGCTTGATCTGAGCCGGCTTATAAAGTTAGGATCACGGAAAGTCAGAAGCAAAGATATTCTCGCTATGACAAACCAGTTGAGCACAGCTTTGCGGGCGGGACTTCCACTGATGAACGGGCTTGAGCTTATTTGCGAGCAACAGCATAAGACGGCAATGAAGGAAATGCTGAGCGATCTTGTTAATTCGGTCAGTTCCGGCCAGGCACTATCAGAGGCTATGGGAAAACATAAAAGGATTTTCAGCCCCTTGTACCTCTCGATGATAAGAGTCGGAGAGACAGGTGGAATTCTCGAACAGACAACAGCTCAGTTAGCAAGCATTTTAGACAGGGATGAGAAAATAAAAACGAACATGAAAAATGCTTCGGCTTATCCTATTTTTGTTTTGAGCATCGGGCTTGTGTCAGTAACAATCATTATAACATGGATATTACCAAATATTTTGGCAACCATAGGTGGTGGATTAGCGGTGCTGCCCTGGCCGACTAGGATGCTTATGGCGTTGAGCACGTTTATTAAAAATTTGTTTACGACAGTTTACGGATGGTTTGTTATTGCTTTGCTTGGAGTGGGAATTTACTATCTTATCAAATGGATTAAAACTGAGGGCAGAATCAAGTGGGACAGTTTCAAGCTTAGAATACCCGTATTAGGTTCGGTTTTGCGGACAATAGCAGTTGGCAGGTTTGCAAGAACGCTCGGAGCGCTGACCAAAGGAGGTGTTATCATTTTGGAGGCTCTTAGCGTTGTTCGTGATACCCTTGGTAATGAATTGTTGGGCAGGGAAATTGATAATGTAGCTGAGAAGGTCAAACGTGGCGAATCGCTGGCAGCTCCTTTGGGAGAGTCGGGATATTTTCCTCCATTGCTTGTGCAAATCACCTCGATAGGCGAGCAGACAGGTAAGCTTGACGAATTGCTGCTCAATGCTGCTGACACTTTCGATGCTGAGGCTGACTCGGCGATAAACAGATTTATGGCGATTTTCCCGGCGCTTTTAATATTACTGCTGGCTTTGGTTATAGGATTCATAATAGCAGCTACCTTGCTGCCAATAGTTGTGATGGAACTCGGTGGAGGAGCACTTTGAAAACGGTTTGTTACTAATGGCTCGATATGCGATTCACAGGATACGATTCGCAAAATAGTAATTTGTGAAAGGTTTCCAAAATGACACAGAAGAAGCAGAAAAGGAAGGCATTTACCCTTGTGGAATTGCTTGTGGTAGTTCTAATTATATCGATGCTTGCGGTGTTTGTCGCACCGAGGATGTTCTCCGGCCTGGGCGAGGCCAGACAGAAAATAGCAAGGTCCAAAATGGCAATTATCGATAGTGCTCTGGCCAGATTTTATTATGATTGCGGCCAGTATCCGGACGATTCGGAGGGACTCGATGCGCTTATAACTCCACCGCCGGGTCTTGAGGAAAAATGGAAGGGCCGATATCTCAAACCGAGTGAGATGCTTGATCCATGGGATAATCCCTATATCTACATTGCGGAAGGTCAAGTCAATCCGGGCAGTTACGATTTGGTGAGCCTTGGCGCCGATGGTCTGGAAGGCGGCGAAGACGAGAATGCAGATATAGTCAACGATTAGATGTAGTAAAAGTTCATTTATATCTCGATTATTATTTATGAAAATGCACAAAAAAAAGTTGGAATTGATGACCAAAGATAAGCAATGCGGCTTCACTCTTATCGAAGTGATGCTGGTAGTGCTTATTATTTCACTGATCGCCGGGGTTGGGGGCGGGATTTATACGGGGACTTATAAGGGGATGCTGGTGGAGAAAGCCGCACGTAATTTTCTTCTAACCGCTAAATACGCAAGAGTAATGGCTATTGAACAGCAAAGACGATACGAACTGTATTTAGATGTGTCCGGCAACAGGTTCTACTTGACCACAATGCAACTGGATGAAGAAGCCGGTCAGGCAGAGAAGATAATCGTACGGGATGCTTACTGCAAACCGATTGTGTTTGAAGGTGATGTCAGGTTCGAGGATATTAAAATCACGCCGGTTGGTTTGGAGGCAACGGACGAAGACGAAGAAGAACAAATAATTGTTTTTTTACCCGACGGTACGGCACAGTTGGCGGTAATTCAGATTGGTGACGATAGAACACATTATACGATAAGTATTAGCGCTGCGACCGGCAAAGCAAAGATGTATTACAGCACTGTCGAAAAAGTGAAAAATAGTACAATCGATTTGGATGCGGAATAATGGTGCGAGCAAGAATAATAAAACAAGGTTTTACTATGATCGAGACAGTCGTTGCAAGTGCCATACTTTGTGGAGCTGTTTTAACCGTGGGAGCGATCAGTACAAGGTCTCTTACCGGTACAAGGATTAACAGGCGATACGAAACAGCTTTGACTTTGATTGATAAACAGCTCAGTTTGATAGATTATGTTGGAATTGATGAATTTATCGATTCAGGACAAACCGAAGGAGACTTTGAAGATTATGATCCCGGATATCATTGGAAAGTTGCTACCTTATACGAGGAAATTGACAGTCTTTATCTAGTGACCATAACCGTTAGCTGGATAGAGCACAATCGTCCTTATAGTATTTCGGTAGATACCATGCTTAATGGATCAAGTTTGTATAGCGATACTGATTCGAGTACCGGTACAGAGTAAGAGTGATTATGAAGATGTATTCGAAGAAGACAGGATTTACGTTGGTGGAAGTAACTGTGGCTTCAACTATCGGAGCGTTTGTGGCATTAGTTGCGGTGGGAGCGCTACAGGCTGTTATAGCCAGCAGTGAAATGTTGGATGATAATGTCAACGCTGCAGCTGAGGTGAGGTTTGCGTCAAACATGATTAAAAGAGACCTTATTAATCTCTACCGCGATGTGAATACGGAGAACATGAAATTAGTCGGGATAGTTGACGAATATGGAGAATACAGTACCAACTATCTGATTTTTTACACTCTCGGCAGGACAAATGCCAGGGCCGGCGAGCCGGAAGGCGATGTCTATGAAGTGGAATATTACCTTAATAAAAGCGAAGACAATTCGGTGCTAATGAGACGATTGTGGCCGAATCCCAACGAGGATTATGAGCCGGGTGGAATCCTGACAGCAATTGCCGAGGACATTGATATTTTCAAGCTGCAATACTATGACGGTGAAGAGTGGTCCGAGGAATGGCCGGAGGACATGCAGACTATGCCTCAGTTGATCGAGGTAACAATAGCCGCCAAACCTCCGAGCAGGGGAAATCCCATAATAGAATCGTTTATCTTGAATATCACAAGGTCTGTAGCCAGTATGGGCGATACTCTTGAGACCGGTCAGTCACAGCAAGGTACAGGACAAAACAGCGGGCAAAGTAATCAACAAAGTAATCAACAAAGCAGTGGACAGGATAGCGGACAAAACAGTGGGCAGAATAGCGAGCAGGGCAGCACTAACAATAATGCCCCGGCCGGCAGGTGAAAATAAAAAGGAATCCAGGAGCTAAGGTTTAGCTTAGATAAATGAATATTGATGGCAATAGAAATGGGCTTGTTCTTGTAGCAGTGCTGTGGATAGTAATAGTGCTCACTGCGATTGTTACCGTACTCGGTCGTAAAGGTCGACTGGATACGAAAGTTTGCTTTGCAAGGACCGAAGGGCTCAGGTGCAAGTGGGCTGGTAGGGCTGGTATAGATAGGGCCATTGCGGTGCTGAACGAAGACCCAAGAGAGAGCGACAGCCTTATGGACCTCTGGAGTGACAATGACGAAGATTTTAACGATATTGTGCTGGAAGAATGCTGGTTTAGTGTAAAGGTTATTGATGAGGCGGGCAAGTTGAATATAAACACTGCTACTAAAGCACAACTTATGGGTTTGCCGGATATGCTTGAGGAAGTCGCAGATGCGATTATTGATTGGCGGGACGGAGACGATACGCCGGGAGAGGGCGGAGCAGAAGGCGGGTATTATGAGAATCTTGCGTTTGGATATATGGCCCGCAACGGTCCTTTCAGGACGATACGTGAATTGCTGTTGGTAAAAGGCGTTACCGAGGATCTGTTCTATGGGGAAGATACAAACCTGAACGGCCAGTTGGACTATAACGAAAGGGATGAAGATGAAAATCCGCCCGCAGACAACGGAGATGATGTGTTGGATAAGGGATGGATTTCGTATCTGACTTGTTATTCGTATGACAGCAATCAAAACAGTCAAGGTAACAGTAATCAAAGCGGTCAGAACCAAAGCGGTCAAAATAATCAAAATAGCAACACACAAGTATCCTCAAAAGTAAACGTCAATACAGCCTCGGAAATTGTTCTGGCAGCTTTACTTGGTGGGGGAGACACAGCCGAACAAGCTGCTCAGTCAATAATAGCTTATCGGGAAACCCTGTTGTACGGAATAGAAAACGTTTCGGAACTTCTCGAACAGGGAGTAATCAGACAAAATGTTTTAGAGCAGATTGAGAGTTATATAACAATCAGCTCAAATGTTTATACCATTCGCTGTATTGCAACGGCAGACCGAAATGGACCTTATGGAGCAACTTTACAGACGGAAGCAGTAGTGGATAGAAGTTCGAGTCCCTGCAGAATACTCTACTGGTATCAGGGAGCAAGTAATTGATGAGTGACAATATAACCGACAATCAGGCGCAGCAGTCTGTGATTGCTATAGCAAAAACTGACGAAAGGTTCAGAACTGTGGAGATCCGCAAACAGAATGGGACTTTCCAGATTCTTTGGACCAAAAGCAGTGCAGACAGTGACACTAACTGGCAACTCTTTGCAGCTGATTGCGGCTTACCAGTCGAGCGAATAGAGGGAATAGACACCGATAGTAACAAAATTGTTGTTGTCGGTTTTGACTCGACGGGGATGGCTTTTTACCGCATCAGCGTGCCTGCTGTGGAAGATAAAGAGATTGCAGCAATAATAAAGATGCAGGCTGAAACGCGGCTGCCTTTGCCTTCTGAGCAAATGGAACTGACCTGGCGCGCCAACCATACTCAAAATGGGCAAGTTAACGTTACTATGGCGGCGGCAAGAAGAGAACAACTGCAGAAGTTTGTGGAGAATGTACGCGGTTTCGAACCGACAAAAATACTCTTGAACTGCGAGGGAATTGTAAAAGCATGGAAAACGTTTTTCTCCGGGGATGAAAGAAATGCTGTCGTTGCAAGTATAGGGGCACAAAATACGCATGTTTGTCTGGTTGAAAATGGGCGATTAAGTAACGTTGTTGTCATCGATTTGGGTATTGATGATTTTGCCATAGGAGGGCCGGAGGAACAGGCAGAGACCACTGAAAGATTCACACAGGATATTTGGAGCGTTTTGGAGCTGTTCAAGTATAAACAATCGGGGGAAACTCCGGTTTTCGTGCTATCGAATGGCAGCGCTGAGTACGTGAGCTTGGTTTCCTCTCTCAGGCTTGCAGGATTTAATGCACGAGTAGCCTCGCCTGATGTAAATAAAATAGATATACAGGACGAACCTGGCGTTGAGAACATCGAAGATATCTACGAATATCGTGTCCCGATTGGTCTTGGACTAATGGCTCTCGATGCGAGTGCGGATGAACTTAACATTTTTGAAGATTTGTACAGACCTGCCGGCGAACAAAAAGAGAAGTACTGGTTGTATTCACCAAAAGTGGTATATACGATTGCAGCGGTTATGCTTGTGTTGTTCGTTATAGTTTCGTACGTGATTGATGTAGCCAGTCCGGGCGCTATCGAAAAGCGTTTGAGGGCATCCGGTTCGGAGGCTGATATTAATATGCTTGCGGAGCGGCAAAAAGTAATCAAAACGGTTGCATCGCAAAGACCGGAGATGCTTGATCTGTTAAGCGAAATTAATGAGAGCGGTCAGAGAGGAATAAAGCTGGAGAGTTTTCATTTTAAGAAGGGACAACGGGTAACTATAACCGGCCAGGCCCCGGGTAATGATCAACTGTACAGATTCGAAAAAAGCCTGGAGGATAGAAGAGATATAAAAGAAGTGAAGATGACCTCAACCCAAAACACCAGAAGTACCGGTAACGCCAACGGCAACAGAGGCCCTGATAACAGCAGAGGCGGTAGAGGTGGCAGAAACGCAGGGCTTAAATTTACTATGACTTTTCACTATAAGAATTTTACTAAATAGAGGATTCGACCTAGAGTTTGAAGATTCGAAATACTATGATAGAAAAACTTAGCCAAAAAGATATAAGAGCATTGAAGATTGGTGCTGTAAGTGTGGCAGCTATCTTAGTATTTGTGTTTGTCTCGAACTGGTTTGATCACTGGACTAAAGCAAGAGATTCGCTCGATGTATTGAAAGAGAAATTAGAGCTTATCGATGTAGATAAGGCCAAACGTGCCGGACTAATGTCAATTGTGCCTATGTTTGAGATGCCACAGAATGAGGAAGAACAAAGATTTCTGTTCAGAGATAAGCTTGCCGAACAATTAAGGCAGGCGAGGATAAATAGTGAGCCACTACAGGAAGTGGCAGGTGGAAAATCTCCACATGCCGGTTATAAGCTACTATGTCTTAAATGCAGTGCCAAATGCAGGTTCGAGCAGGTGCTTGATTTGCTCACCAATCTTAAAGAAAATCCGTATCTGGTTGGGATCCAGGAGATGCGTATAAAGTGTGATCCAAAAAAACCGGAAGAAGTTGAGTTGAGCCTTACGGTGTCGACATTTGTTAAATGATAGAGGCGATTTATGAAGTTTGACTATCTTAAATATATGAAACTCAATTATCTTAAAGAAAAGAAGGAATTGATTTCTATCATTCTGCTTGGAGTATCGGCATTTTTGGCAATTTTAATATTGATTAAGATAACAAGTTTCTTTGTTGTTTCAGCCAGAGCCAAAAACCTTGCTAAAGCTGCAATCGAGCAAAACAATGCAGGAGCTCAAGATACGGAAAAGTATGTTGGCGCATCCAGAGAAATCGCAAGCAAATTAAAAAGAGAAAATTTATTTGCGCCTCCTGCACCGAAGAAGCACCCTGTAACCGAAGTACGTGCCATATTCGGCGATGAGGTACTAATAAACGATAGATGGTACAAGGTCGGCCAGATGGTTGGAGATGCAAAAATTGTCGCGATCGAACCTACTCAGGTCAGGATAGAATGGGATAGTAACCAAAGAACCTTTCTCCCGATTAATGCGTCGACTCCGGAGGATTCGAGATCTCAAAGAGCCGAAGCTAGGGAAGGTGGCTCTGGAGGAGAACGTGCCGATTTGGTTGTGGTCGGATCCGAGGCTGGACCGATGCCAGGCCAAGGGGGTGCGATGGGCGAACGGATGAGATCAAGGATGGAAAATATGCCTGAACAGGAAAGAGAAAGAATGAGAGATGAAATGCGAGCAATGAGAGAAAGATTCAGTAATGCATCCCCGGAAGAAAGAGAAAGAATGAGAGATGAAATGCGTGCAAGGTTTGGTGGTGGTAGACCGGGTCGTGGGCGTGGTGGCGAAAGAGGTGAATGACAATAGTGTAATAGAAGGAGGTCAATCAAATGAAATGGAAACGATCAGGAACGGAAACAGTATTTGTGGCATTTTGTGCAGTAGTTCTTATTGCCGCTTATGGAATCGGTGTGTGCGTTAGAGAAATCCGATTCCGTAAAGCTGCGGTTGTACCTGAAACAAGTGAGACTCAAAAGACAAGTGCCACGAATGAAGCAGAAACTAATTCACCTGTGATAAGGACGATGCCCGATGCCCCGATACAGGAAAACGATCGCGGTTTTTCCGGCGATGAAAGGCCTGGATTAAGAGAAGCAAGACCAGACAGGATGGAACGATTCGGAGATATGTCTGAGGAAGAAAGAGCAGAAATGCGTGAAAGATTTAGTGGAGGACGTCGAGGGGGCCGCAGATTTGAAAACCTTTCCGATGAAGAAAGGGCCGAATTAGAAGAGCAAAGAAGGCAAATGAGGGAAAGAATGGAAAATATGTCTGAGGAGGAAAGGGCGGAATTTAGAGCACAAATGCGCGAAAGATTCGGCGGTGGGCGTAGAGCAGGTGGGCCCAATTCGGAACGGCAGGAGAATGATTAAATTGAGGTGAAAAAATGGAACGGTCAAAATCGATAGCATCGGTATTAGTTGGTCTTGCAGCGATTTTTATTATCTGGAGAGTGGGTTTTTATCCGCCCGTGCCGCAGCCTCAAATAACTGCTGATGCAAATATGCCCCGCGTGGTACAAATTCAAAGAGACGCGAATGAGTCTCAGGTGGCTTCTGACGTTAATGAGCTCGGAAGAGTGGCAGATTTCAATGTGCCGGAGAGATTAGTTGCTGCTGATTCTAATGAGTCAACTGAGCCGAACGAGCCCATGGAGTTTGTGAATCTCAAAAACGTTGAGATGAAGGATATTATTGAGAAGCTTGCAAAGTGGACTGGTAAAACGATTATTCCAACCGACGAGTCAATGAAGCAGAGAGTGACTATTTACGCGCCGGAAAAGCTGCCAAGAAAGGACGCTCTTTCGATGATATATAGTGCACTGCGTTTGAAAGGTTTCATTGCCGAACAAACTGACGATACGATTTTTCTCAAACCTATCGGAGAAGCAAAGCTCGGTGAGGTTCCCACAATATCAGACGATTACCCGCTCGCAGCGATTGAAAATAAAGATCAGGTAGTGCAAAAGTTCTTCAAGCTAAAGAACTACAGTCCCTCACAAATGGGACAGATTATTCTGCCGTTGGTTGGCGACTACGGTTATGTAAACGCCGATGAAAGCACCGGGAGCGTGCTGGTTATC
>CAZQXE010000065.1:0-13530 GCA_964597115.1 uncultured Pirellulales bacterium | reverse complement strand
GTCGGGACCGGATCCGGGATGGCAAGGAACTCATGAGTGTGGTGGCCGGCTATCCGGGAGGGATCGAATATCAGGTGAAGAAAGATGAACAACCGGTAATTCCATCGCAGACGGACAGACAAGGGAGCGATGGATTATGATTCTGTTTAATGTGGCTATTTTCAGGGCAACGCAGATAAGAAAAAGTGATTGACAAATGACAATTAATAAATCTATCTATGAAAGGAAATGCAGAATGAAAGCAAAACATTTTTTAACCGTGACAGCTTTAGCGATTAGGCTACTATTCATCAGCCTCATTGTATGTACGTGTAATTTGGCTATTCATGCGCAGGCAATCTATGTTGACAGCAATACTGGAGATGACAACAACGCAGGAACAGAAGATGCTCCTGTTTATTCGATCCATAAGGCTGCGGAAATAATAAAAAGCAACAGCAACGATATCTATATAGTAAAAATTAATCCGGGTATCTATGTCTTAGACAGTTTTGTATCAATTGCGACTGATAAAGACATGACGGATAACCGTATTGTAATCGAAGCCGGTATTTTACCCGACGATCGGTCCTGGAAGCCAGAGAAAATGCCGATTATTATCAGCACCTCGAAAAAAGGGGAGGTGCCGGGAGAAGATTATCACTTTGTGGTTTCTTTTCTAATCAACGAAAGCCATGTTACGATTCGGGGCCTTAAGTTCCCGGGTTATTATTATCCCAACACCAGGTACTTCCCGATTGCCAGATTTAATAAAGCAAAAACAGATTTATTCGTGGAGCAATGTTTGTTTGTCGGCGATGAAGATGCCTCTCATCTTCAGGTGGGTATCATAGCACATGGTAATGAAATTATGGCGGACCATTGTGTCTTTTATAATGTAAGAAACAGCGTAGTCTTTTGGCAGAATGCCGGGGGCGGCATTAAAACCGGCAATGGTATTACCAATTCTATTATTTTTGGCGCTACTCAAAGTGGAGTTTGGACCGCAGATGCAGATAGAAATTTTGTATTTGAAAATAATATAGTCTCAGACTGCAAACATGCCTGGATAAAAAACTCCTACAATACAACAAGATATGCTATAAATAACTGCATAATAGTAAACAATGAACATTACCAAGCAGTAGCAGGCAACACGGTTGTTCCGCAAGCATTTGAAATAGAAGAGAATGACGTTATAAAAGAAGGTGACATTTCCCTGAGGCCGAAAGATGCTGTTACACATAATCCATTACCAATTGATTATCTACATATTATGCCGAACGCACTCGGATATGATATGGGCGCGGGACTATTCAAAACAAGAACAAACCAAAGACAACAATAAAAATCTGATAAGGAATTTAGACATGAATAGAAGAGAAACTTTGAGATTAGGGGCATCCGTAGTTGCCGGGATGGCAATTGCCCCCGTTCTGCATGCTTCAGAAAAAACTCCTGATAAGCAAGCGATGGATTCATTTTGGGAAGTAATTAAAAACCGGCGTTCGGTACGGCAGTTTAAACCGGACCCAATTCCAGAAGAACACCTTTTGAAAATTGTAGATGCTGGCCGAATGGCACCTTGCGCCGGCAACGAACAACCCTGGAAGTTTATCATTATTCAGGATAAGAAAAAAATTGAAGCCTTAAAAAATGAATGCATCAAAGAACTCGAAACATATCTGAAAGAGAACAGGAATCTCAGCGGTGAAGCTCTAAAAAAACAAGTCCAGCAACTCTACAAAGATCGCCTGGAAGGTCGTCTATCTGCTCCTGCTTATATTGTGATTTTAACCGACGGCCATAGAAAGTATCCGTCTTATAGCAGGCATGACGGCCCGCTTGCAGCCGGTTATCTTTTATTAGCTGCGCGTGCGTTGGGATACGGCACAGTTTACTTGACGGATTCCATTTCCGTGACAGCGACAAAAAAAGCCTTTAATATCCCTGACCAATATGAACGGGTTTGCATTACTCCGATTGGTGTCCCGGTTGAATGGCCGACAAAAGATAAGAAAGAACTTGATGAGTTTATCGTAAGAGAAACTTTTTAAAATAACAAGGCTCGTCTAAGAATACTTCCTTTATGCAAAACGGCCAAGCCGATATTGTCGGGGTTGAACCCGTTATCATTGACTCGGTTGTAGCCGAATAATTAAGAGGCTGGTTCAACGTTTGGACTTAAAGGAGTTGGCGTAGATAATATCTGCATAAGTCCTTGAGCATCAGGATAGCGACCAAAAGATTGATCCGTGCCCAGAGTCTCAAATGATGTAGAATCCAAAAGTGCATTGCCACGTTCATCTGTGTCATACAGCCAAATCGTTTCGCCGCTGGATGAGAGTTTGAAATTAGCGTGCAGTCCCGGGGCATCCTGGCCGTCTTCATCCGCCCATACCAACAGGTAGCCGCCTGCTCCAAGGCGGGTACCCTCAGGGAATTGCCACTTGAGCGGATTTTCCGGATTGTCACTTAAATACATACCTGACAGGTCAACAGTCTCATCGCCGATGTTAACCAATTCAATCCAGTCGTTATATTCGCCCTGAGGATCGGCTATCGTGGTTTCGTTGAGCGCCATAAGTTCGTTGATGGCAACAGGTGAGTAATCAGCCTGGGCGTAGGTTACTACATGTGTATAAAAGTCGTGCTCGGCACCTGCGGGATTAAAGGCGAGGGTTCCAACATCGTCATCCGCGGTTGCCTGAACGTAATAGCGTAACACGGTTCCTGTTGGATAACTTTGCAGGACGATCCCAAAGATACCATCAAGAGCCTCACTATCACCATGCCGGCCGTCATCAAGCATAGAAACCGGCATGAATTGCCCAAACATGTCCGAAGCAACATACAAATGAACATCGGAAACAGGTACCGAGTCGTTGAGATGGGCGGTTATCGTCAGGCTCTGTCCGGTACTATCCTGTACAACCTCCCGATTCACAGCAACAATCTCAGGAGTCGGCCGACTCACTTCGCTGTGATTGAGCAATGCAGTCCGCCGTTGTTGAATGAAATTCCTCAATTCAACGACCCCGCTGTCGAACTGCCCGTTGGAATACAGCTTCTTATCGTCGGCTTTTACCTGTTCCTCAATGAGAGCCTGATATGCTTCGATTTTTGGGAAAATGTCCTCTTCTGTGAAGAAAGACTCCAGAATCGTTCGTACATGCGCCAGGTATCGTTGTCGATAATTGGGGATAGACATCAGGCGGTACATGAGAGGTACAGTCGGATCATCTGCACGATAGAACAATGACCACTGTTCCGCCCTCAAACATTCGTTGCCATCGTACTGCATAAGGTGCAGCCTTCCGGTTTCCGGTTCATAGTAGAGATAATAGTCGCTGCCACGTTTATTTACATAGCCGTCGTCATCCTGGAAAATTATCTCAAATGCACATAGCCACAAAGACTCATCCACATTAAGCACGTATTCGAGCTCATCGGGCAACTGATCAAGGGGAATGTTGTTCAACACATCGCACGTATTAATAAGGCTGGCCCAGGGATCATCTTGCTTGGTGTTCTTCAATTCGTAGACTGCCTCGTATGCAGCCGAATCGCTGCCCTGCCAGGTTAACGCTGCAATACCGCTGGTTACACCACCACCGCCGCCGCCACCACCACCGCCACCAGGTGCGCCGCCGGGATTTCGTGCCCCGCCTCCCCAATTGCCCTCAGCGCGCCAGCGTGTGCCGTCATTGCTCGGGAACCAGTCTTCAATGAACTCGGCATTGAGCTGCTGGACATTGGCGTAAACGCCCCAGTTCTCACCGTTGATTTCAAGTCTCAGGAAATTGGCTTTGGCACTCGGTATTTGTTGGCGACATATGTTCGAATAGAGGACTTCGCGCATAAATGTCGGATCGTTGGAGCAGTTAATTAAATTTAGCGTCTTGTATCCCATCAGACGCTGGTCTTCTATGGTGTAATCAATCTCAATATTGAATGATTTCTTTTGTGAGTTTTCTGTCATCATATAAGAAGTATTTCCGCGAAACCGAACTCCGACGTCCTCATACGTAACGCCATCCACGGTTAAAGTGGCGGGGATATTTTCCTTTGTCTCGTAATTGGCTCTCAATCGACTCCACCAGGAACGTTGCGAAAACTGCAATTGCATGGTTCGCAGCGTGGTCTGGTCATAAAAGTCTTCCTGAACAGCGTATGTCTGTTGGCAAGCAAAGGCGAAAATTAACAGAAAAAGAAGTGTTCGTATTCTCATGATGTTCCTCTGTATAGTCTAATTGCCTTTCTTTAATCTAAGATTTCCGATCATTATTATAAGATAGTGGCTCCGTTTCGAAGACGGTTACAGCCCCAGAGTAATTTTTTCTATTTTTTTCAGATCACACTCACATATTATAGCAAAACCAGAAGCGAATTATTGGTTCTTTTCCTTTTTATGGGCGATTTCCTCACTACAATCCAGTTTTTAGCCCAAAAAACGCCGCCCCATAGGGTGAACAGAACATGAAGATAATCAGCTTTTGTGTTGATACTGATAATTTAGGAATCCGATCGGCCCGCAAGTCATTCGATTATGCAGATAATGCTGATTGTTAATACTGATAACGCTGACAATTTCAAAAAGATACTGGATTTATCGCATCCTCCATGTAAAAATCAGGAAAGTTTTTCCAACTGGCTGGGACGAACCACTCCGTTTAAAATATCGTATGTACTCTTGAATTTAATTTGATAATTAAGGATGTGTTCATCATGGCAGAAATGCAATCAAAACATAATTCAGAATGTCAATCGGTGCTGCACGAACAACACTTGTGTTACATTATATCTCAAGGCTTTCATCTCAGTGATGAGCAGGAATATCGCGCTTTAATTGATAATGCAGAGCATAAGTGTGAACATTGCGGTCGCGAAGCTAAAAGCGATGCCAATCTCTGTGTTCCGAGACACTTATAACGACAAATCACGATGCAATCAATCGGGATAATAGGTCCTGTTCATGATTTGTTGTTCAGCATTTTCTTGCTTCGCAGGATGTGATGGTAATGCTGTGCAAAACGATGGGCCTCATCGCGAACGTATTGCAGCAATTTCCGGGCTGGCGAGTTTGCAGGCAGTTTCAATGGTTTACTGCTACCCTGCAGGAAAATCTCTTCCTCTCTCTTGGCAATTGAGGCAATTTTTACAGCCGGCGCCTTCATCTCTTTAAATGCCTTCTCGGTGGCTCTTAAATGACCGAGCCCCCCGTCAATTAAAACAAGGTCAGGCCAGAGCTCTTCGCCACGCAGAGCGTATTTATATCTGCGTCTGACCACTTCGGCAATCATTGCATAATCATCGATGCCTTTTACAGTCTTAATTTTGAACCTGCGATAGCCGCTTTTGAAGGGTTTGCCGTCGATGAACTTGACTAACGATCCGACTGCTTCGGCTCCGGCGATATTAGCTACGTCAATCCCCTCGATAATCCGTACAGGCTCAGGTGTTTGCAGCAATTTTCGCAGTTGTATGAGTGCTTCGGTTGGGTCGGCGGCAAAAACCTCCGGCTGAACATCTTCTTCTGGTGTACCCCTCTGGTCGAGGCGTTCTATCAGCCGAATACGGTCACGGAACATCGCCGCCTTTTCATACTCAAAAGCCCCAGATGCCTCTGCCATTTGTTTTTTCAGTTGACGCAGTACGGTCGAACGTTTTGACCGCAGGAACTTCGTCAGGTCGCTGATAATCTTTTTATACTCTTTTCTTTCAATTTTATCCGCACAGGGCGCGGTACACTGCCTGATGCTGTATAAAATACATGGCCGAAAGAACCTGCGTTTCGGATCGTCCTGCTTTATATCAAGCCTGCACGTCCGGAACCTGAATATCTTCTGCAGCACTACCAGCACGGCTCGCAGATCTTTCGCACTGGCGAAAGGTCCGAATAACCTGCTGCCGCGTGGCTGAGGTTTTCTTGTAAGATAGACGCCCGGAAAGTCTTCTCTGGTTGTGATTTCCATATACGGGAACGTTTTATCGTCGACGAGGTCTGTATTATACGGCGGGCGAATGTCTTTTATCAGCCGGGCCTCTTTGAGCACTGCATCGATTTCGCTGGAGGTCTCAAGAAAATCAACGGTCCGGACTTTGTTCACCATTTCAACGATTTTCGGCCCTCGCGATCCGAGCAGGTCGCTACCCGGCTGAAAATAACTGGCAACTCTCGAACGTAAGTTTTTGGCTTTCCCAATATAAAGGACCTTGTCATTCGGATCTTTCATAAAATATAAACCCGACCCGGAAGGAAAACCCTTTATAATTTCCCTGATATTAATTAATTTGTCATTCTGCTCTTTAGAAACCATAATCAATATTTTAGCTCTTACGAGCAGCCGAAAAAAGTCTTATACTCAGCGTTTTCTAAAGAATGTAGTAATAAGCTTCATCAGTCATTGAAGATTACGTAAATAAGGAAAAAGTATTTTCGGACCAGAAGGAACAAATTGATGAAATCTGAGCTTAATCTGGAACCAAATCAGACTATTGTTTTTATCGGCGACAGTATAACAGATGCCGGCAGATGTGATAATGCTTACAAACCCCTTGGATACGGATACGTGCACTTCGTGTCAAACTGGCTTTTGGCAAAATATCCCGAATTCGGCCTTAACATTATTAATACAGGCATCGGAGGTAATTCTATTCGTGATTTGAACCAGCGATGGAAAAGAGATTGTCTTGACTATAAGCCGGATATACTCAGCGTAATGATAGGAATAAATGATGTTTGGCGTCAACATGCCAACAGACTGGACGAAGCGGTGCTTCATGAAGAATATGAACTAACATACAAACAGTTACTTTCACAGGTTAAAGAAAAAAACGATTGTCAGTTGGTGCTGATGGAACCATTCATGTTCTGTGATGATACAGAAAATCCAGCGTACAACACTCTAAAAGAGTATATACACACGGTTAACAATATAGTTAACCACTTTGATGCTGTGCTGGTGCCTTTGCAGAAATTAATTGATAAAAAAATCAAACAAGTTCCACCTAAAAAGTGGTCCGATGACATGGTGCATCCCTACCTGTGGGCGCATGCGTGGATTGCACAACGCTGGCTCGAAGCTACAAACCTCTTAGCTTAGCTCGACGAAAAAATTTTTTTTCTCATAGATACTGTAACTACAAAGGTTAAGAACAAAGCTAAAAGATTCAATCAGAAATTTCTGAAATTAAGTCTTTACACTTTATCGAAATACCATTAATTTGCCGATACAGTTTTTACGGGTTACACCACAATATCTGGCGTACTTCCCGGTTTTTTTTCTATATATTGTGTTGTCTTTTTACGTAATCATTTTGTCTTATTAACCTTATTTTGAATGCAGGGAGGCATCTAAATGTCGCAATCGCAAGGAGGCGTATTGTCATATCACACCGACCCTGAAAATCCTTTCAGAGACGAGCAATCGAAAGTCGAAACGACTGTAAATCCTTGCGAATCAAAAGGATTAAAGATAGAGCGTTTCTTCTCGACACCGGATGTACACCCGTTTGAGCAGCTTGAATGGGAAACACGTTCGACCAAAATCACAGGTGACAACGGACAGGCAATCTTTGAACAGGACAACATCGAAGTACCGACATCCTGGAGCCAATTGGCAACAAAAGTTGTAGCAAGCAAATACTTCTACGGCGATATTGATACCGGCCAGCGGGAACATTCGGTAAAGCAGCTTGTCCATCGCGTCTGCAAAGCAATCACTAACAGAGGCAGGAAAGACGGCTACTTCGACACTAATGAAGACGCCGAAATTTTCTATAACGAATTAACCTGGCTTTGCGTGAATCAATACGGAGCGTTCAATTCGCCTGTCTGGTTCAACGTGGGACTATGGGACGTTTACGGCATCAGCGGAAGCCAGCATAATTTCCGTTGGGACCTGGAGCGAAAAGATGCTGTTATCAGTGAAAACAGCTATGAATACCCGCAGGCATCAGCCTGCTTTATCCAGTCGGTTAAGGACTCGATGCAGGACATTATGCGTCTGGCAACAAGCGAGGCGATGCTTTTCAAGCACGGCTCAGGAACCGGAACCGACCTTTCAACACTAAGAAGCAGCAAAGAGAAGCTCTCCGGTGGAGGCAAACCGTCGGGGCCTCTGAGTTTTATGAGGGTCTACGACCAGATAGCAGCGGTGATTAAATCCGGCGGCAAGACACGCCGAGCTGCTAAAATGCAATCACTAAAGGTTACTCATCCTGATATTAAGGAGTTTATCACCTGCAAGACCGAGGAAGAGAAAAAGGCCTGGGCGCTTATTGAGGCCGGTTACGATGGAGACTACAACAATCAGGCGTACGGCAGCGTAATGTTTCAGAATTCCAACCTTTCCGTACGCCTAACTGATGAATTCATGCAGGCGGTGGAAAAAGATGACACTTGGGATACCTACGCCGTAACAACGGGCAAAAAAATGGATGAGCATTCGGCACGCGAGTTAATGGAACTCATCGCCGAGGGTACAAGGATTTGTGGAGATCCGGGCCTGCAGTACGATAGTACAATTAACCGCTGGCATACATGCCCGAACTCCGGGCCTATCAATGCTTCAAATCCATGCAGCGAATATATGTTCGTCGATGATTCGGCCTGCAATCTGGCATCACTGAATCTTATGAAATTCCGCAAGGAAGACGGCACTTTCGATGTCGAGGCCTTTAAAAAAGCGATTCGGCTGTTCATTATTGCTCAGGAGATACTGGTCGATAACGGCAGCTATCCCGACAAGGCGATTGCTGTAAACAGCCATTTGTTCCGCCCGCTCGGTCTGGGCTACGCCAATCTTGGCTCGCTCATAATGTCTCTGGCACTCGCCTATGATTCCGACCAGGCACGGACAATTGCCGGGGCTATCAGTGCTGTTATGACGGGAACTGCCTATGCGACAAGTTCGGAAATAACCTCGGTCAAAGGGGCTTTTGAAGAATTCAACAAGAATTCCGATGCGATGCTTAAGGTCATCAATATGCACCGCCAGCATGCCTGCGATATTCCCCAAACGCATTGTCCGGACTATTTGCGTAATGCTGCCAAGGACGCCTGGGACGAGGCCCTCGACGCCGGCTCCAGGATCGGCCTGCGTAACGCTCAGGCTACCGTTCTTGCACCGACCGGAACGATTGGTTTTATGATGGATTGTGATACTACAGGCATTGAGCCGGACATAGCGCTGGTTAAGTACAAATTACTGGCCGGCGGTGGAATGCTCAAGCTTGTCAACAGAACCGTGCCGATGGCCCTTGAGAGGCTCGGTTATAGCGCCGACGATATTAAATCCATCTGTGACCATATCGACGAACATGAAACTATCGAAGGAGCGGAGAAACTCAATCCGGACCATTTGCCCGTTTTCGATTGTGCTTTCATGCCTCGCAAAGGTAAAAGGTGCATTTCTTACATGGCGCATCTGAAAATGATGGCTGCAGTCCAGCCGTTCATATCCGGCGCCATAAGCAAAACTATCAACATGCCGAAGGAAAGCACAACCGAAGACATTACTGCCGCTTATATGGCAGGATGGAAGCTCGGTCTCAAAGCGGTTGCCATCTATCGTGATGGCTCGAAGAGACTCCAGCCGGTCTCCACTAAAAAACATAAGGAGGCCAAAGCCGCTGCTGCTGAAGCGTCTGCCCCGGCTCGACCGTTCAGACGCAGGCTGCCGGATACCCGACAAAGCATAACGCATAAATTTTCCGTTACAGGACATGAAGGCTACCTGACGGTGGGGCTATACGAGGACGGCCAGCCTGGTGAGCTGTTTATCACTATGGCCAAGGAGGGCAGCACTGTCGGGGGTCTTATGGACGTTATTGGAACCTGCACTTCAATGGCGCTGCAATACGGAGTGCCTCTGATTACATTAGTTGACAAATTCCGCCACGCCCGATTTGAGCCTTCGGGCATGACCTCGAACAGGGATATTCCATTCGCAAAAAGCCTGATTGATTATATTTTCTGCTGGCTCGGCTGTCAGTTCATTCCTGGTTATGCCGATAAGAATACGCCCAACAGGGCGGCTTCCGGCACGCCGGAGAATAAAAATACAACGACTGCAAAGAAGTTGGTCGAAAAGACCAAGGACCTGGCGCAAAAAATCGCTGAAGCAAAAGGCGTTAAACGAGAGGAAAAAAAGTCGCCAGCAATAAAGCAAATAGCCAAACATGGGATTGTAGCTCCAAAGGGCAGATTCTCCGGTCTGGCGAATCGAATTAGTTCTCTGGTAACCTCACCTGTCGCCGACGAATCCGGCCTGTTACAGTCTGATGCAAAGGCTATGGAGCAATTCAACTCCCAGTTTGCACATTTCCCCGACGATGCCCCCGCCTGTGATATTTGCGGCTCAATCACCGTCCGCAACGGAACCTGTTACAAATGCTTTAACTGCGGAAACTCAATGGGCTGCTCATAATAACTTATCATCGGCTTTTACGAATAAGCTTAAAATTTCTGCTTCGCGTCCGGTAAAAAGTAATTAGTTCAACAAACATTCACCTTTCATTAAAGTGCTTTTCAAATCTGTCGATAACAATATATAAGTGAAAGTACGTACTGGTTAAGCCTCTTTATCGTGCAGAGGTATTTCCGAAGTGTTCAGACAAACTAAGGGATCGAATCCGGCAAATGGCAACTGCTCAGGTAGAAATCGAATCACAAATAATAGAACTATCAACAACGGCATTTCAGGCTTTCTGTAATGAAATCTCCGAAACGTTTGGCGTTGATATGAAATGCGAACAGCAGGAAGTCTCCACCGATACCATCGCGAATTTGAAGAAACGTTTCAAAAAGCAGGTAGCAGTCAATGTCGTAGATTCCAAAGGTCTTCTAAACGGAACCTTTCAATTAATATTTGACCAGGATGGGCTCTTTACCCTTGGCGGCATCATCGTTAATTTATCCGAGAAAGAAATACTGGCCAACAGAAAAGATGCATCAGCCAAACGTGCCGAGAGCATGGTCGATGCCGTAGGAGAAGCAGGCAATTTATTGGCGGCGTCCTTTGACAACGTCTTTCGTGAAGGACTGGACGGCCATGATCACTTTTCTCAGAGATTACCGGCTTTTGTCGGCAAACCCTGGGGCAAGCCTGAAGAAAAGATAGGACTAGCCAAAAACGATGAGCTTGTGTTTGTTCTCTACGAAATGACAGTCGGTTCTTTTCCTGCATTTAAATGCGGCGTTGTTTTCCCGAAAACAATCTTTGCCGCCCCTTCTGATTCTGCGCCCGAACAGACACCTGCAGCCGAAGAAGAAGCCAAAGATAAAGAAGAGCAGGAAAATCCAGAAACGGAAATCGTCGCCGAGGAAGTCTCTGATGATACTTCAGCCGGGGAAGATACGGAAGGTGCTGCTGAAACTGACAATACCGATCCTGTCGAACAGACACCGTCTGCCGAAGATGACTCTGTAGTGGAAGATAGCGTTGCCGAAGAAAAATCAGAGGCCCCTGAAAAGAGCGATGAACCCGTACTCGGCAAAATCTCCGAGACGATACAAAAGATGGCCCGATCGCTGGCCGATTCCCCGGGTGAGTCAGACCGATCCGAAACAGAAATAAATGCAGCACTCGATATCATCAGCAAGCTTTCACAGATAAGTGCCAAAGAGATTATGCAAAACCAGATCGTCTGGGCCGATTCCAACGACAGCGTACAGAAGATTCTTGCAAAGATGCAGCAGAACAACGTCGGTTACGTAATAGTTGGTAAAAATGGCGTGCCGGAAGGCATTGTCTCGCAATCAGATATAACCGGGGCAATAAGTCCATATTTACGACCACTATTTACGAAATGGCGTCGGCCTTCGGACGATGCGACGCTTCAAATCAAAATCAAATGGATTATGAACAAACCCGTCCGCACGGTGGGAATGGAAACATCACTGGCGGCAGTGATAGAGAATATGTCCCGTTTCGGCGTCCGTGCACTGCCTGTAGTGGATGAACAGGGCACAGTGCAGGGTTTGATAACCGTATTTGACATCTTCAGGGTTTTGCTAAACACAGGTCCAAGCATTTCTACGATTGAAAATGTCCCCCAGGCGACACCATCGGAATAAATTCACGTTTCTCAGGCTATTTAGCCACCGTATCTTCATTTTCCTAATCACCAATGTGGCTATCGCAAACCGCGGACAGTGCCCACGGCTAAAAAACTTGTCCTGGCCCCGCTCAGAATCAGAATAAAGGAAATTAAAACAACCGGTCTTCTACTAAACATAATCGCAGTCCTCCGAAAAAAGGTTAAATGAGAGGCTATTTATTTTCTAATACTTGTCATAAAGGTTACAAATACATAAACGTAGTTATGATTCATCTTTTACTCGAATATTAGCTTTTTGTCTATGCAGAATTACTAAATTGCCGGTGCAGAAGCTAACACATTGCTTTCTTTGGCCGGGTTTTTGAATTTTTTCATACTTAATTTTAAAGACATCGGTTACACTAAAATCTATACGAAGAAAATCAGATATTTTTATGCTTAGAGACGGCTAAGCTTTTTCAGGAGAAAAAAATGAACCGGTTGTCTGGAATAATTTTAATCTGTTTTGTAATTGCGACGGCATTAGCTGCTGCCCCTGCGGCGGAAACAGCGGCATTACATAAAGTCGAGTTGCTCTGGCCGGGTGGTGCTCCCGGCGCCAAAGGCGAGAGGGAAGGTGACAAACCTTCGCTGACGATATATCTGCCATCGAAGGAAAATGCCACCGGTGCCGCCGTGGTGATTTGTCCCGGCGGTGGTTATGGGCATTTATCCATGGACCGCGAGGGACATCAAATCGCACAGCGCCTCAATTCGATTGGTGTTGCAGGTTTTATTTTAAAGTATCGCCATCAAGGTGTCGGTTATGGCCATCCGGCGCCTTTACAGGATGCCCAGCGTGCGATTAGAATTGTTCGCAGCCGTTCCAAAGAATGGGGTATCGATCCGAGTCGTATCGGGATAATGGGATTTTCGGCAGGTGGACATCTGGCCTCAAGCGCGGGCACTCATTCTCAAAATAATTACTACGAACCGTCGGATGCCATCGATGAAAGTAGTTGCCGGCCCGATTTTATGATACTTCTCTATCCGGTTATTACGTTAGCCGATTCTTATACCCACCGCGGTTCCAGAGAAAATTTGTTGGGCGACAATCCGGAAGCAAAACTTGTGGAGAATCTTTCCAACGAAACGCAGGTTACACTCAAAACCCCACCGACGTTTCTGGTCCACAGCGATCAGGACAAATCGGTTCCGGCGGAAAACAGTATCTATTTCTATCTTGCCCTGCGCAAAGCCGGTGTGTCGGCTGAGATGCATATCTACCAACATGGCTCGCATGGCACTGCAATCGAGGAGAAATTCGGTGTCATATCAAGTTGGCCCGACCGATGTGACGACTGGATGCGGGGACGCGGACTTTTAGATTAAGAAAAAAGCGAAGAATAATTAAGGTAGTGGGTCAGTTTGAAAATTGAATAAGAGTAATTATAATCGAGTAGGCTGGGGCTTCACAGCCCCGGCCTCTCACACCACCCGGCAAGC
>CAZQXE010000064.1:10711-13899 GCA_964597115.1 uncultured Pirellulales bacterium | reverse complement strand
CAGAATGTTGAAAACGGCTTAAGCCTGGAAAAGGCATTTAAAAAACATAGCCGCACATTCTCAGATTTTTTTTCCGGAATGCTTGAAGCCGGTGAGTCCGGAGGAAACCTGACAGAAGCTCTTGAAATGAGCGCCACATACCTCGAAAAACAGATGGAACTCAGACGCAAGCTCAAATCCGCTTTTACTTATCCAATTGCAGTCGGTGTCGTTTGTTTCATAGTTGTCGGTTGCCTTATGGCTTTCATCGTGCCCATCTTCTCGAAATTGTACAAACAGTTACATGTCCAATTGCCAGGCCCTACTTATGCTCTCGTAATAGCAAGTTCTATACTCAGAAACTACTGGTGGGCGATTCCCATTGTTCTTGTCGGATTAATAGTAACACTATGGCGGCTGTCAAAAAATCCTACTGTTAGGAACAAGTGGGACGATTTCAAACTAAATGTGCCCATTGTGGGTTCAGTTAATCGTATGGTAATGATCTCACATTTTACGCGTACACTCGGAATGTTAACTTCCGTGGGAGTTTCGCCAATCAGGGCCTTGGATATAGCTTCTGTAGTTGCTCACAATCACAAAATGAATGATATTGGCAAAGAATTGCAGGGCTCTATCGAAAGAGGCAATAGTATTGGGACATCTCTGAAAAAATATAACATATTTCCTCCAATGATCGTACAGTTAGCTCTTTCGGGTGAGGAAGTTGGGCACGTATCTGAAATGTTGAATAAAGGCGCTGACTTTCTTGATAAGGACATTGATAGGGCAATAAACTCTTTACTTGTGAAATTGGAACCTGTGTTAACAGTTCTTATGGGAACCATCGTCGGATTTATTCTCATGGCGGTATATCTGCCGATGTTCGACTATATGCAACATGTACAATAACTTATTGAGAAAACTGCAAGGATAATTCAGGGTAATATACAACCGATTTGTTCATATTAACATAATTTAATATTCATTAGTCACAAAACTCACAAAAAAGATCAGTTCCGATAAATACTTCTCTTTGCTTTTTTTTACGGCCAAAAAATAAAATTTAAAGTCACTCTGATATTCTTTTTGTTCACATTCATGCTAAAGTACCATGCATCTTGTGCCGATATTTTTGCCAGTACTTCAGGGGGATAAAGTCGTTTTTTGAAAGGTAAAAAAGATGCGAACTAAAAAAGGTTTTACACTGGTTGAACTGATGATCGTCGTTCTGATCCTCGGTGCGCTGGCGGCAATTGCCATTCCAAGAATTACGGGTGGTGCAGCTACAGCTAAGGCTAACGCCTGCCATACTAATATCGACCTGATAAATTCTCAGATCGAACTATACTATGCAACCAACAGCGGCTGGCCAGCCGATTTGGAGGTAATCACTAAAGACACAGATTATTTCCCAGATGGGGAACCTGTCTGTCCGGTAACCGGAAATAAATATCCAAAGGACCTTGTCAACAATAGGGTAGACGACGCCTTACATGTTCACTAAGATAACGCTTGTTACAGGAAAACTGTAATTGGTTTCCTGAATCGTAACGGTAAAAGATGGCTGCGGATGCATGGCAGCCATCTTTTTTCCTATTACAAGTTCAGAACTAATGAGGCAAGCAAAAAAACCATCTTTCAGCCTGGTTGAGTTGTTGATTGCGGTTCTGATCCTCGGAGCACTAGCCGCAATTGCTATTCCAAAATTGACAGGTAGCTCACACTCTGCCAAGGTTAACATTTGTCAAAGTAATATCAAAATCATAAATAAACAAATTGAATTGTACCATATAAACACAGGCTCGTGGCCAAATCTTTTGAAAGACGTAACTGAAAATACAGACTACTTTCCCGATGGTCCACCTGAATGTCCATTCGGACAGACGTACTTCATGAGCAGATTCGGATTACTGGCAGGCAAGTATCGGATTATTGAACATCATCACTAACAAAAAAATAAGGAAGGTCCATTCTATGAAAAACGAAAGAGCGGGTTTTAGTATGCTTGAGCTGGTCCTTATAGCGGTATTTCTCGGCGTATTCGCCGTCATTGCCGTGCCGAGATTGAATTACGCTGCTATTTCAAAACAAAAAGCCGACAGCACCGCAAGAAAAATTGTCGCCGACCTTCGCCTTACTCGCAGTCTTGCTATATCCGACGCCGCAAACAACACAAAAGGCTTCGAACTTAACATGGTCGGTTCGGATCCATATACAGGGTACGAAATAGAAAACCGAGATACCGATGATATTGTGGCTTCGCATACAATCGACTCTGATGTCACCTGTAGCGGTGACGATAAGTTCAAATTTGGTCCATTGGGAAATCTAACGAACTCAGATGACCAACTTACCGTCACCGCCGAAGGCAAGAGCTTTACGATTACTATTATTTGCGCAACGGGCATAGTAAAATGTACCGAAAACTAAAAATAAAAAACCGATTTGCAGGCTTCACCCTCACCGAGGTTATCATGGCATCTGCCCTGCTGATTGTTGTAATGGTCCCGATTCTAAAAGCTCTTACCGCCGTGCATGTAAGCGCATCGATTATTGAGCATCGGACTCATAGCCTTATCTACGCCCAGAGCAAGCTCGACGAAATAAAGACCCGATTAATCAACAACTATACAGATACATATACGGAAACAAATTCAGTTATCAATGGTTCATATCTATGTAATATTGATGACAGCTACGTCAATTCCAACTTAAAACAAATAATAGTTTCTGTCGGCTACGACTTTAACGGCAACAGTACGCTTGAAACCGACGAGATCGAAGTCACTCTGTCTACACTCGTCGCCAGAAGATGACAAAATTACACGTTCTTTATACTTCAAGCGAAGCTACTCTAAGATATCTTATCCAGCAAATAGAGTGTTTTCTCTCACTAAAAGTACAGGCTTCTAAATCTGGCAAGGTTTTAAGTTATAGGACAATTCAAATTCGCTTATAATTTAATTCACATGTTATATTCATGTTTCCGATAAAAATACATTAGTATGGCGAAACGATTCGATTAGTCGCTATTTTTTTCTCCATCGTTTTCACCGGCCGATAATTCAAAACTCAGCAAACAGCCCCGCGTTTTATGCCGACAATACCAGTAAAAGGAGCAGGTTTAATCCACCAAAAGGAGGGGTGAGAACTACTTTTGGAGAACGCAGAGAAAGTGAATATCAACGGTTAAATGTTATGCCATA
>CAZQXE010000064.1:0-10701 GCA_964597115.1 uncultured Pirellulales bacterium | reverse complement strand
ACCAGTAAAAGGAGCAGGTACTATCCTCCAAAACGAAGGGCAAGAACTAACTTCGGAGAACGCAGGAAAAGCAAATATTCAACGATTAAATGTTATGCCGTATATAAACAATACAACTTGCGTCCGCACGGCTCTGACATTGTCAGAGATGATAATAGCTATGGCTATAATGGCCATTGTCTTTGCCGTAGTATTGCCACAATTTGAAGCCATACGGAACAGTTGGAATTCCAAGGCAGGTGCTGCTGAAACGCTCCAGAACGGCAGGATTCTAACGGAACATATGTATCGCAACCTCTCAACGTCCGTGAAAATAACTGCCGTAAGCGACTCATCTGAAACTAATGGCTATATCGAGTTCGAAAATAATGACGGAGACAATCTGAGATACGATGTCAATAGTACAGGCAACTACGTCGAATTCGGTGAGATCGGTGACCTTTCAGATTTGGCCGGTCCGGTTAGCCAATTACTGTTTACCTGCTACGATGTCAACGATTTTGATACATCTATAACAGATGGAAATTCCATCCGCTTTGTGAGAGCGGAAATAATTTTTACCAACGCAGACCCATCAGGCCAGGATAAAACCTTCATTGTATCAGCCCATCTGCGTACCAACTGGAATAATTCTTCATCTACAAGCGGGCTCGTTGGATGGTGGAAACTGGATGAGACTTCCGGCTTGACAGCAGCCGATAGCAGCGGTAACGAAAATGATGGCGACTTGGAAAATATGTCCGGCGATGAATGGACCACAGGAATGGTAGGCGGTGCGCTGGAATTGGACGGCAATAATGACTACGTAGATTTGCCCATAGACTCGGTCGTTGAATCGCTGACCGACTGCACTATCGCGACATGGGTGAACTGGTCCGGTCAGGGCTCCTACTGGCAGCGAATTTGGGATTTCGGAGACAGTGAATCCGAATATATGATACTTACTCCCAACTGCAACGAAGGCAAATTGCGTTTTGCTATAACAGATACCGGCTGGTGGGACGAAGACCAAGCAACTGCATCGGAAATCTTACCATCAGATTGGCATCATGTGGTTGTAGTATTTGATCCAAATAATAATAAACAAATACTATATCTCGATGGCGAAGTTGCTGATGAGAACACATCTGCCAGATTCACACCCAGCGATCTCGGTAGTACCGACAAAAACCGGCTCGGCAGGTCACAATACACTGCTGATCCATACTTCGACGGCTTATTAGATGACGTCCGCATCTACAATCGCATACTCACACCGGCGGAGATTGCCCAGTTGGCTGATGTCCTCAAATACAGAGAGTTCACCGAAGCTAAAACAAGTTCCGACGTTACATCTATTACTATTTCAACGCCTAATACGAATGAGGGCGATCTGCTTATCGCAGCAGTCGCCACGGATGGAGATACTTCGTCCTCGCTTGCCCCACCGGTAGGTGAGGGCTGGACCGAAATCGATATTGACGACTACAGCAGCCAGGTAACACTAGGTGCATGGTGGAAACTTGCAGATGCTTCGGAGTCGTCCAGTCACCAATTCACCTGGTCCGGAGGCCAGCAGGCCTATGCCTGGATGATGCGCATCACCGGCCATAAAGCTTCTAATCCGATTAATGATTATTCGGCCAGCGGCGAATCCAGCAGCACTCCAACCAGTCCTGAAGTAACAACCACGTTCGATGGTTCTCTGATTCTTCGGCTGGGAGCATTTGATGATGATGATATCACAGTGGATGATCCAGGGCTCTCGGGACATACAGCAATCACAATGGATCATAGTGACGGCGGGACCGCAGGGCTCGTGGGGTACTGGAACATGGATGAGACCAGCGGAACGACTGCGGCGGATTCCTCGGGCAACGGCAACAACGGCACACTAATCAACATGAATCCGACATACGACTGGGTCACAGGGCAAATAGGCGGTGCGCTTGATTTTGACGGCTACAATGACTATGTAAGATTGCCAATCGGCTCGGTCATTAATTCGCTGAGAAACAGTACCTTCGCGATATGGGTGAACTGGGACGGAGGCAACTACTGGCAGCGCATCTGGGATTTCGGCACCGGCACAACTTACTATATGATCCTCACACCAAAAAATTCGGTCAATAACCGGATGCGTTTCGTCATTACAACTTCCGGTTTGAGCGGCGAAGAACGAACGACCGCGCCAACGGCCTTGTCCGGCATCGGGTGGCACCATGTGGCGGTAACGATAGACGCAGATAACCATACCCACAAACTGTATCTCGACGGGAGCCCCATCGCTCAGAACACCTCTGGCTACCGTGAGCCCGATGACCTTGGCTATACCAACAAAAACTACCTTGCCAAGTCAAATTACTCTGGTGACCCGTATTTGAACGGTAAATTGGATGACTTTCGTATCTACAACTTTGCGCTCAGCCCCGGTGAGGTCGCCGAGTTGGCTCAATGGTCGGGTGGTGGTAGTGGCTCAGTTTCAGGCGGCGCAGGATACACCATGCAGTCGACCAGCGGTGACAGCGGAACTTCGAACTTCTCGCTCGGCTCATCGAACCAGGCACAAACGCTCACAATAGCAATTGCTCCGGAACTCGTGAGTGAAGGTGGCGGCGGCGGCGGAATAAATCCATAAAGAAAGCTATGAAAATAATACCAAGAAATAATGGTTCAGTGTTTCTCATAACACTCTTCGTCGTGGCAATGATGTCGGCGGTGGTTATAGGCATGCTCCAAATGACGACAGAAGAAATACAGCTTATGCGTAATCAAATCTGGGCCACCCAGGCCCTGACTATCGCCGAAGCCGGCCTCAACGATGCTTTAGCTGAGATTCGATCTGATGATGAATGGGACGATGAATTTGAAGATAAATCCTTCGCCGGTGGCTCATACTCAGTCGATATCGACAGCGACCTGCCGGATGTGACAATAGAATCAACCGGCACTTCATCGCAGGGATTTGTCGCAAGAGTTACAGCGGAAATAACTGTAGGAAGCAGCGGCCCACCTTTCGTGATAAGAATCGATGAATTAAGGATCAACGAATGAAACTCGTCGCTAAAACTGCATTAGGAGTTTATATTTCGGAAAGCCTAATAAATCTGGCGTTGCTTAGGCAGGGCGCTAAAGGCATCGAGTTAATCAAGACCGCCACTGGACCTGTTCCCGACGGAGCGATTAAGGATGGCAACATCGAAGATCCGGTGGCGCTTGCCAAGGCTATAAAGGAGCTTAAGACGCACAATAAAATACGTGCAAAGCAAGCTGCCGTATCGTTATCAGCAAAACCAATGATAACACAAATTCTGGACATCCCTAAAGACATCCCGAACAATATCGGGAAGTTCGTTCGAAATGAAATGAAAAGTTACGTTTCCCTGTCAGGCAAAGAAATTGCTTCTGACTTTTGCGGTATTAGAGGGGGACAAAACCGCGGAGGGTGTCTGCTCGCGGTTGCCACCGATGGACAAAAAGTGGCTGATCTTGTCGGCACATGTATCCGGGCACAACTTAATGTCGAGGTGATAGAACCGCCACTGCTCGCCTATATCAGAACAATTTACGCCGAAAAGATTAAAGGAAGATTTGATAGCAACGTACTTATCGCCATATTATACGGCAGCACTCTGGCACTTTGTGTATTCAGAAAAGAAAATCTGGATTTTATTCGAGTAGAGGATATCGGCGAAGAAAAAGCAAACCCGAGCGAACTCTGCAAATGGCTTGTCGAACAGATAGATACGATTACTAGATTCTATGAGGTCGAGATAAAGGACAGCTTTGGAAAGTGGGAAGTCACGGTCATCGCAGATCATGTGCAATTGCCTGATGATGCTGATAAATATTTAGAAGATGGAATCGCTAACGCTTCTATAAACGTCAAAACTGGTGAAAATACATGTCAGGATATACTCGTAAAACAAAATAATTGCCAGGAACTACCATCGCTGCCTGCGATCGGCCTGGCCATGAGGCTCTTAAATTTATACGATACCGACTTAAGAATCAATCTGGTACCTCCGGAATCCGCTGAGGTTAAATCTGTCAAGAAACAACTGCTCATAACTGCTATTATTATCGCAGTAGTTCCATTACTTATGACACTGGCTGGTTCCTGGCTGAGCAAGATGGCCGACAAAACAAAAACAGGTATTGCCCAAAGAAAACAGGCAGAAATTCCTAAGGACACATATACTCTGCTTCAAGAGCAGGAAACACTGGAACGACAGATCACGCAGATATCAGAACGACCTAACCAGTTAAACAACATTTTAAAGTCTCGCCACACAGTGGATTGGGCAAACATCCTGAATGATGTCAAAAACTGCACGCCTCAAACCGTGCGTATAACCAAGTTGTATGACAACGGCAACTCTGAGATGCGACTGGAAGGTTTGGCGTTATCGTATGAGTCTGTTCGTTTGTTTGTGAACATGCTGAACAAGTCGGAGTACATCAGCTCCGCTTCTCTGACCGAAACAATGAAAGACGATGAGGCAGGCGGATTAGTCACGTATACAATCAATTGTTCGCTGACCATAGAAAAGAGCAACGGCTAATGTTAGTTAATGATTTTGCCAAATTAGATCGTTCAAAAAGAAACGCTGCCTCAGTAGCGTTGATTGTGATCGCAGCATTGGCAATGTACAAGTGGATGGTAACACCGTATACTGTTTACCTTTCGGCAGTAAAAGGTTATGAGTCTACCATAGACAACATCGTTAAGAAGAACAAGGATATAGACAACAAAGTCAAGACCAAGAGAAAAAAACTGCAGGAACTATCCGAACAATCGACTCAGCTTCAGAGCATATTGTTTACACATGACCAGGCAAAAGAGTTCTTCAGTGACTTACAGGCCATTTCAGAACAAACGGATTGTAGCGTTAATTCACTCAACTTCATGACCAGCAAAAATAATCCCAAAGATGAGCAGTCGGAATATACTTCGGGTATAGTAATTAAGAGTGCTGTACTGTGCGTCGTAGGCCAATACAATGACATAGCGAGATTAATCGAAAGACTGCAGACACGAACCCAGAAAGTCTGGATAGACGCAGTCAAAGTAAGAACTATCAACTACGGTTCAGACCGACCCAGGTGTGACATAACTATCACAATTTGTGAAATCTCAGACAAGGATATCCTATGAACAGGCCAAAATATGCAAAACAAATCTTCTCACACATTATTCTAATTATCATAGTGTGTTGTATCCCGGGAAAAACCCAGCCAGTGGGAAACGCTCAGAACAAAACGTCGGAGGTTGGTCGCGATAATCCTTTTGCACAAATCTCCAGAGCCGTAAGGCCTGTACAATCTGCAGCTCTCAATCCTTCGGAATTAGGAGAAGAACCGCCGGAGTTGTTCATGCAAACAATAATGCTTAAGTTTCTTAATGCTAAAAGCATTAAGACAGCTTTGGATAATATGTCTTCCGACCACGGTATAATAGCAACCAACGAGGAAACCAATTCACTGGTTGTATGCGACACGAAGGAGAATCTTGCCAAAATCATATCTGAAATAAAAAAGGCCGACAAAACGCCACAACAGGTCATGGTAGAGGTGGTTATCATCGACGTACAATTGAGTGACGATACTGAAATAGGCGTAAATTGGGATATTCTATCAGATAAGAATTACGACATAAACTACAGACAAAACTTTACAAACAGACTTGGTGCAAATCCTGAAGTTTTAGGAGATGTTTCGTCATTTAACACTACCGGAACCGGCGGTGACTTCAGTGTGATTAGCGGTACAATCCGCCACGTTGTTGCTATGCTCCAGCAGAAAAGAGACGTTGAAATTCTCGCCAGCCCAAGAGTGATGGTCGTAAGCGGCAAAACTGCTCACATCAAAGCTGTCGAAGAAGTTCCTTATAGCGAGGTAACCGATACTGCCGCGGGAGGCGCAGGGGCTCTTACTTCTACTAAATTTAAAGAAGTTGGTGTCACTTTGGAGGTAACTGCTACAATAACAGACGGAAATGACATTCTTCTCATCGTTGATACAGAACAAAATGTTCAGACGGGTAACACCGGGGTTCCCAAGGTTGATACTCGACAGGCTAACACATCGCTCTTACTCAAAGACGGTCAGATCGTTATTGTGGGAGGCTTAAGACGACAGGAGAAAACCAGGGAAGTTACCCAGATACCGATTCTCGGTGATATCCCACTAATTGGTTTTCTGTTCAAGTATACTAATACTGTAGTCTATAATACCGAACTGATCGTGTTTCTCTCACCACATATCTACAAAGAAGGAGAGCCAATCCCCGAGGACGCGATGGATAAGTACAAAGAAATAACAGAAAGGCAAATGCTCTCGTTATCGGAGGATGCTAAATTGAACGGATACCGTAACCAGCTTGAGCAGCGATTTCAGGAACAAACCGCCGCCATTGAACAGCTCCAGCAGAAAATCTCAGAATGTGAACAAGCAGAGAGCGAATTGAAAGAATACCGCGTACGCCTTGAGAAGCGTACTAATGAGCAGGCTGGTGCCAACAAACAGATCTTACAGAACATCGCTGAATCTAAGCAAGTAGAGAATGAACTTAGAGAGTACCAAAATCAACTTGAACAGCGTATTAAAGAACAAATTAATGAACAGAGCAGCGTTAACAAAAAACTCCAAGCACAAATTATCGAAGGCAATCGGGTAGAGAATGAATTAAAAGAACACCGCTACCAGCTTAAACAACGTCTTGAGAAGAAAACTAACGATGTTGAACAACTCCAACTGCAAATCAACTCACGCAAGCAAGCCGAGAGAGACGTGGTAAAAAAAATGCTGCTGGAAAAAATAAGAATTCTTCAAAACAGAAAAGATGAAGAAGTTACTAAAGAACTGCTTTCTACTTTAAGCTCGTTGGACAAGATTCTGAGCCAGGAAATACAAGAATCTTTGAATTCGTCAGAAAAAGCCTTAAACAAAAGGACGATGTAGTTTGCTTGGATGCTCCAGTAAATATATACCTCTAAGGACATTGATTTGTGAGGAAATATAAAATATTTTCGCCATTTTTTAGATGTCTGCTATGTTTTATTAATATTGCTGCAAATTCAGGTCGATAAGAATTTCTGAAGTGATGATGCTGCATAAAATGCGAATAAATGAAGATGGGGATCTTTAAGGACAAGAAATAATGTTCGGAGGTTCAAAGCCAAAAAAGAAAGCCATCCCAGCCAGGATACTTGTAGTCGACGATGAGCCGGACTGTATCAGTATTATTCAATGCCGCCTTGAATGGTGCCACCACGAAGTTATTACAGCAACCAATGGTGAAGAGGGGCTCAAAATAGCGGAAAAAGAAAGACCGGATCTGATCCTTCTTGATACTAATATGCCTGTTATGAATGGCCAGGAGATGCTTGAACGTTTGAGAAAACATCCGATATTAAAAGATACACCAGTAATAATGGTAACCGCACTCTGTGAGAAGCAAGACATAGCCGCAGCTTCAGCCTTTGGTGTAGAAGATTATGTTACCAAGCCGGTCGATTTCACAAACCTGATCGAAAAGATTTCTAATATTTTAGGAAATAAAAAATTACGACCTGTTAAAAAGTAGCTCTAAAAAAGCTGATATGGTCACCAATTAATTTTTTAAAACCATTTCAATGCCGATAAACTGATTTGGTATTTCAGACAGCATACCGATGCCTTCTCCTTGAGAATCTTTTCTTACATAAGAAAAGAAATTGCCGGATTTAATTTTACCACTGCAATGCCCCTTTAAAAACCGCCGCATCAATTACAATCTGCATTGATATAGCCCCGCATCGACTTAAGTAGTGGATGATTAATGCCGATACATTTAATCTGAAGAGCTTGAACTAATTCATGGTTTAAGTGTTCGGTCATGATCTGCGAACTATTCTAAGGGCCAAAAAGATGCATGAAACTGTTGAACGTCCCGCAGAAATTGTAGCTATCAGCTGCAACACCTCGATCAAAGCAGCCGCGAACAAGATGCTTGCCAATAAAATTGGCTGTCTTATCGTAAACGATGAAAATGGAAAGTTTGCGGGGATTGTAACAGAACGAGATATTGTCAGCCGAGTAGTTGCTTCTTCACTTGACCTTGAAAAAACCTCTATAGCCGAGATTATGACATCACAAGTTGTTGGATGTCCTGTCGGTACGCCAACCAGTAAAGCCCGAGAGATCATGGCCTCCAATCGAATTCGCCACCTGCCCATAGTCGATAACGACTTCGTTATAGGAATACTCTCAGCTCGTGATCTTATGGGACAACAACTTCTTGAAGATCGAGCGGCAGCCGAAGAAGTCGCAATGCTCTCAAATTGCCTTAAAAGCATCGAGCTGAGGGAAGCAGCTGATGCAATTACCAAAGAAGTACCTAAACTCTTCCAGGCCAGGAACTGCGTTATGTGTCTCTTTGACGAGGACGCAGATTGTAACGAAGGAACAGAGAAAGAAATCCCGGCAATCGTGAGCTACAACGAATGTCTATGCCCAAAAGAACATCTGCTTCGTCCGACTAATACAGGGCACTCGTACATCGTTGAAAAATCAACCCAAGGAACGAAAAACGAAAATCAAGCTCCGAACATCGAGGACCAGGCATCAAGAATCTACGACAGCGTTCCTGATATTTGTGAGAAGCTCGGAGCACAGTGTCCCCGTCTGGTTATCCCTCTGTTCGTCCCATCTCGCGCGTTGAATAAAAACAAACAACTATCCGGCTATTTGTGCATGTGTGCATTATCTGCATCAAGCACAATGAACAGGGAGCTAACTTCTTACAAAGCAAAACTAACAAGAGAAATTCTGAATTCTCACCTGACCAATGCCAGCCTGTACCAGCAGGCAAGGCTTACTTCATTAACCGATGCTTTAACCGGAACAGGCTCAAGGAAACTTCTCGAGGATAAGCTTCAGGAAGAGTATGATCGTGCAAAGCGATACAAACACCCATTCTCTATTGCTATCATAGACCTCGACAATTTTAAGACAATCAACGATGTATTCGGCCATGCAACCGGCGACGAAGCACTTAGAAAACTTGCTGCATGTATGAAAAAAGAAAAGAGGACTCCGGATGTGCTTGCACGTTATGGGGGCGACGAATTTGTAATATTAATGCCGGAAACAAAAGCAGAAAATGCTCTGACACTTCTTGAAAGGCTTCGAGACAAAGTTCAGCAGATCCTGCTGGGAGAGAATCTGTCGATGACAATCAGTTGCGGCACTGCAGAGAGTCTGCCGAACAGCACTGATTCTCCCAGTGAGGTGATGCGAAAAGCCGATTTGGCTCTGTATGAAGCTAAAAATGCCGGCCGAAATTGCGTCAGGCTCTGGGACCGGAACATGTCAAAGGCCTTAAAAGCCGGTGACATCGAGATTCAGAAGATTAAAAAGCTTAAACGACGTATTGCCGGCCTGTCGGAACAAGCAGAGAAAATGTTTATTCAAAGCATCTGGGGACTAGTTCAGGCCCTTGAGGCGAAGGACCCTTATGCAAAGAAACATTCTGAAAACGTTACGAACTATACCATCGGCATTGCCGAAACGATGAATATCTCGCCAAGACAACTGGAAGTCATTCGCCGCGCTGCTATGATCCACGACATCGGAAAGATTGGTGTGCCAGATGCAATTTTATCCAAACCGGGAACGTTAACACCGCGAGAACGTCGTATCATTGAGCAGCATCCGCTCATAGCTGTTCGCATCCTGGAGAAAATGAGTTTCCTGGAACAAGAGATAGCCATAGTTAGAGGACATCACGAAAAATGGAACGGTCAAGGTTATCCGGACGGCCTGTCAAAAACTTCAATACCAATCGGCGCTCGTATTATGGCCGTAGCCGATACACTTGATGCCCTCACTTCAAATCGATCTTACCATGATTCGCGGTCCCTTGACCAAGCAATTAAAATTATGGTTGATTCATCAGGATATGATTTCGATCCCAAAGTAGTTGAAAGCCTGGTCGAGTGGGTTGAAAAAGTCCGCAATCAACTGGGTAAGGCAGACCAGCTTACAACAGACGATTTGATGGATACTCAAGAGCAGTTCGACGAAAGCTCCATAGCTTCGTTTGTCACTGACGTGGTTACTAACAATTCTTAGACCTGACGGTTATATTGTCGCTTTGCACAATTCACAACACTTAAGGTTCGAAACGCTGAAGTAGATGATTGATATTGTTGATGCGAACCTTGAAAGGTGGATGCGAAGAAAAATAATTACCAGGTTCAAATTGACCGACGGATGAGCCCATTTTTTCCAATCGCCGGAGAAGTTTCACGCCAGCGCGAGGATCGTAACCTGCTGCGGCAACCAAACGCACACCGAGTTTGTCAGCCTCGGACTCCAGTTCGCGGGAATACGCACTTTCAAGAAATTGCACGCCCACACTACGCAGCCAATCGGCAAGCAAGCCGCGAACGGGAATAGTACGAGATGCAGTAGTAATAGCCGAATTCCTGATAATACGATCCATCGCATGTCCACGGATAACATGAGCCATTTCATGTCCGAGGATGAATGCAACTTCATTCCGGTTCCATTCGCACAGCTCCATAAGCGAGGAAGCCACGAATACAAATCCACCCGGCAACGCAAACGCATTAGGCTCTGTGCCTGCGAGAGCTTCAAAACTGAACGTACGAGATTTATTAGCGACACGCGCGGCCAACTGACAACCTATTTCGTTCAGCATTCTTCCGGTCTGTG
>CAZQXE010000063.1:0-14018 GCA_964597115.1 uncultured Pirellulales bacterium | reverse complement strand
TGCGGCTATGTTTTTTAAATGCCTTTTCCAGGCTTAAGCCGTTTTCAACATTCTGCCTTATATCAGCAATTATGTTCGTAAAGGCAAGATTGTTATTCTGTTCTTCCAGCACTTCAAGGACCCTTGTTATTGACAGTCCAGCCGAATACATCTCCGCAAACTTATAAATAAAAGTAACAACTTCCGATTGCTTAATTCTTTTGAACCTTGGCGTTGAATTTTTCTGCCTGCGTGCCTTTAAAAGAACGTAACCCATCTTCCCAAGCTCTTGACGCAGCAGGGCAACGCTGTTAATGTCTTCATAGGTGCCGACCAGCGAGTTACCTTTTACATCTTTTGCGGTGTAAATATATGTAGCCATCACTCTGCCCCGACATCTACAATTCGTGTCAGCTCTTCCACTGTTGTGACACCGTTTATAATTTCTTTGACTGCGCTTTCATAAAGTATTTTCATGCCCTCGTCGATTGCCTGCTGCTTGATTTCCATGTCGCCGCTTCTGCCGATGATCATCCTCCTTATTTTTGGAGAGATACTTAGTATCTCGTAAATGCTTTTTCTTCCGTGATATCCGGTATGATAGCAACTATCGCATCCTGTTCCCCGGTATAGTTTTACATCTTTGTCATGGTATGATTCACCGAACAGATATTTTAATTCCTGCTCTGATGGTTCGTGTATTTGCCTGCACTTTGAACATGATACCCTCATAAGTCTCTGGGCAACCGTTCCTAACAGGGCTGAAGCAACGAGGAATGGTGCTATCCCAAGGTTGATTAAACGCGAAATTGCACCTGTAGCATCATTTGTATGCAGCGTACTTAAAACCAAATGCCCGGTCAGAGCTGCGCTGACGGCTATTTCGGCTGTTTCGGCATCACGAATCTCGCCGATCAGGATGATGTCCGGATCCTGTCGGAGGATGCTTCGCAGGGCCGAAGCGAAGGTCATCCCTGCGACTGGTCTGACCTGAACCTGAGTAATTCCTGCCAGACGATATTCAACCGGGTCTTCGACTGTAACAATGTTTCTTTCGGGTGTATTGAGAAGTTGAAGGACCGAATAAAGTGTAGTGGTCTTTCCGCATCCGGTAGGGCCTGTCAATAAGAGCATGCCGTAAGGATTATCAACTAATGCTCGGAATTTCTTATTGTCATCAGGTGAAGCTACGACATCATCGATTGACCACTTGTCTACATCTTTATTGAGAACTCTGATTACTATCTTCTCTCCGGTTATTGCCGGCAGTGACGAAACTCTGAGATCGAAATCCTGACCATCACGGGGCGTGGACATATGACCATCTTGCGGAATCCTTCGCTCGGAAATATCCATGTTTGCCATAATCTTAATATGCGAGATCATTTCCTGCTGTACCGACAAAGGCACATTGACCGCCGAACGTAAGGTTCCGTCTATACGATATCTTACTCTTATGTCAGAATCTTGTGGCTCGATATGTATGTCACTTGCTCTGGCGTCGATTGCACCGATAATTATGGAAGAGACCAGTTTGGCAATTGGAGAGTCCGAAACCTTTACCGCTTTTTCTTCGATCTGCTCAGTTTCGGCGGTTTTATCAGGTTTTTCTTCCAACCGCATCGAGACTATGGCCTGCTTTGTAACGTTTGTTACATCGAAATGATAATGTATTGCTCGTCTTATGGCACTTGGCATAGCGGCAACAGGAATGATTCTGTAGCCGGTTTTCATTTCGATTTGGTCACGGATAGAAAGATTCAACGGTGAACTCATTGCTACCTGAAGTTTATTACCTTCTCTTTTTATCGGGATTACGTTGTGACGATTGGCGATCTCATAGGGTACCAGGTGGGCTACCATCGGATCAACCATCTCAGGTGCAAGATTGACAAACTCTGTTCCGCTGGTAATTGCGACGGCCTTCGACAACTGCTCTTCATCAAGGAGATCTTCCTCTTTCAGTATGGTTATAAGACTTTGTCCGGTCTTTTCGTGCTGGTTGATCGCAGCCTCGAGAGTTTTCTTATCGAGAATCTTCTCTTTTAACAGATGTGAAATTAGCGCGTCTTTCTTTATCATAGCAATTCTGCACCCTTAGGAACGACTAAAATGACCCACAATCAGTATCGGCGATGATGTGTGATGACTTAAAGACAAACATTATCGAAAGCGACTCTACTGCTCTCTCGAAATTCAAAGAACATACGATGCTCGCTATGCAGCGTTTTTATGGCCAAACCAATCTTAAGCTCTTATATTTGTTGGTTTTATTAGTTCTTCACTTGTATTCCATATAGTATCGTATTATGGGTCCAGCCCTGAGATCTTTTGATTTTAAAATACATTTATGGAAGAGGCTTAAAAGCAGAATATCGTCGGTGATTTCACCATTTCGATAATGTGCCCTTTGTTTTTTGCCGAAAATAATGTACGCCTGTGACACAGGTTGTAACTGGGATATGTTTTTAGCAATTAGAGACTCCTAAATGTCGTTACAAGTAAAAATACTGGTAATTGTTCTGGCTGTTGTCAGTCTGTATGCAGTTTTTGATTATGCAAGTCAGCAGTTTTTCATTTTACCAAGTTTCGTAGCGATGGAACACGGCCAAGCTCAAAACACCATGAGGCGTTGTGTCGGGGCGCTTAGGAGAGAGATTTCCGAGATCGATAATTTTACCAGAAATTGGTCCGCATCGGATCAAATATATCAATTTATCGAAGACCGAAATACCAGCCAAAATGTCACCAATCCCAGCCTTGAGCTTATCGCTAATACGAAGGAAAACCTCGACATCATTTATATCTGTGATATCAAAGGCAAAGTAGTCTGGGGTCAAATTCGTGATGCTGAGGCTCAGGAAACAATGCAACTCGATGAATTGTCCGCCGTACCCTGGTTTCAAACGCGTCCGTTGCTTGAATACAAAACCGTTCACAGTTCCACTACAGGTGTCTTCCTAACCGAGCGAGGGCCGATGCTGATTTCTTCCAGGCCGATCATCACAAGCGAAAATGAGGGTCCTATCCGTGGAGCTTTCATTGCGGGTAGATATCTTGACGATGGCGTTCTTAAAACAGTTACTGAGCATGTGCCAGTTGATCTCAAAGTGTGGATTATCGCTAATGACCTTGTCCCGATTGATGAAAGAGATGTGCTTAATCATATTACAGCTGAGTCTCAGTTTCATATCCGTAAGGGTCGGGGTAATGTACTACATGTGTACACGATCTTTTCTGACATTCATGGGATTCCTGCTCTCCTAATGCGGGCGGACATCCCTCGAGATGTCAGAGCCAGAAGTATTGGCTGGCTTATTCGCTCCAATTTTATCTCGAATTTTGGCAATGGTTTGTCTGTTATGCTGGTCCTGTTGCTTTTACTTCGACGTAAAGTGGTTGCTCCGCTCGAGAAGCTGACGAGCCATGTTGTAGCAATCGGCAAAAACAAGGATGTAACAGCAAAGCTTTCCATGGAGCGCAGCGATGAAATTGGTACTCTTGCAAAAGAGTTTAACCATATGGTCGAGCAACTGGCCAAAGCTCGAGATAAGCTGCTGGAGCAGTCCTACTCTTTGGGCAAAGCCGAAACGGCCACCAGAATGTTAGACGATGTGCGAAAGCGGGCTTCGGAGATAGAGGATGCTTATAAAAAGTTAGAAAACGCCAATCAGGAACTAAAGGATTTTGCGCATATAGTGTCACACGATTTAAAAGCTCCGCTAAGAGGAATTAGGACTGTTTGTGATTGGATATTAACCGACAGCGCGGAAAAGCTTGGTGAGGATGGCAAAGAGCAAATGAATTTGCTTGTGAGTCGGGTAGAGCGAATGCATAATCTGATTGGGGGTGTGCTTCAATATTCGCGACTTGGATGTTTGGAAGAAAAGAGGGAACGTGTAGATCTGAATGTAATTATTTCAGAAGTTATTGATATGATTGATCTTCCGGAGAATATTAAGCTCTCGATTGAGAAAGAGCTGCCGGAGATCGAATGTGGGCAAATCAAAATTATGCAGGTGTTTGGGAATCTATTGGGCAATGCTGTCAAGCATATGGATAAGCCACAAGGCCAGGTAAAAGTTAGTTATGAAGAAGAAGATGGCTTTTGGAAATTCAGCGTCGCTGATAATGGACCTGGGATTGAAGAAGAACACTTTGAAAGAATCTTCCGTATGTTCCAGACATTGAAATCCCGCGATAAATTCGAAAGCACCGGTATTGGTCTTACAGTGGTAAAGAAGATTGTGGAATCATACGGTGGCAGAGTTTGGGTAGAATCGAAATTCGGCGAAGGAAGTATATTTTACTTCACTCTTCCAAAGCAAGAGACGCAGGTTAGTAATGTGAAAATTGAAACTGGTGTTTCTCATTGAAAATGTTGGCATAGCTGTGATAGTGGTAAAATTTAGCCTCAACGACCTCGATAGTATGAGCCAGTGAGTTGCTTTAGGCAATACTGAGCCGGAGACAAATAGAGGAAAAGGCTATGGAAGATACAAGATACAAAGTTTTGCTGATTGAAGATGATGAATTTGACCAGATGGCCTTTAGGCAGTTTGTGGAAAGTAAAAAACTTCCGTATGATTACACGATAACCGGGTCTATTTCAGAAGCTCAATCCATACTGGCAGCCAAGCAGTTTGATGTCATAATTGCTGATTATATGCTTGGGGATGGCACTGCACTCAATATCCTGGATTTAGTAAAGAATACACCTGTCATATTTATCACCGGCGCTGGCAGTGAAGAAGTGGCCGTCAAAGCCTGGAAGGGCGGTGCCTACGATTATCTTCCAAAAAAGCTCAATTTTCTTGAAGCTATACCAAAGGCAGTCGAAAATGCCGTGCAACGCAAGAGAATGATGGAAGATGCGAGATATAAACTCTTGATGGTTGAAGATGACAAGCTTGACCAAATGGCTTTTAAACGGTACGTAGAAACTCAGAAGCTTCTTTACGATTATCAAATAGCAAATTCTATCTCGGATGCTCGACGTATATTGGATTCCGAGAAGTTTGATATTATAGTTTCTGATTACTCACTTGGGGACGGCACGGCGCTTGATATCCTGAATTTAGTTGACGATATCCCTGTTGTTCTTGTTACCGGAGCAGGTGATGAAGAGGTGGCAATAAAAGCCTGGAAAGCTGGCGCCTATGATTATCTGCCTAAAGATGTCGATCGTAAGTATCTTATGGCTCTCCCGAAGACGATCCAAAATACTATCGATCGCAAGAAAATGGAGGATGCGCTTCAAAGAAAGCAAAGGAATCTGGAAGCCATATTTGATGCCGTTCCTGTTGGTATGCTGATAGCCAACGGAAGTATGGTAATTACTCGCGTTAATAATGCTGTTAGACGGATGCTTCATATTGATTATCCTGAGATAATTAATAAGGAGGTTGGCGAGGTTCTGGGTTGTATCAATAGTACAAACAATGAAAAAGGATGCGGACACGATCCGGCTTGTGCAAGATGTTTGCTTAGAAAAACTGTAAAGAGCGTGTTCAATTCGGGACAATCTGTTCACAATGTTGAAATCCATCCGACGCTCAAAATTGATAACAAAGAAACCGAACTCTGGTTTCGTGTAAGTGCAGAACCGGTGGTAATAGATGACCGCAAGCACATGGTTATTGCAGTTGACGATGTCACTGAACGTAAAAAAGCGGAGCATGAACGGCGTTTAGCAGAAGAGAAGTACTGGACAATTTTTGAAAACTCTGCCGTTGCCATCACGGTGGCTGATGATCAGGAACGGCTTGTTTCCTGGAACAAGTTTACAGAGGGGCTTCTGGGTTTCGATGAAAAAGAATTACACCTAAAACCGATCCGGTCACTCTATCCTCCGGGGGAGTGGGAAAGAATACGAGCCTTCGATGTAAGACAAAAAGGAATGCAGCACCATCTGGAGACCAAAGTGATTAAGAAGGACGGCAGTGTAATCGATATTGATATTTCGCTTAGTATTCTGAAGAGCCCCGAAGGCAGGACTACAGGCTCGATAGGCGTCATAAGAGATATTACTGAGCGCAGGCAGGCAGAAGAAAAGCTCAAAGAAACAATGGAGATAAAATCTCAGTTTATATCCACGGTTTCTCATGAACTGCGCACACCGTTAACTGCTATCAAAGAAGGTGTCGCCATTGTCCTGGATGGAGTGGTTGGCGAAGTCAATAAAGAACAGGAGAAATTCCTGGAAATCGCAAAGAGGAATGTTGACAGGCTTAGTGCTCTGATTAATGATGTTTTGGATTTCCAGAAACTTGAAGCAGGCAGGATGAAACCGGATATAAGCAGTAACGATATAAAGCAGGTTATCTCGGAGGTCTACGAGATAATGGCTCTTTTCGCGGCTAAAAATCATGTTGAGTTGGTGTCTGAGCCTGCTGAGGATTTGCCCGAAGCCGAATTTGATATAGCTGCTATTATTCGGGTTTTGACAAATCTCGTTAGTAACGCAATCAAGTTTACCCCTGAAAAAGGTCGGGTATCTATTAGTGTTCGGCAGCAAAATGACGACTTAGCCATCAGCGTCAGCGATACAGGAATGGGGATTCCCAAAGAAGAGCTTTCGAAGATATTTGAACGTTTTCATCGTGTAAAACGACGCGGCCAGGAAATTCAGGGTACTGGCTTAGGACTTGCAATTGTTCATAAAATTGTGATGATGCACGGCGGTAGAATTGAGGTTGAAAGTGAAGTGGATAAGGGTACGACGTTTACCGTGTTTCTGCCGTTAGAAGCAAAATCTTTGCCGGAATGTTCGTCTGAAGAAATGGATGAAGTGATGGAAGATGTCCTTGCAGAGTCATAATCAGGAATTTTTAAAAATCATTTTTTAACAAATTGTCAATCCAACAATTGTTCTTCACTACTTCCCTTCAGATTACATGCCTGAAAATGGGATAATTAAAATATTATCCATAAATAGGTATTGGCTTGACTTTTTATCAGATATTTAAGATAATGAAGATTCACATGTTTTGAAAAAGCAAACTGTAGCCAGTATCCCAAACCGTCGATGGAGAAGGGGCAACAAAATGCTAAGGTATATGAAAATCTCATTGCTAATCTTTGTGCTTATGATATTATCAGCCGGCCTCAAAGCCGATGATCAATTCGATACAACCGAAATTGCTCTGTTGGCTGACAATTTGTATCAGACAGGTACACCTGCTGTAGTAATTAACGAGGTTCACTACGATCCTGACATCAGGACTGAACTCGTCGAGTTTATTGAGCTTCATAATATATCTCCCGATGATGTCAATATTGCAGGCTGGTATTTTAGCAACGGCATTTCGTATCAATTTCCAGAGGGAGCAGTATTACCCGCAAGGGGATACATCGTTGTTACTGAGGATCCGGCCCTTTCTTACGATGCGGTAACCATTGTTGAAAAATATGCTGCGAATAGCAGCTTTATCTACGGACCATTTGAAGGCAGACTGAGCAATGAGGGTGAGGCAATCGTTCTGCGCGATGCCGAGGGTAATAAGGTTGATGAGGTCGATTACCAGTTGGGTTTTCCCTGGCCGACGGTTGGCGATTCGGTACCCTCTGATACGTTGGGCAATGGACATTCCATGCAGTTGGTTAATCCATATATTGATAATGATCTTGGCGGCAGTTGGCGCTCGGCTTATCCTACACCGAAGAGGCACAATGCATCTGTTTATCTCGACAATACTCCGCCGCATATCCGCCAGGTAAAACACTGGCCCAAACAGCCGAAATCGAACGAGATAGTAACTATGACAGCCAAGGTAACAGACTCCGACGGAGTCTTAAGTGTGTCATTGCAATACCAGTTGGTGGAACCAGGCGGCTATATTCCGGTAACTGTTCCCAATTATCCTTCAACTAATCCAGCCACCATACCTAACTCGTCTTACGATGCGAGATGGGTCACTTCTGTCATGAATGATGATGGGCTCAACGGTGATGCGGTAGCTGGCGATGATATCTATACTTTGCAACTGCCGGCTTCTTTACAGAGACACCGCAGGTTGGTACGCTACCGTATTGTTGTTCGGGACAGTGCGTCAAATTCTCTACAAGTACCTTATGATGATGATCCACAGCCGAATTTCGCTTATTTTGTTTACGATGGCGTACCTGCCTGGAGCGGCGCCATAAATCCCCACGGATCCTCACCGGAGAACCAGGTAGTCACGTACAGCGCTGAATTGATGCGTTCTCTGCCGGTTTACCACCTGCTATCCAGAGCAATAGATGTACAAAACTGTCAATATAACCGGTCATATGATAATACCGAGTACTACTTCTCCGGAACACTGATCTATGACGGCGAGGTTTATGACAACGTCAGCTATCGGGTGCGAGGCCAGTACTCCACTTTTCAGACAGGCAAAGAGAAGTGGAAGTTCGATTTCAATCGCGGCCACTATTTCCAGGCTCGTGATGATTACGGTAATAAATATCAAAGCAAATGGGATAAAATGAATATTGGCACCGGTACCTGTCCCTGGTGGCAATACCCGCATCCCGGCCCCTGGGACAGGGGCACACGCGGGATGGTAATGAACGAGGCACTTGCTTTTCGGCTATATAATATGGCCGGTGTCCCAAGCTGTAAAACCAATTACTTTCATCTTCGTGTAATTGATAGTGTCAATGAAACCAGCTCTGCAAGTCAGTACGAGGAAGATTTCTGGGGCCTTTACTTAGCAATTGAGCATTCCGATGGAGCCTTTCTTGATGAGCATGGGTTGCCGGACGGCAACGTTTACAGAATGGATAGAGATGCAAGGACGAGTGAAAATGCCAACAAAAGCCATCAGGGACGAACACAAGTGGCTAATGATTCCGATGTCTGGGATTTTATTAACACATATGATTCTCGTCCTGACAGAAATTGGTGGGGGACAAGTGTCAATCTGCCTAACTATTATAGCTCCAGGGCGATAGGTTTGGCTATTAATGACTCAGATCGCCGTCCCGAATCTAATTGCATTTTTTATCACAACTCAGAGACGAATCAGTGGTGGATGCTGCCCTGGGATCTGGATCTGACTTTCGAATGGGCTACTCACTACAATGACTGGGAGCATTTTAGGTACTCACTGGCCTATCAAGAGTATGATATTGCAGTTCAGAATCGAGCCAGGGAGCTATTAGATTTATTGTTCAGTGGCGACCAGGTCTGGCAGGTTATAGAGGAAATTGCCTCAATTATCAGCACGCCGTATGAGGACAGGACATTCGTTGAAGCCAATCGGGCTATGTGGGATTACCATCCACGGACGGTGAAAAGAGGACAATTCTATGAGAACAACGAGTTTCTTAACACAAGAGATTGGCCGGGCCTTATCGAGTACTACAAGACATTTCTTAGTCCAGCGGGCTTCTCGAACGTAGCTGCAGGTGATTATGGTGTCTCTGCTCTTGTTGCTGAAGCTGCTGATACGAGTATTCCTGATACACCCATGGTTACGTATACAGGTTCCGCAGAATATCCAATAGATGATTTGACGTTTGAGACAAGTTCCTTTAGTGATCCGCAGGGTAGCGGCACATTCGCTGCAATAAAATGGCGAATCGCTGAGATCGAACCTAACATTCCTGTCTCCCCACCTGTGGAATGGACTACGAATAATATCGAGATCCTATTGGAGTCGGAGAGTTCCGGGTGGCGTTACTTCCTAGGACGTTCAAGTGAACCTTCTAATCCTGTTGATGTCTGGCGTCAAATTGGTTTTGACGATAGAGCCTGGCTCGTTGGACAAACCTGCATTGGTTATGGCGACAATGACGATAACACAGTTTTGAATGATATGCGGAGCAACTACTCCTCTGTGTATTTAAGACACGCGTTCACCGTGTCGAATCTCAATGATATTGCTGAGCTCAGGTTGAACATCTATGTTGATGACGGTTGCATAATCTGGATTAATGGTTCCGAAGTTGCCCGTCTCCATGTTGGGCTCGGTTTCAAGGCTTATCGTTCACTTACTGATGCAGATTATGTACCCGAAGCAGCATGGGAAACGGTCAGTCTTTATACACTGGAAGATTATCTTGTTGAGGGCGAGAATATTATTGCTGTTCACGTGCTGAACTCATCAATGGACTCCAGCGATTTATCTATTGATGTTGAATTAAGTGCAGAAGCAGTGCGTGAGGAACCAGATGATGAACAGATACCGCAGAGCCATATTGGTAAATATACGGCCAAGCCAAAATATGAGATCGATGCTATCTGGGAAAGCGAGGAAATCATCTCACCGGAGGCTACAACTATAACAATTCCCGCCTCTGATGTTGAGCCTGGACAAACCTATAGGGTTCGCTGTAGGATGAAGGATAACACCGGCCGCTGGAGTCACTGGTCTGCTCCTGTTCAATTTGTAGCGGGCGAAATGCCAACCGGTAGTCTGTTATCTGATTTGCGTATCACTGAGTTGATGTACAATCCGGCCGAGGCGGATACTGCACATAGTGATCTTGCTGTAGATAGCGAAAGTTTTGAGTTCATTGAGTTGCAGAATATTGGAGAAGAGACAATCAATTTATATCTTGTAAGCTTCACCAATGGAGTTGATTTTACTTTCCCGAGTATAGAGATTTCATCCGGTGAATATGTTGTAGTTGTCCAGAACCGCGATGCCTTCGAGTCGCGATATGGTTCGGCCGTTAATGTAGCCGGCGAATATACCGGCAGGTTGAACAACGGAGGCGAAAGAATCAAACTCGAAGATGGAAATAGTCGTGTGATACTGGACTTTAACTTTCAAGATGACTGGTATGATATTACCGATGGCGATGGCTTTTCTCTAACGATAATAGAGTCGACTAATCCTGATCCGAACAGTTGGGATCAGAAAGACTCTTGGCGTGCGAGTTCATACACGGGTGGCTCGCCCGGCTGGGATGATAGTAGTACCACTCCCTGATCCCGGCGCATGAACCGTAAGAATACATATCTTTAACCAAACTTAGGCTCATCCTTTATAAACTCAGAGAAATGAGTTTAAGAATGTTGCTGACTTTGATAATATAAACTCGATGTTCATCTGAGTAATTCAATCAGGATGGCTGTAAGGTATTTTAAAGTATTTGGGGTAGGAATGGTTGTTAGTGAGTCAGCGAATCGATTAATCAGCAAGAGAGATTTCGTCCATCTTGCGATTCTATTAGTGATTGCCCTTGGAATCGGTGTATATTTAATTTTCACAACGGTCCTCATTTCCAAGGACGGAGTTTTATATGTAGAACTGGCTCAACAGATAGCAATTTCCCCCATGGGTGTTATTAAGAATCATCCGTTTGGATATCCCTTTCTAATCTTTATAACTCATAATATTGTCATGTTGTTTAATGGCAGCTCTTCGCTCTATACATGGATATATTCAGCTCAGTGCATAAATCTCTTTTGTAGAATTCTTGCTTTAGTACCATTGTATTTCATCGGGAAATTATTAGTTGGTTCTTATCACAGCTTTTGGGGGCTGTTGATTCTTATTTTTTTGCCATACCCTGCAGAATTTGGCAGTGATGCCTTGAGAGACTGGCCACATATTCTGTTTCTGAGTTGCGGCTTTCTTTTGATTTTATGGGCAGCTAAAGAGCGAAAATGGATGCATTTCTTTTGGGTTGGTTTATTGTCCGGCCTCGGATATCTCACTCGACCGGTCTGCGCACAACTTGTTTTATATGGTCTTATTTGGCTGGGGTATTGCTTTTTAAGGCCGGTGGGAACATTAAGCAGAAAAAGAACAGTTGCGGCTGTGATTTTATTACTTTTAGGATTTCTAATTCCAGCCGGTCCGGACATGAAAATTAAAGGAATTATTGTACCCCCGGTACTTCGTGGATTGGTATCTCATATTGATTTCAATGAGTGTCCCGTTAAAGGTGAGGAAAATCTTCTCTGCGATGAAACTTCTTGTGTATATGTGGCGGGTTCGTCCGGCGGATTTGCTAATGTTTTCTATGAGATTTTCAAGAATCTTGGTGAGAACCTCCTGTGGATTTTTATCGTGCCGTGGTTTGTTGGAGTATTTTGTTATTTTCGATTTGCACAAACCAACAAGGAAAAATATTTTATGTTGATTTTTATCGGCCTTAATATAATCTTCCTTATTCTGCGTTCTACCGGTGATTATGGTAGCATTAGCAAAAGGTATATTTTGCCGCTTGTTTGTCTTACGAGTTTTCACATTTCAGCAGGTTTGGCTGTTCTGATTAGAGGGATTGTGAGAGAGGCACAAAATGACATCACTTGTGCCCCGAAAAAACGAATCTGGTTCTACATTTTAGTTGTAATTGGTTTATGTGTTTGTGCGCCTAAATTATTCAGACCTATCGGGAGTAATAAAATATATTACAGAAATATTGCCGGTTGGCTCAATGAAAATACTCCGAAGGATGCTACGGTTGGTGTTACCGACAGGAGGATAAGTTTTTATGCAAAGCGACGGGGATTAGTATATGATGAGGAGATTCCTTTGCAGGCCAGATATGTTGTAAAGATATTCAATGGAGAAAAAGAAATTCCGATAGAGGAGGAGATGCAGGATGCGACAAAAGTCTTTTCTATTATGGGTAATGGTAAAAAAACTAATTTTGTAATATATGACTTTGGAAATTGTATTAGCGAAAGTGTATCTTTTATTAGTTATCGTTGCGAAAAAATTGCTAATGAAAAATATAAATTCTCTTTCTTGTTTGATGTTAAAGATGGATTTGAGGAGGATTTGGCTATATATTTTCATGGATCGGTTAAGGATGAAAATGTCATTTTGTTACCTTTAAATCGCCGGAAGTTCAAGTTTGATAATTGGGATTTCTATCCGGAACCTCCGACATTTGCATGGCCAAGGAATAGCTTTGTAAACATTTCAAGAGAAATATCAGCAAAGCCGATACCTTACGATTTTAATTTGGGTTTCTATTCAGCTAAAGCAGGACTACATGGTAGAGGAATTAACTTGGGTTGGATTGATTTGGGTGATGCTAAAAATCAGTAATGTTGGAAAGTGTAAAATTTTTTAGGTATTTTAGAGAAACCTACTGGCCTTTTCTTGAAAGTACAACAGGAATAGTTCTTGCAAGAATATACAGATTCAGAAGGAATGATCTTCGCTGAATATATAAGTAGTCGTATTTTATTTTGTGCTGCGGTTTCAAATCGTAGAAACTTCTAACTTGTGCAAGGCCTGTCATACCCGGCCTTACTGCTAATCTTAATTCACGTAAAGCTTTGTGGATTTTTACGAAATGCGGCCTTTCCGGCCTTGGTCCGACCAGGCTCATATCTCCCCGTAGAACGTTGAATAGCTGGGGAAGCTCATCCACACGTGTTCTTCGCAAAATTCTCCCAACTTTCGTAACACGGGGATCATCCTGGCTTGCAAGAACAGGACCAATTCTTCTTTCAGCGTCCTTTATCATGGTTCTGAACTTGTACAAAGTGAAAATCCTGCCATGCTTTCCGACTCTTTGTTGTTTGTAAAAGATGGTTCCAGGAGAAGTAATCATAACTAGGAAAGTAACCAAACATATCACAGGGCCGCAAATGAATAGAATGGCCAGACTGCCTATTATATCCAGACTTCTCATTAAGAATTCTTCAACGTTTGTTTTCTTTCCCACAAAAGTATCCAAAAATTGATACGAATCTTCGCCATTGATTCTTTCACTCAGCAGTTTCATATAATTGGAGGGGCTGAAAATGACATCAATTTTCAGCTTTTGTACTATATAGATAAGTAGGTTCAGGTTCTTTTCGTGCTGGATATCGTCACAGATAAAAATCTCGTCAATATCACTGCATTCTATCAGTTCTTTTATATCATCAATTTTCCTTCTTTCCACATCAGCATTCTTCGTTACAATCTCATCGACTTGTCCTTCCCCGATTATCAGAACCTTTTTTTGGATTTTCTTCGTTACTTTTAAAATTCGCTGATTGAATATAAGGATAAGAAAGAGGCTTATGAAAAAGGAAAGGATAAAGATGCCCGTTGGGAAAGCACCCCAGCTTTTCCTGAAGACATAAACCAGAGCGA
>CAZQXE010000062.1:0-14180 GCA_964597115.1 uncultured Pirellulales bacterium | reverse complement strand
CGCTTTTGACTGTTATAGCTTTACCTCTGAAATCGATATCACGGTTGCCATCGCCGGTGTAAATTCCGGGAGCGACAAGGACTGTATCGCCATCATTCGCATCATCAATAGCCGCCTGAATAGTCGGATATTGTGCTGGTACACGGAGCACATTCATCGAATCCGAAACGTCAAAAATCAACCAGTCATATTTATTGGCTCTCCACCATTGAAGGCACTCTGAGGGTGTACAATATGACGTTGTACGACTACCAGTCAACCGCCCAACCATTTCGATCAAACGGTCATCACCCCGTTCAATCTGAGCCATTACATATGGCAATGCAGCAACTCCCCCTTTTAACATCCTCTCAAGGAGAACTTCCTGGAGACTGTGTGCACTGGGTTTGTCTCTTAGAGCAGCTGTCCACTGTGAGTAGTTCTCTTCAAATTGCTCTTGGGCGTACTGGTCACCTGCTTGTAGCCAGTGCTGCCATAGTTTCTCGTATATCTCAGAAAGACCGGCAGTACCAACTTCAGGAAATTCTCCAATCGTATAGATGCCGGATTGTCCGCTTATCGAGAAATCAATCCTAAGGATCCATTCAATGTAATGGTGTGTTTCAACGAGGATGTCTCGCTCAGATGCAACCTCGATTATGGTTGGTACAGCTTTAATAGCTCTCAATTTAGATAAAGCATATATACACTCGATCCACCCATCTTTCTCAAGTGATTCCATCAAAGGCCCGACCGCTCTGCAATCACCCAACAATCCGAGCGCAAACGCAGCATAGCTTTTAATATCGTGCTCATCTTTTCGATTGTATGTAATCGTGTACTTGTCCTCCATATAGTCACCGCTCTTAAGGATTTCCACTAAGGGCTCAAAGGCCCTTTTATCTCCGATGGCTCCAAGGCAAAGGGCAGCATAACACCTAGCGACATGAGGAACAATACCGCCAAAATCGGTCAGCACATTCTCGTCTGACCATTCCGGGCCATTGAGAAGGATATCGATCAAATACGGCACAGCATAAGTAGTGTTAAGCTCACGAATAGGGTAGAATCCGGGGCCGGGCGGATTCCAACAAAAGTTTGATGTATAGAATAAGAACGGCACGTGAGGTTTTGGACCGGCCATTAGCATGCTCTTGAGCACATCTGAATAATAATTCGGATCATGCTCAACCTCATGCTCTGAGTCATATACACTGTTGTCGCTGAGCCAGTAGTGGGCAAGCAAGCGGAGATCTTCGTAATCAACTTTGGAATCAAGGTCGAGGTCACCGGCTATTACAGCCCCACAGTCTGGTCCGGCGGAACAAGCTCCATTGACTTCAGCAGGCGCGCTGCAAATGATTGCTAACAAAACTATTGAGAGTATGAGTAGCTGTCTCGATTTCATTACGATTTTCACCGAACCTAACTAAGGCCTAATATCGTCCATCCAGTGCAAAGCCATAACAGCCTAATCAGAGAAATCTACCTTGCAGTTGCTATAAAGTTCACCTGTATCAACCATTTCAGCTACGGCTCAACGAAATACGATTTGCTGGCCTGGCTTGTACCGCCGTAGGCGCCCATGTTGATTCTGCCGCCGTTAGGCTCCGGCTCATCGCCAATCGGACTGTTCGGATCACCGGCATCAATGCATGGGCTGGTGACATCATCCAAAACCCAGCTTCCGCTGTTCCACCGTAAGGTGTCCTGTGGAGGATCATATCTACCGGCCTGCGACTTCAAGTGATAATCACCATCAATCCAGATGTCATCTTCGTATTTCCATTGTGTCCCGTTTGGATCCCAGTACCCGGGATTAATAAAATTTGGATCTAAATTAATATTACCTTCACCCCAGTTGAGTAAATAATCTCCTGTTATTTCAACGGATTCTAATGCTCCTTGAACGTTACTATATGAGATTGTACAAAGTGGATTATCGAACAACCTTTTGTCAAGCTCAATCTGGTTTTCCCAGATAATGGAATTCCTAATGCTGCAATTGGTGGATCCATATCCACAAGAAATACCAGCAATTTTATTATTAGCTATCGTACAGTTATTTATAGTAAGTTCATCAACGGCATAACAATTAATACCATCGTACCTATTTACAGCAACTAAGCATCGTTCAATAACGATGTTATTATCCCAAGAAAAGTTAAGTCCTTGAGTTCGATTTCCCGATATATCACAGTTTCTTATTATTACTTCATTGCTACTGCCACAGTGAACACCACTATCTTGATTTTCGGCTATCAAGCAGTCCAATATTTTCAAGTTGATTCTGTAGCTTTCAATACCGTCTTTTTGATTTTTAGCTATCGAGCAGCCTGTTATGTTCAAGTTGCCCGTATTGAAATAAATACCATTGCTCTGATTATTATTGAGCGTGCAGTTATCTATTGTGACATCACTCATCGAGCAACAAATAGCACCGCCTCGATGCGGAGAACTGATATTATTTGAAATCTCACAGCCAGTAATTGTAAGGTTGCTATTTGTGCAGTAGATACCTCCGCCTTGTCCGCCTTTCGCCACTATCCCCCAACCCGGAATGGTTGAGTTTTCAATTATTTTGCAATCTTTGATTAAGGCTTTACTGGAATCACAATATATTCCACCTCCATTACCGTTATAATCCATACCATATACGGAGGTGTTTGATCTAATCGTACATTCGCAGATTGTGGGGCTGCTAGCCCCGCAGAAAATAGCACCTCCATCGCCGACAAAACCATTGATAATAGTAAAACCTTGTACGACGGAACCGGCCTCTTCACCATAATGGAAATAGAAACCCCTGTGCTGTTCTTCCTTAGTCCCCTGGCAGTCTATGACACATGTATCCTGCCCATTTTCACTCTTTACTGTAATGACTTTGCCTTTAAAGTCTATATCACGATTGCCAACACCAGTGTAAGTGCCCGGAGCTACGATAATACTATCCCTCTCATAAAAATAAGCCTGATCAATAGCAGCCTGGATTGTGGCTTTAGGTCCATGCTGTCCATCCCACACAGGCGAAAGTCCGTCCCAGTAATCATTACCACTGAGCGAATTAACATAAAAGGTTTCCGGGGGACAGTGGGGATTTGAACCTTGATTGTATTCTTGTATATTTGTGTACCGGTCTTCGTCAGGATCCTGGTCGGCTTCGATGTTTACTGTTGTCTCAAAATGCATTAATTCCCAAAAATCACCAAGTCCATCCTTATCAAGGTCTATGTATTCATCGCAGCCAATGTCCACTCGCCCGCCTGCACTTCTTAGTTCGCCGTCAATATCAGTTGCCAACGAATCTATAGAGGTGTTAGGGTCACCGGCATCTATACAGGCTGAGTCGGTTTGAAGATGGAAATCGGGTCTTAGGAGCGGATCATCTCCAAAGCTGCCCTCGCCAGTCACCTCAGGAGTCCAACCCTGGACGCAGCAGTGTGATAAAACCAATCTTGCAGGATCCTCGCCTATTTGTGTGGTGAGATCGCATTCATAGCCACTGCGGTTGCCCCACAGGATACAGTTGGTCAGAACGATTGGTTTTCCAGAACTAACGTGGTATGAAGCTATACCTGCCCCATCGTAAGCAATGTTCCGTACAACCGTACAATTTTTTACCGTGACATCTTCTTCTCTACCATAATAAAGAATCCCGCCACCATCGCCACCCCGAGCCAGATTTCGGTTGATAAGGCAGTTAAGAACGCTACCAGTACTTCCGTTGAAAACAATACCACCTCCACCGAAACTAATGTTGGAATTTACTATGCACCGGTCGATAATAACACTTCCACGAATGCAATATATGCCGCCGCCATGATCTCCCGCTTCATTATTTTGGACTTTACTCCCGGTAATAGCTATTGAAGAATTTAAACAGCAAATGCCCCCTCCACAAAATCTATAGGCATAAATCACATCGCCAGTACTACCTCTACTAATGTTGGAACTCAATATGCATTGGTCGATAACAACACATCCAGAGTTACAAAAAATACCACCACCAGCATTCGCTTCATTATTTTGGATTATACACTCAATTATAGCTGCAGAAGAATTAAAACAGTAAATACCTCCACCACAACCATAATCTCCTGTAGAATTTCCCTCAATAACGCAACTGAAGACAGTTGGACTGGAATCCCGACATAAGATTGCACCTGCTACCACCTGATTATGCCGGTCATTAATTACGATTTCCGAGCCAAAACCATTTATGATTTTGAATCCTGCAAGAACTGAATCTCGCCCCTCACCTGAGAGAAATTGAAATCCTCTATGAGGTTCTTCATTCGTCCCGTTGCAATCTATTACAGTTTTTTTTACGATCTCTAAATCGTTGGGATCTGCACTACGAACCGTAATGGCTTTGCCATTGAAGTCTATATCTCGATTGCCGTCGCCGGCGTAGGTTCCGGGGGCGACAAGGACGGTATCGCCGTCATTTGCATCATCAATTGCCGCCTGAATGGTCAAATAATCCGCTGTGCCGTTGGCGTCCACGTAGATAATGTTTCCTGCGTAGGTAACGCCGGCGATCAGTGCAACCGAAAGCACGAAAATTAACAGCCGGACGATTAAATTTTTCCTCTTGTGCACCTATGCACCTCCTGTAACGGTTTTACGCCAATTCCGCGGCTCGGTTGAGATACTATACGATTATACCAAATCGGCTGGGCTTTTTTCAAGAAATTTCGCCGCCAGACAGAGGCAAACCGTGGATTTATCGGCTTGTGAGCCGCTTAAAAAAAATACAATTTTCAAAAAAGTGCTTGTTTCCGGGGCGAAATATCGCTAAAATCCCATGTTTAGTATTTAGCTCATTGTTTGCCCAAGACGTATCACCACCAAAATAGTGGAGAATCCTGCTAAATCTCGATAAGCAGAATCGGGGCTGTTGGTGAAAAATGATATTAAGGAGAAAGACCAGTGAAAACAGAAATGTTGGACGCTGTTGAAAGCAAAAGCCTGAAAGAGAATATCCCTCACTTCGAGGTAGGCGATATAGTGGATGTTTACTGCCGAATCAGAGAAGGTGATAAAGAACGCACGCAGGTATTTACCGGCACGGTAATCGCCCGCAAGGGACGAGGCATTAACGAGAGCTTTACGGTCCGGCGAATTGTCAATAACGAGGGCGTGGAAAGAATCTTCCCGCTGCATTCGCCAAACGTTATCGATATCAGACCGATTCGAAGCGGCAAAACTCGACGTGCAAAACTATATTACCTGCGCAATCGTACGGGCAAGGCAGTCAAGCTCGCTCAACGGCATAGCGAACATACCGTCTCGAAATAATTTCGATTCATAATTTAACCCCCAAACCTGTCCTGGGCTTGCCGAACGGATTTTTTTGGGAGTTACCCGACTCGAGATGTTAACGAACAGACGCAAACTATTGGCCAACTCAAAGCTGCTCGGCCAATGGGGAGAAAAACGCTGCGAAAGATTCCTCAAAAGAAAAGGCCTTAAAAATCTTGCGCGCAATTTTTCCTGCAAAACCGGAGAGCTCGACCTTATCATGGTCGACAGCGACAGGGCTATCGTTTTTGTCGAGGTAAAAACCAGAGCCGACGAAAGTTTCAGCCCGTCCGAGTCGGCCATCACCTCCGCCAAGAAAACAAGAATGCTCCGAGCCGCTCGTTACTTTCTTTCAATCCACAATATAGAAAATCGCCCTTTTCGCTTCGATGTTGTTACAATAGTATTAGGCCAAAAAGGCCGGCCACAGATAAGACATTATGAAAATGCTTTCGTACCGTAGAAACAATGGAACTGATTGATACACATTGCCATTTGACGTTTGATGATTTAGCTTCTGACATAGACGGTATAATTGAACGCAGCCGGGCCGCCAGCGTCACCACCTGGATAACCGTCGGCACCGACCCGCAGGAAAACCGAAAAGCCATCACGCTTGCGAACAAATCCGAGAACATGTACGCCGCTGTCGGTATCCATCCACACGATGCCAAGGATGTTACCGCCGAATCACTAACGGAACTAAAAGAGCTTGCACGGAACGAAAAGGTCGTCGCCATCGGCGAGACTGGTTTGGATTTTCATTACGACTTCTCAAAACAGCCGGACCAGAAGCGGGCTTTCGCCGCCCAATTGGAAATCGCCCGGGAGCTGAACTTAGCCGTAATCGTGCATTGCAGAGAGGCATTCGATCAGACGATGGATATTTTGGAGCAGTTCATTCAACTTAAAGGCCGACTTAGAGCAGTGGTCTTTCACTGCTTCGGCGGCTCGGCTGAACAGGCAAGAATTGTTCTCGATCACGGATTCTATATTTCCTTCACCGGCGTAGTCACATTTAAAAATGCCGAGACAATTCGCCAAGCCGCCAAGATTGTGCCGATAGACAGATTAATGCTTGAGACCGATTGTCCGTACATGTCACCGGAGCCGATGCGAAAGCAAAGAATAAACGAACCAGCCCTAATGATTCACACCGCAAAATTCCTGGCCGAGCTAAAGCAAATGCCCCTGCTCGATTTCGCCGAAGCCGTAACCGCTACCAGCAAAACTTTCTTCGGCTTACCTTGAACCGCTAAAAAAAAGAGCACAAGCCATAAAAGTATCAGCAGATTACCCACTTATCGCCTGCGCACTCTAACGAACTTTTTTCTTTTTTCCTTGCAAATCTCACTTCCTTTATGGTAACATATTTTTGACATGCGGGTATATCTTGAGTTTTTCACCATGGAAGCGAGTTATTAGTAATCAAGATCGGCCGAAACGCGGCACCGACAGGGACGGAGTGCTTCCAGCAATGCAGGAACATAAGAGAGAGATACATTATGACTATAAAGCAAACATATCGATTATTTACCGTCACTTTTAGTCTGTTGATTCTTTTCTGTGCATCCGGCGCCCATGCTCAGTCCATCAATTCAACAAGGATTTACGGAACCAGCAATTCCTTTTTCGCTGATGGAGGTCTTCAGGAACTTGAAGTGGGTGGCTATGATGCAGGCGTATTTGCAGACTCTCACCCCAACAACTTCGGTCTCGACCAGATGATTATCGGCCAGCCAAATGAACCTGCAGCCGTCTTTCTTGTTGATTATGTCGATAACGGCAATCGAGATGGATTCGGAGGTCCTGCTGAAGCCCTATATCTGTTCAGTAAAGATGGAGATGACGGATTACATATCCGGAAAGACTCAATCCTTTACATGGGAGGCCTCCACGTTTATGCCATGCTGGACGGCGTCATGACGGACCTAACTACACTCTTTGACACGGATGAGGTGATGATCCCATTCGATGAGGGGTGCTTGTGCCTTGACAGGCCGGACGTGAGCAATCTTAGGAATTTGGTTAAGAACGGTTATTTCGAGACCGGCGACAATTTTCCAACGGCAGAGAATCCTGTCGTGACGCTCCCGGCTGGAGCACCCAACATAGATAATTGGGTGATCGACAAGGAAACCATCAACTGGACCCATGAATCGTCCGCCGCCGACTCTCCTTTCCATGACGGAGAGCGCTATGCAGACCTCAGCAGCACCGAGACAGGTAAAGGAGCTGTCAGCCAGGATATCCGAACGGTGCCGGGCAACCCATATCATGTCTGGTTCGATTTGGCAGCCAATCCGCTCGCAGATTCAGGAACAACAGCGTTGCGTGTATCTGCAGTAAACAGCTCTGAAGAATTCCCCGCCACTGGGGCCGGCTGGCAAACGAAAACCTGGTGTTTTGTGGCGAATGAGGACACGACAATCCTGACATTCGAAGGTATTGATGAACCGAATACGCCATTTAGTGTCCATATCGATAATGTCATTGTACTGCCTACAGATCTCAATGACGTCGCACCACCATACCATGATCTTATTGTGCAAATAAGCAATATTGACGACTCGGACTGCCCTGCGATTAAATTAACGGTGACTGTTACCGATGCCAACCTTATGGCTGTTACTGGTCTTGATGCTTCGAATTTTTCTGTATTTGAGGATAATGAAACGCAAACACTTATTGATGTAGAGCTAAGCACATCCCCAATCGCAGTCTGCCTGGTTCTCGATTACAGCGGCAGTATGAGTAATAATGCTATAACAGATATGGAAGAGGCCGCAGAAACATTTGTGCAGAATATGTATGATCACGATTATGGCGAGATACTGAAATTTTCCGTAGAGATTGAAATTACACAGGCATTTACAGACGACAAAGATGCGCTAATAGATGCTATCAGACAATGGACATACTTACCACTCGCTTCAACCAGGCTTTATGACGCTATTTATCAGGCCATTTCAGACACAGCTGAACAAACAGGTAATAAAGCAGTTATTGCGATGTCAGATGGGGATGATACTTTATCGGATAAAAGTGAAAGCGACGTTATCGAACATGCCATACGCAATGGCGTGCCTGTTTTCACTATCGGGCTTGGGCGAGAAATAGACGTAAATGATTTGAGAACAATAGCTGAACAAACAGGAGGTGTATATTATGAATCTCCGATCCCAGATGACCTTATGGCTATTTACCAGGCAATATCCATTATCCTTAAAAATCAATATCTGATAACATACGAGACCACCATTTGTGATCCCAACAATACCGATGATATCGAGCATCAATTGGAAATCGCAGTTAACTTAGATACGGCCTATGGACAAGATTCGACAAGTTTCAGTTGCCCACCTGGATGCAATCCCGATATTGATTCGGACGATGATGTAGATGGGCATTGATTGAGTTGAATAAATGGATATTTTTAGATTAGCAGGGAAAATAGATCATACGGTTTTGTGGTCTACGAATCCTTCTTACTTTCGAGCTTAGACAAGGCCCAGGGCAGGGTAAGATATCCATGGCTGTAAGATCAATTTCATGCCTTTGAAACGTAAAAAACAGTATTTAAGCCCAAAAAGCTTAGAGCTGTCTTTAAGTTTTCCATAAAGAACTCCCTGGAATCTTATAATAAAGTTTAGTTTTCCATTAGCATTTGTCGTTATCTGCTTATAATATCTGCTTATAATATCTGCAGAATGGGGCGGTTTTTCGTGCAGAATAAATTCCTGTGATAAGAAAAATAACTTAATTGTTCTTTGCCGGAGGTCAATTATGAGCAAGGATATAGATACACAGATATTGCAAGCGTACCTTGATCCTAATGATTTAGTGGAGAAGTTAAGTCAAGTTCATTTAAAAAATACAAAACACCACTCAGGCCACATACATTTCCATTTTCGAGACAAGTCAGACCATATCATTCTTGTGTGGTCTAAAGGGAAGTTCAAACAAACAATAGCTAAGTCACCGCGCTGCAAAAATGGGCAATACGTGCACTGGAAAGATTCTGAATTTCGTGATTACAATCGTGAAGATGTTCTTGGAGAGCTATGTGACGAAATCGAGCTTGTAACAATTGACCATGATTGCTTAAATAAAACATGGCCGTCCTATTACGACTTTATAGACTGGCTGCTGCAAAACTAAATACGTTAAAATCTCCCATTAACTCACACTCTTCACGAACAACTAGTGACGAATTCACGCGGTTTTGTGATCCAGGAAACCTTCAAGCTTTCGTGCACGGACGGGGTGCTGGAGCTTGCGGATGGCTTTGGCCTCGACCTGCCGGACACGCTCACGCGTGACTTTGAAGATTCTGCCGACCTCTTCCAGCGTATAAGTGTAACCGTCACCGATTCCGTATCGCAGCTTGATAATCTCGCGTTCGCGATACGAAAGTGTTTTCAAAACCACATCAATTCTCTCTTTGAGCATTTCCTGCGTGGCGGAGGCTACCGGCGAATCAATGTCGTCATCTTCAATAAAATCACCGAAGTAGCTGTCCTCGCTTTCGCCGATCGGCCTATCGAGGCTGATAGGGTGCTTGGAAATCTTGAGCACGCGGCGGGTCTCCTCAATGGTCATCTCGGCCTCTTCCGCGATCTCTTCGATAGTAGCCTCTCTGCCTAATTTCTGATGCAGTACTTTGCTGGCGGTTCGCAGCCGGCTCATCGTCTCTATCATGTGAACAGGAATGCGGATCGTTCGGGCGTGGTCGGCGATAGCACGTGTGATTGCCTGTCGAATCCACCATGTAGCGTAGGTGCTGAATTTGTAGCCGCGGCGGTATTCGTATTTATCGACAGCTCTCATCAGGCCGGTATTGCCTTCCTGGATGAGGTCGAGAAAACTCAGACCACGATTGCGATATTTCTTGGCGATAGAAACGACCAGACGGAGGTTGGCGCTGGAGAGCGTTCGCTTTGTGTTCTCGTATTGGGCGAAAACTTTGTCAAGCACTTTCAGTCTCTTGTCAAGCTGATTCGGCGTTTCCATTGCCAGTTCCTGAAGACCATTAAGCTCCTGCTTCATTGCATCAATATCTTCTGCGGTGATATCTTCGTTGGGCCCTGCCGCGATGGTCTGTTCTAATTGATGCATTTTGTCGCAGATGCCATGGAGTTTGTTCTTTACCGGCTGAATCCTGCTGGTCCGCAAGCTGAGCTCTTCGAGCAGCGTGGCGATTTTTCGTTTGATTCTGCGTATTCTTTTCAATGCCTCCGCGGCCTGGTCGCTGTCTCCGTTAGTGAGAACTTTCTTGAACAAATTCTGATTGGTTTCGAGCAATTTATTAACGGTTTTAATGTTCTCGGGTAGACGTTTTTTTATTACGTTCTTGGTCATGTATAGGGCCGTGCCGGTTTTAATTGTTCTGTCGAATGACATCGAGCCGGTATGTACCTGCTGCAGCAAATCCAGGGAGTTTCTGGCGCAGTAGTCACATTGCAGCATTTTTCTTCTAAATGCCACCCTCGCGATTTCAATCTTACGCGCCAGTGCAATTTCAGAATTCCTCGTTAGTAGTGGAATCTGGCCCATCTGAGTTAGATACATGCGAATAGGATCGTCGATTCGTTGAGAGGTATCTTCGCCGACCAGTCGTTTTTCGAGCAGTTTATCCTCCGCTTTGATTTGCTCTTCTTTGTCGGAATCTACATCCTCCAAAGCCTCTTCGGATTCTTCGTAATCATCTTCCTGATCTTTACCGAGATGCGGTGATTCAACATCAGTTTCATCATGCAGGCTTATCCCCATTTCGTCGAGCGTTGCCAAGAGTTTGTCCAGACGGCTTGGACTAACAGCATCCTCAGGCAGACCTTCGTTCATCTCCTCGTAGGTGAGGAATCCCTTCTTCCTGCCACTCTCGATGAGTATTTTTATTTGCTGTTCGGGTTCTTTGGCCTTAACGTTTTTCGAGCGCTCGCCATCAGTCCCTTTTTCATCGAGGACCTTTTCTGGCTTGCTTTTCTTTGTTCGCTTTTTTGCCACGTTTTGCACCTTCATATATGTCAAATTATCAAGAGTCTCACAAAACTAATTTACAATTACTAAAAAAATCAACACATTTTAAATCCCAACAGGATCGAGATTTTTTCTGTGCACATAATATCGTTACGGCCTATAGCTCTTAGTTGTTCACTATACCATTCCCACGCTATGTGGATTTTCTCTCCCAGTATTCTCACAGATACTACGGAGGTACTTCCGCTGGTCGTCCACTGTTTTAATCCGGTTGTTTCGTTTTTGCGCCTGATATCGTTCAATCGTATCCAGCGCCCCACTCAGGCGGTCTTGAAAATTCCCTTTTTCGTCCCCGGCCTGCGCTAATTCCATGAAGCAGTTGCCGAGCTCTACCGATTCCGCACCGGCTAAAATTTCTCGCAACGTTGCATTTACATCCGTTTGAAGTCTCCCAAACAGAATTTCTGCTATCTGTCTCAATATCGGTACGTCAAATACGTCGGCTGTAATTTTTTCCGAAGCAACTTCGAACAGTTCAGGCTCATTCAGCAGCACTTCCAGGACCTCCCGTTGAGCCGCCGCGAACAGCCCCTGGCCGTAGTTAATGCTGCCCGGAGCGTTTTGGCTCTGGCGTTTATAACTTGCGGCTTTTTCCGCCCGCCTGAGACGCCTGCTCAGCTCTATATTTATCTGTTTTCCATCAAGGCCGATAATCTTCGATATCTGGTTCACCCAGAGCCCAAGATCGATAGCTGGAACATTGCCGGCCTGCAATCCAGTCGCTATTGTCTGCAAGTACTCTTCAATCGCCAATCTTTTGCCGGCCAGAGTATCTTCACTATCGAACTTCTCCGTTAACCGATCCCACTTGAACTGGAACACATCGACCGCCTCGTCCACAAGTTGCTCGAATCGCTCTTTTGAAGCCGATAAAATAAATTCGCACGGGTCTTTACCCTCCGTCACAGAAGCAAGCCTGATATCTATTCGCTGCGACAGACAAACATCCAGAGCCCTGTTAGCTGCTTCAATACCGGCAACGTCGCTATCGTAAACAAGAACCACCTTCTTCGCATACCTCCGTAAGATACGTCCGTGCCCCGCGGTAAAACTAGTCCCCAACGTCGCGACGACATTACCGCAGCCAAACTGATGCGCCATTATGACATCGGTATAGCCTTCGACAACAACCGCTGTTCCCGATGATACAATCTCGTGCCGGGCCTGCTCCAATCCGTACAGGCAATTGCTCTTATCGAACAGTATCGTCGTAGGCGAATTGATATACTTAGCTCCGGTTTCATTCAACGTCCGGCCTCCAAATCCGATCACCCTGCCGGTCACATCGGTAATAGTGAACATCAGGCGGTTCACAAACTTATCCTGATTCTGACCTATAGTCAGTCCTGCCTGTTCCAGTAGTTTCAACGGCACTTTTGTAGTCTTTGCTGTCCTTATCAAATCATCCTGCGAATTGATAGCTAAGCCGAGCTGCCATTTCTTCACGCTCTTGGGCGATATTTGCCTTTGAGTAAGATAATCACGGGCAGATTTGCCCTTTTTATCATCCTGAAGGTTCTGGTGAAAGTATTTAGCAGCCCAGGCATTGGCTTTTACCAGCCTGTTCGGATCAGCCTCTTCCTTCTCACTTTTTCCTTCAGCACTGCTCAGGACAGACTTTTGCCTTTTTCTAAGCTTTATGCCCGCCCGCTCAGCCAATCTCTCTATCGCTTGTGGGAACGTCAGGTTCTCACGCATCTGAACGAACTTGAATACATCACCTCCCGCCCCGCAGGCAAAGCACTTGAATATCTGCTTGACCGGGTTGACGTTCATGCTCGGACGATGGTCATCGTGGAATGGGCACAAGCCCACCATCTCCATGCCCTTTTTTTTCAGGCTGACGTGCTCACCTATCAAGTCAACGATATCGTTGGCCTGCTGAACCTCAATAACAATACTATTATCAAACATCCCTGCCATATATATAACCCGCCTCATTACAGGCTGAAGCATCCCTAATAAATCGAGGGGCTAATTATGATGTCCTTTATGCTGCCGTACCACTTAAATATAGTACCGAATTGCTGAAAAGTCAAGTCGCACCTTAAAAACCCGTTTTTAATACTGTTAAAGGCCATTCTCCGCCGATTGGACACTTGGTGGAATCAGACAGCTAACCGTTATAAAATTCAACAAACTCGCAGCGGTAGTGATGCCATTCATATTTCTATTACTTCAGCGAGCGGATTTTTTAGACCACCTGTTTTTCGGAACGTTGTGAATTTTTAACAAAATTTCGTAATAAAAAGCCTATGCGAACGTCTTTTTAAACGAAAACAGATTTTATATCAATTAAAACTAACAGTAAGAGACCGAAACTATGGATACTCAAGACATAATCAAGATAAGTCACAGAGCCAAAACCGAGACCGAAGCTTTTATCAATCGCCATCTTAATGATACGGCAAAAGGATGGCCAAAAATCTATCTTTACGGCTCAACATACGACAAATATTCCCAGGAGCGAAAGATTAGAAAACGTTCCGAATTAATTCATTTAGCCACGAATTAACACGAATACCTAAGGCACAAGTTTAACTAACCACGGACTTAAATAGGGACTTAAATAGGGAATTAAATAGGGAATTAAATAGGGACGTTTATTTATGTTACCTTATTAAGTTCTTTAACTTTTATTTATCTGAAGTTCGTGTCACGAGTGCCTAAGGTACGAGTCGCGTGTCACGAGATACGAAATACGAGATACGAACTCACTATCAAGCACAACCCCCTATGGGGCAGGCAATTGAAAAATGTACCCTATGCCTGTAATTCTCCGAAAAATCAGTTCCCTTTCTTGGGCTCGTATGCTCCGCATTTGAAATTGCCTTCGCCTTGTTGATCAAGCCGGTTGA
>CAZQXE010000061.1:0-14216 GCA_964597115.1 uncultured Pirellulales bacterium | reverse complement strand
AATAAAAAAAGCCGTGCAAAAAGCACGGCCTTATAAAACTTAACTTGATAAAAAACAGCTACTACCTGTCAAACGGTAGAACGACTCCACCTGATCCGGTCCTTTTAACATCAGGTTTAGCGCCTGCCTCGGTCGTTTTCTTCGCCTCTTTGAGACGGCAAACAAGGCCTTTGGATATTTTTGAAGCATCGCCTGAAATAACCGTTGCAAATGACATAGTATTCGACACCTTCTGAACTTCTATAGTGGCAACAAGGCTTTCAATCCTACCGAGTGACTCATTGGTGTCGGTATCAATGATTTCCTCACCCATGCTGAAAACGTCGAGAATCATGCCTTCCGCCATTCTTTCGCCGCCCTGATTCAGGATTAACTGTCCATCTGACTGTATCGCGGCGATTTTAACAGGATAAACGCGGTCGATAATCGCCTCGATAATATCATTGGCCACGAGCGTCAGAAAAGCGTCACGCACCTGCGCTGCGTCCCATTCCGAAGGACTTTGCTCGTCGGCGAGCTTTCTGACTTCCTGGTTCTCAAGATATTTCTCCGCAGACGATGCCAGGACGATTTGCTTAGTGGCGCTGTCAACAAGACGATAATCGAATTTGAATCTTGCTTTGAATTCGGACGCCGTGTAATTTGCAGTCTTCAGATACTTGTCGATTCTCTCGATCTTAGCCTGCGATATAGTCCCAATGAGCAAATAATCGGCACCAATAGTTTCAGCGAGCTTTGCCTGCTCTCCAAGAGGAGCATCAAAGGAAACAAGCATGTTCCTCTCCTTGGCAAAGTCACTGATACTTTCCCTGTCAAGTACGGCGAATTTATTTGTCTGGGTCATTCCCATAGCAAGCCGCTGTGAGAACAGCTTCGAAAGCGTATCGGCGGGTATTGTGGTGTTCAAAAAGCCATACTCCGGTTGCAGTGTCTTCGCAGGCATCAGAGCGATTTTAACTCTTTTTGTCTGGCCCCGCGCAGCATAGTCGTACACGGAAACACGGAGTTTAACCTGGTAGGTATCCGGTTCGATTTGCGTTTCTTCGAGAACATCGTAGCTTTTCACGAGGCCCGCGATTTCTGTCGTATATGCAGTGCCCCGCGTAGTAACATCTACAGAATCGAATTCGACCCTTCTGCCGTCGGGTCCGTCGGCGCTTACTCCGGCACCGGCACCACGGAAGTTATACTCATATGCAACAGTATCAACCTCGACACCTCTTGATTGTTCGACCGCTCGATGTAAACCGTCTTTAACGGCTTCGTCCCTGTCACGGCCCCGTCCGATTACTTCGCGGACTATAACGTTTTGCGTCTCGGTCTTTTTCAAAATACCGCCGGACGATTCACTTTTATTGCCGGAGTCACCGGCACTACTTTCCCCTGCCGCCGGCGGTTCTGCAGCAATTATAACAGCAGAAGCCAGCAGACAGAGCATAAATATGCTCATTAACTTTTCCATCTTTCCACCCTTTGAAAAAGCCCAATTGTTCAGGTTCATTTACCAGGAAACAGATTTGTTGCTGCCTCTTTTAGCGATAGGCACTTCATCCTGCCAAAATCTCAGACCGCTTTTGACGTCGCTCAGCTTCAGTTGGAAATAGTATTCCACCTGCTGCTTGTTCCGACTGTAGCGAATATTTCTCTGGAAGATTTTGCCGGATATACTCAGTTCAGGTGCGATAAGAGTTTTTCTCGCAGCAACAGTGCTGTCATCGAATTCCTCGGAATCTCTTAGCTCTCTCGACTCATGGATCATTGCATCTGCACCACTGCCGACAGCGGATGTCATAACCGCCTGTCCGCTGTTCAACATCTCCGTTTCTATTTTCACCATTAGCTGGTCTGTATCGATTCTTTGCATCGTATCATTTACAATTCTACCGGTTGCCACTACATATCTGCCGCCGCCATCCTTTTTAAGGGCGCCCGAGCCGATTAATGATTGTACCATCTCACTTGCAGCCATTTCGAAGTCCCTGTAGTCCAGGGCCATGACAGCTTTTCCCTCATCGTGCCTCATATCAACCATTGTTGTTTCTTCGCCACAACCTCCTGCTAAGATACACACTAACGTTACAAGATATAATATTTTCGCTTTCATAGTTTACTCCCACTTTCTTGTATCCATTCTGAAATTTACGGCGTTCGTTCTCGGCGCGACGACCTTAAAGCTGAAAGGTGATTTTCCCATCGCCGAGTACGGCAGCCACGTTGTTGTTTTTGTCCCGACTATAAGCCCGTCCACATCCAGCCACTCGACTCTGTACCTGAAACGTTTGGTCTTAAACCCATCGTTCCTGCCGGAGACATAAAGCTCAAGAAATCCGGCATCGTTTGTTCGGGTAACAGCTTCGGTAACTACAATGCCTTTGCCGGTCAAGGCACTGAAAGCATGGGAGACCGGCCTGGTGACAATGTTGTTCCCGATCGTGTCGCTTCTGATTTCTTCCCTCATTTGGACTCTTGAATCATGCGGTTTATAAGTACTGCAGGAAGCAAGAACCATTAATGCTAATAATCCGAGTCCTAACTTTTTCATAGCGATTCTCCATTAAAATTAATGCCAACAATTTAATATGTTATCAGGTCGTAAACCGGCTTGGCCTGAGCAAACGGTATTCTAACGTAGACCAGTGCATTTTTGCAAGCGGGAATTTCCACGTTGATCGGTCCGGCACCCGGGGGTTCTATAACCACCTGCCTGTCAGCCGGCATCGGAAATCTGGCAACCTGGAAATCCTTCGGCAACGTGGTCCAGATTCTGACATCGGCGGCGGTCGTTGCGAATGAATAAACAGCGACCAAAACAGATGCGAGCTTTGCCTTGGCGTCACTTTGTTTATTAAGGGCATACTGTGCTACCGCTTTTGCGGTGGTGGATATAATGGCCCTGGTCAGAGTGTTCTTGAAGTCTTTCTTAAACTCCGTCCGGATGACCCTGTCCATATCCGCAACAATCTGAGTATTATAAGTCCGGTCCCCGGCCTTGACAGACAAGTACGGATAAGCCTGTTCCCGGAATTTCAATTTCGGCAGAGCAAATCCGATATATTTGACCTTCTCGGTCGCAATAAACAAAGGCAAATCGATTCTAAACTCTTCTTTAACAGGCCCCAAACCGTTTTCAAAAATTACCCATACAGTATCTTTCAACTGGGCCTTGCCGTCCAGAACCTGCTCGGTGACAGCTATGTCCTCGGTGACGTACTTGTTGTCACTAACCATTCCAAACGATTCCTTAAGAAAAGTGACAGCTTTCGTGTGGTCACCAACAAGATTGAAAAATACTCCGGCCATATAAGTCGTGAAAGGATTGACGAAGTCGGGGTAGGCCTGAAACCCGTAAACACCGGGATATTTTTCGGTTATTAACGCCTCGATTTTGGGATTCTCTACATTTTGCTTGGCACGCGCTTTCTTTTCCCCCTTCTCTTTATCCATCTCCTCTTGCAGCTTGGCTATTTCCTTGGCGAACTTTTCCTTCGCCCGCCTTTGCCTGTCAAGTGCCCTGTTGAATTCCACTCGCGCCAAATCATTATCACCGAGTGCCATAAAATTCAGGGCCTTGTAAGTGTTGATCATTATGCCGTCGTACTCTTCGCCCAAATAAGGCACGATATTATCGCTGACAACAATTGAAGCAGCGGAATCCACAGCTTTGTTCTGGTAATCGAAGTAGTTCAGCATTTCCTCTGCTTTGTCAAAATTAACGTTGCTTTGTTCGTAGTCCTGCTTAACTTTCTCAACACAGCCGAGCTGCATAGACCATAACAGATCTTCTCCCTTGGGATTCTTGCTTTTACTGATCTTTGACTGGGCAAGTTCTGTTGAATTTGCAAAACCGCAGACTCCCACATAGTCCGACCTGAAAGCACTGTTGAATTTCGCAAGGTGACTTTTGGGTGCGTTACAGCCGGCGAAAAGAAATGCTGATAAGACAAACAGAGAAAACGCAATCCTAACTAATCCTTTGTTCATAAGAACCTCCATATAATAACAATTTTCTCTATAACTACCTAAAACTCGCTTCGATACCAATTAGCACACGTACTACCATAAATCAAGAATAATTTGGTTTTTTTCGGTAAATTTCCTTATTATACAGCCCAAAAGTGAATATTATAACACAACCAGATTAGCCTTCACCCTTGCGTTGTGTGAATTTGTTAGAAAGGAATATTAATGCAAAACGAAGTCGCCACTGAGAAGCAGCGTAAGCAGGCTAAACAGTGCCTCGAATGTCCCCTTTGCAAACGGGCACGCGAAAAGCAAAAAGGTCTTATCTTTTGGTTCGTCAAAAAAGTAGAATCCGGCATCTGCCCCGCATGCAAATCTTATGAAAAAGTCTACCACAGCAAAGCCCACGAACCAATCCCCGATTCCGAAAACCAATAACCAGAAGATAGAATACTGAAGCCTGTCCTTAGTCCCGATTCATCGGGATCGAAGGAACGAGATACGATATAGCCTGTCAACTTGGCGTAACAATTCTTAATCTATGCCAAAAATGGCACCTTTTTTAAGCTGGATCGGCTGAACAAAATCCTAAATGTCAATTTTTGCTTGCCATAATCATCTATAAATACGCTATTTATCGAACATACGGCGAATTATCGCACAACAGGCAACGAATATGGTATATCTTTTGCACAACTATACGGATTATGCGAAAATTAACGATTGAATCTATTACTTAAGTAGAGAAATTTAAGGAGGCAAGCAATTATGGCAGTCAAAGAATTGGCATTTGAATCCGATGCCCGAGCCAGCCTTTTGGCAGGTGTGGAAAAACTCGCTTCAGCGGTAAAACCTACGCTGGGTCCGCGAGGCAGAAACGCCGTTATCGACAAAAGCTGGGGCGGCCCAACTGTAACCAAGGATGGCGTAACCGTTGCTGAGGAGGTTGATCTTATCGACAAGAATGAGAATCTCGGCGCCAAATTAGTCAAAGAAGCAGCAAGCAAAACCTCAAAAATCGCTGGCGACGGCACCACAACCGCCACGGTTTTGACTGAAGCATTATTCAGAGAGGCGTACAAGAATCTCGCAGCCGGCGCTGATGCTATGGCACTGAATCGCGGTATGCAAAAAGCGGCTAAGGCCGTAACCGACAAGCTCATCTCGCTTGCTAAGCCGATTGATATCACCAAAGCAGACGACATCATCAACATTGCCTCGGTATCCGCAAACAACGACGTGGAGATCGGAAAAATTATGGCCAAGGCCTTCCAGCGTGTCGGAAAAGACGGCGTTATCACGGTCGAGGAAGGAAAGAGTTTCGAGACCACCGTCGAGTTCGTAGAAGGCATGCAGTTCGACCGCGGCTACTTGTCGCCACATTTCGCAACCGATATGGAAAATATGGTCTGCGAGCTGGAAAAACCTTTCATTCTCGTCCACGAAGAAAAAATCAGCAATGTATCAAAGCTCATACCGCTGCTCGAAAAAGTTGCCAAGTCAAATAAGCCATTGCTCATTCTAGCCGAGGACGTTGAAAGCGAGGCACTGGCAATGTTGGTAGTCAACAAGCTAAAAGGCATACTACAGGTCGCGGCTGTCAAGGCACCCGGCTACGGTGACCGTAGAAAGGCAATGCTTGAGGACATAGCAGCGCTGACCGGGGCCGATCCTATTTTCAAGGACCTCGGCATCGAGATGGAAAACATCAGCATTAAACAGCTCGGCCAGGCCAAAAAGGTGACTATCGACAACGACAATACGATTATCATCGAAGGAGCCGGAGCCCAGGCAGGGATTAACGGCAGAATCAAACAGATAAGAAACGAGATTGAAATTACCACAAGCGATTACGACCGTGAAAAGCTTCAGGAACGGTTAGCAAAACTTACCGGCGGCGTCGCTCAGATTAACGTTGGTGCCTCAAGCGAAGCGGAGATGAAAGAAATTAAAGCCCGCATTGAAGATGCACTCCACGCCACCAGAGCAGCTATCGAAGAAGGCATCGTGCCCGGCGGTGGTGTATCGCTGATACGCTGTATCGACGTTGCTAAAAAACTGAAACTCGAAGCGAACGAGCAAACCGGCGCCGATATTCTTATAAAAGCCCTTTCAATGCCCTGCTACTACATCGCTTACAATGCCGGAACAATTCCTAATATCGTAGTCAACAAAGTCACAGAAGGCAAAGGCGGCTTCGGCTACAACGCCAATACAGACAAATACGAAGATCTGCTGGATGCAGGCATAATTGACCCGGTAAAGGTTACGCGTATTGCTCTGCAAAACGCTGTAAGCATAGCCGGCCTGCTGCTTACGACGGATTGCCTTGTAACCGAAAAGCCGACAGAACAAGATGAAATGCCTCCTGGCGGCCCCGGAGGCCCAGGCATGGGCGGCATGGGCGGCATGGGTGGCATGGGTGGCATGGGTGGCATGGGCGGCATGGGCGGCATGGGCGGCATGATGTAGTCAGTGACGCTAATGCAAATAAATACCAAAAGAAATCAAGGAAAAAAAATGGCTAACAAGAAAACTCAGATTCAAACTAACTGGGACGTCTGTATGGTCACAGTAGTTTTATTTATCGTAGTGATCTGTGTTCTGATTGCAGCCGGTTGCGCACAACAACAAGGTAAAGTATGTTGCCCACTTACCTGCAAATGCGAAAATATGTGTAAAGATGTACGTATGGAATGGTGGCGCGAGGCACGCTTTGGTATGTTCATTCACTGGGGTCTTTACTCAGTACCGGCCGGTGAGTGGAAGGGAAAAAGAATTCCGGGAATCGGCGAATGGATTATGGAGAATGCCAACATCCCCGTTTCGGAGTACGAACAGTTGACCAAACAGTTCAATCCAGTCAAGTTCGACGCCGATAAGTGGGTGAAAATCGCCAGTGATGCAGGGATAAAATATTTAGTCATTACATCCAAGCATCACGACGGCTTTTGCCTGTGGGATTCAAAAATTACCGGTTATGACATAATCGATGCCACACCATTCAAGCGTGACATACTCGCAGAATTATCCCAGGCATGCAAAAAGCAGGGAATCAGGCTGTGCTTTTATCATTCAATAATGGACTGGCACCATCCTGATGCACAAGCGCCTTTTGAACCAAACTATAACGAAACAAAAATATCCAATCCGAATTTTGATCGTTACGTCGAGTATTACCTCAAAGGGCAAATAAAAGAATTGATTCAGAACTACGGCCCTCTTGGAATACTTTGGTTCGACGGTGAATGGGTGAAGGACTGGAGCTACGAAATGGGCTGGAACATGTTTGAGTACGTTCTAAGCCTTCAGCCGGATATTATTATAAACAACCGTGTGGGTAAAGGTCGTCAAGGATTGCAGGGATTTAGTGAAGGCCAGGAGTGTCCCGGTGACTACGGAACTCCTGAACAACGAATTCCACCAACGGGCTTGCCCGGTGTCGACTGGGAAACCTGCATGACAATGAACGATACATGGGGCTACAAGCATTACGATAATAACTGGAAGTCGACTGAAGACCTGATTCGTAAGCTGGCTGATATTGCAAGCAAAGGCGGAAACTTTCTGCTGAACGTTGGTCCCACCGCCGAGGGCCTAATCCCTGAACCCAGCATCGAGCGTTTAGCCGCTATAGGCAAATGGATGAAAGTAAACAGCGAAAGCATTTACGGGACGACAGCCAGCCCGCTCGGCGAAGTACCCTGGGGCAGGTGTACTGCAAAATCCGGCAAGCTGTATCTGCATGTCTTTGACTGGCCTGCAAACGGCAAGCTTGAAGTAGCGGGGCTAAAAAACAAGTTGAAAAAAGCCTACCTGCTGGCCGACAAAAAACACGACAAGTTACTCGTAACGAATCAAGACGAGGGCAAGATTATTATTACCGTACCGGATGAAGCGCCGGATACGATTGATACTGTTGTTGTACTGGAAATCAAAAACAAATGAGTAATCGATAAAAGGAAATAAAATAGATAAGGAGTGAGTTATGAAACTTAAACCTCTGGATGACAGAATTGTAATCAAACAATCTGATGCAGAAGAGAAAACCACGGGTGGGATTATCCTGCCGGACACTGCGAAAGAAAAACCTCAGATCGGCAAAGTAGTATCTAGCGGCCCGGGAAAACTGCTCGACGACGGTAAGCGAGCTAAAATGTCGGTAAAGCAAAAGGACGAAGTTATCTACGCAAAATACATAGGAAGCGACGTCGAAATCGAGGGGGAAAAATACGTAATCCTCAGAGAAAGCGATGTACTTGGAATCGTCGAGAAGTAAAACAAACAGATTAAAAGAAAAATATATAAAAAAGACAATAACCATTAATAAGAGGTAACGGAAATGGCAAAACAATTAATGTTTGACGATACGGCACGAGCACAGCTCAAAGACGGCCTGTCTCAGTTAGCTGATGCGGTGAAAGTCACTCTCGGACCGACCGGTAAGAACGTTATTCTGCACAAAAGCTGGGGCTCTCCGAAGGTGACAAAGGACGGTGTCTCGGTCAGTAAGGAAATCGAGCTGCCGGAACCTTTCAAGAACATGGGTGCAAAAATGGTCAACGAGGTTGCCAGCAAAACATCGGACGTTGTCGGGGACGGAACCACAACTTCAACAGTCCTGGCTGAAGCAATTTACATTGAGGGTCTAAGGCATGTGACCGTCGGAGCAAATCCAATGGCCATCCAACGGGGAATCAATAACGCCGCCGAAGTCGTCACCAAATTCATCCAGTCGGTAAGCGTTCCCGTTAAGGGCCACGATGATATCGCAAAGGTGGCAACTATCAGTGCGAACAACAACCCGTCGGTAGGTGAAATTTTAGCTGACGCAATCGACAGGGTCGGCAGTGAAGGTGTTATCGAGGTCGAAGAAGGCAAGGCAATGGAGAACGAGCTGAATGTAGTCGAAGGCATGCAGTTCGATAAGGGATATATATCTCCATACTTTATGACTAACGCCGAAACACTTGAAGCCATTCTTGAAGACGCTTACATTCTTCTGCACGAAAAGAAAATATCCAATATTCGCGAGCTTATCCCCCTGCTTGAAAAAGTCGCTCAAGTGGGCAGACCGCTGATGATTATCGCAGAAGACATTGAAGGTGAGGCATTAGCAGCGCTGGTCATCAACCGGCTGCAGGGCGTGCTGAAAACCTGTGCAGTCAAAGCTCCGGGCTTCGGCGACCGCAGGAAGGCGATGCTGGCCGATATAGCCACCTCAACAGGCGGACAGGTGATTACCGAAGATTTGGGTATCAAGCTCGAAAGCATCGAGCTTTCGCAGTTGGGCCAGGCTAAAAAAATCGTCGTGAACAAAGAAACAACGACAATAATCGAGGGAGCCGGCAAAAAGAAAGACATTACCGCCCGTTGCGACCAGATTCGCAATCAAATCGAAAAAACAACCAGCGATTACGACCGTGAGAAATTACAGGAACGTTTAGCCAAACTGACCGGTGGTGTCGCCGTCATTAAAGCGGGCGCCGCAACCGAAACGGAAATGAAGGAGCGCAAGGATCTGCTGGACGATGCACTGCACGCCACGCGAGCTGCCGCTCAGGAAGGCGTTGTTCCCGGCGGCGGAATCGTGTTCCTGCGTGCCATTGCCGAAGTGGAAAAGGCAAGGGCAAAAGCAAAAGGCGATGAAAAAGTCGGATTTGACATTGTAATTAACGCACTGAAGGCACCGACAACACAAATCGTAGACAATTGCGGCGAACAAGGCGATGTGATCGTTGCCCGGCTTTTGGAGAAAGGTAAGAATATCGGCTACGACGCCAATACCGGCCAGTTTGTCGATATGTTCAAAGCCGGAATTATCGATCCTGCAAAAGTCGCCAGGACTGCACTGGAAATGGCCGCATCGGTTGCAGGCTTGATGTTGACTACAAACGTGTTAGTGACAGAGCTGAAAGATAAAGACGAAGAACCAATTCCAGGTTCTGTAAGATAACGTGCTGTGTGCTGCGTTCTGCGACTATTAGCGTTGGCATATTACGGAGACATGTATTATGACCAAAGGCGTCAACAATTTTAAGGACCTTAAAATCTGGAAAAACGCAATCGAGCTTGTAAAAAAGGTTTACAATGTTAGCTCAAAGTTTCCCAAAGAAGAAATATACGGCCTAACATCACAAATGAGACGTTCTGCAATTTCTATTCCATCAAATGTCGCGGAGGGGTTTCGACGCCAGCATAATAACGAGTTCAAACAATTTCTTTATATATCTCTTGGTAGTTGTGCGGAACTCGAAACCCAAACGATTATTGCAGAAGAATTGGGATACATTGATAAAAATCAAACATCTAAGTTATTTGAAGATTTGGATTATATTTGCAGAATGACGTCAAACCTTATAAAAACTCTTTAACGCAGAACACAGTACGCAGAACGAAATTATGGCCAAACGCGACTATTACGAAGTCCTGGGTGTAGGTAAAAGTGCCTCAGCCGACGAAATTAAACGCGCATACCGGCGTATGGCGATGAAGTATCACCCGGACAAGAATCCGGACGATAAACAGGCGGAGGCCAAATTCAAGGAATGCGCCGAGGCTTACGAAGTTTTAAGCGACTCGAACAAGAGACAGCGTTACGACCAGTTCGGACACGAAGGTCTTCGGGGATCCGGCATGCACGACTTCTCCCGAATGAACGTTGAAGATATCTTCAGCATGTTTGGCTTTGATGATTTCTTCAGCGGTATCTTCGGTGGGCGAAGCAGAAGATCGTCTCGGAGGGCCGGGCCTGCACGCGGATTTGATCTGGAAACAACCGTCGAGCTAACACTCAACGACATTGCAAAAGGCACCGAAAAAACCATCGAATTTACACGGCAGGATGCATGCGCCGAGTGCAGCGGCAGCGGCTGCGCAAAAGGAAGCTCGCCGTCAAGATGTTCAATCTGCGGAGGCAGCGGACAGGTGGCAAGAGGAGGTGGCTTCTTTCAGATGGTCTCGACCTGCAGGCAATGTGTAGGCAGCGGACAAATCATTACTAAACCCTGCAAGAAATGCAAAGGCACCGGTAGAGTGCCAAAGAAGAGAGTCGTTAATGTAAAAATTCCGCTCGGAGTACACGAAGGGCAGGGTATAAGAGTCAGCGGCGAAGGTGAACCAGGGCGAGGCGGCGGGCCCAGAGGCGACCTCTATTGCTATGTCAGAATCAAGCCGCACGAATTTCTGCAACGCGACGGAAACGACCTGATCGCCATCGTACCTATCAGCTTTACACAGGCGGCCCTGGGGACAACTATTGATGTGCCAAGTTTGAACGGCACACGCGGATTAAAAGTCTCGCCCGGGACACAGTATGGAAGCATCTTCAGGATTAAAGGTCAGGGATTACCTGATATAAGAACGCATCGAACAGGCGACCAGCTCGTACAGATTATTATCGAAACACCAACGAAGCTTAACTCAGAGCAGGAAAAGCTGCTTACAGAATTCGCCAAAACCGAGAATAAAAAAGTTTATCCTAAATCCCAGGGCTTCTTCGAGAAACTAAAAAAACATCTTGGTGATAATTGATGAAACCAAAAAGAAAAGAAAAACCAGAAGACGAAGGTTCACAGAAGATAAGCAACAAAGAATCAAAGTTAAAAAAAGACGACCTGGAAGCACTACGCGCTGAAGTAGATGATTTACAGAACCAAAAGGACGAGCTTTTCGGACAGTTACAGCGAGTAAGTGCCGACTATGCGAATTTCCAAAAACGGGTGCCTAAACAAATTGCCGATACGATTAGCTACGAAAAGGAAAAGATAATCAAGACATTGCTTCCGGCTCTGGATAATTTAGAACACACACTTCAAAACGCAAACTCGGCCGAAAATGTCGACGTGCTCATCAAAGGCGTCCGAATAATCTACGACCATATCCTCGATATTTTGAAATCGCACGGCGTAGAACAAACAAAGGCATTAGGTGAAAAATTCAATCCGACTTTTCACGAAGCAATGATGCAAAAGACCGAGCCTGAAAAAGAAGATAATATCGTGCTTGAGGAGTTTCAGAAGGGTTACAAGCTCAATGGCCGAGTAATCCGGCCAACCAAGGTGATTGTTAATAAGTTAGCAACAGAACAATCTATCCAGCCACAAGAAACAGAACCACAAGAGCAGATAGATAATGAACAGGAGATTACCGAGGAGGAGTAATTGTTATGCCGACCTATGACTATTTATGTGAAAGCTGCGGATATAAGTTTGAGCAGTTTCAAACGATAACCGCCAAGCCAATCCGCAAATGCCCGAAGTGCGGTAAAACCGGTGTGCAGCGGCTAATCGGAGCCGGTTCCGGCGTTATCTTCAAAGGCTCCGGATTCTATCAGACCGATTACCGAAGCGAAAGCTACAAAAAATCCGCAGAAAGCGAAAAAAAGGCCACCGATAAAGACACCACAAAAAAGGATACCAAGACTAAAACCAAAGACTCAACTCCCAGCGGAAAAACCACGTCAAAAAAGAAAGACAAGAACAAAACAGCCTAAGTTCCCACGACTCAGTTACTCTTGCACCATACAGCTCAATAAAATTATTCGAGACCTGGAGGTTCTTTAATTGCCGGAGATGGTCTTAACGCTCATAAAACCGACCCGCCGCTGATTAAATGTTACTCAAACAAGTAAACCGGCGACGAGTCAGCGATGTCTATATCGCGTTTACCTCAAAGTTAAAGCTAATGCACGGGAAAGTCACTGCAGGTCATGTAGATAGCGATGACCTTGTCGTCCCAGAACCAGAGGCGAACGTTTTGATTGGCACGATGATAGTAACAATGCCCCTTTCGCCCTTCGATATCCCTGTATAACACCTTATCCTTGAAGTTATTTTCCTCACCACGGATGATTTCGTTAGGCTGCCCTAGTAATTCTAAAGCTTCGTCCACGGTCGAACCGACATGTAGTTTGTCTGCGTAAGCATATTTGGCGCCTCGCTCATGCCTGATTTCCATGATCTTGTTTGATTTTATCCAAACTGCGAAGTCACACGGATAGCTCATAATGAAATTTTCGGGGAGATTGTCCCGATTGAACGTTTTGTCACCCCAGAGATATTTCAACGGCTCACCAAACAGCTCTATAACCTTTTCCATATCAGCGGTATCGATATCCAGTTGAGTAATCTTCCCGGGCAGCAGGCGTGCGAATTCCGGATCAAACGGCCCTTCTGATGTTCTGTCACCGTAATCGCTTCGTGTCATATAAATTGCCGCGACCTTATAGTTACCGAACCACAGGCGAACGTTATGGTCTGAGCGTCTGTAGTAGCAATGCCCATTTCGTCCAGCGATATCTTTGAACAGCACCCTGTCTGAGTTTCCCCAGTCGATTTCTTCGCCTTCGACAATTTTTTCCGGACGACCAAGCACCGTAAAAACTTCCTCCAGGGACGAACCTACGCGGAGCTTATCCTTGTATACATAATCCGAACCGTGCTCATGGCGGATTTCCACGATATGTCCGCCAGACATGAACACATTAAAAGCACCAGGATAAACCAGGATGAAGCGTTCCGGGAGATCATCCGGATCCAACGTCTTGGGCCCCCAGATGTATTTGATTGGCTTTCCGAAAATCCTGATGACCTCATCGAGTTTGGCTGAATCAATGTCTAATGTGGCGATTTTTTGAGCAAGCTCACTGCTGAATTCCTTTGAACAAGCATAGGCCTGTATCCGGGCCGGATCGCCGTACTCCCGGCCAATATTGATTTCCAAGGCCTTGCGCTGCGGCTTGTATACCTCGAAACTAAGGTCCAAATGTTCGTACTCCAAATAGTCTTTCACCTCAGATTCCTTCAATGTATAATTCGAGCCAAAAGCTGCTATGACCTTTGCCTCAGAATCTCCTACACGAATGCCGTTACTAAAGACATAACGCGGACTATTCAAAGTTATTTCAACAATAGAATCTTCATATATATGGAAGGACAAATCCTCGAAACACATGTAGTAGGTCTCGGGCAGATTCTCCAGCGTATATCGTTGATCTCCATAGAAGATGTTTTCAGGTCGGCCAAACTTCTGAAGAATGTCGTCTTTTCTTAGCTCGAACAGTTCTGCAATTCCATTAGGAAGCTCGGGGACGCCCTGATCGAGATTCTGTTGTGTACGGCGCATACTTGTGCCGCACCCCATGGGCACCAACAGGGCGCCGATGGCCATGACCGCAATCAGCCCTGCGATTCCCAGCTTAAAGCATTTTGGTACATTTTGATTTAACATGTGTGTGATCCTCCTTTCTAAGGCTT
>CAZQXE010000060.1:0-14483 GCA_964597115.1 uncultured Pirellulales bacterium | reverse complement strand
CGGCTATCGCGTTCTGGTCGGGACGAGCCGGAAAAGTTTTATCGGCAAACTTACAAGCAGGGACAATACCGCTGAGCGGATATTCGGCACTGCCGCAACGGTTGCTTTATGTGCCGCCGCGGGTGTTTCAGTCATTCGTGTCCACGACGTAACCGAAATGCTGGATGTCCTAAAAGTGGCCGGGGCTATTGCGAGGAATTGAGAATGTCAAAGAACAAAGGTAGAGAAATGGATAAGAAATTCGAACATATGGGCATGGAAATGACAGAAGCCGAACATGAAAAATGGCACAAAGAGCATCGAGAAATGACGGAGTAGGAACATCAGGAGCTTATGGAGAAGATGGGTGTCAGCGAAGAAGAAGATAAAAAGTGGCACGAGAAGCATGATGCACCTCAGAGCAGCCAAGAGAAGGCTGGGACAAAAGCTGTTAATCCATTTGCTATCGGCGGGGGATTTCTGGACTATTGCGTCAAACAGGGATGGCTGATTCAGGAAGGCAAGTCAAGAGGTGCAAAATACTATGCTACACAAGAGGGAGTAAAAGAGTTAGAAAAATTCGGCATAAAAATATGAGAGCAGATATCCGGAGCGGGTTTAAATGAGTAATATTAAAGAAATGAATGTTTTTAACTACTGTCCTCGTTGTAAATCGTCTGATATATTTTTTGATGGTGTCAAAAAGTCAAGTTGTAAGGCATGTTCCTTTACATATTATCATAATGCTGCTGCGGCTGCTGCGGCAATATTGGAATACGATGGAAAGATAATCTTAATTAAAAGAAACAATGAGCCGTGTAAGGGCAAGCTGGATTTGCCGGGTGGTTTTGTGGATCCCAAAGAAACCGCCGAAGAGGCAATAAGAAGAGAAATAAAAGAAGAGCTGAAAATAAATATCGGGACGCTGAAATACATTGGCTCATATCCGAATATTTATGAATATAAAGGTGTGCGTTATCACACGTGTGATTTATTTTTCTATTCCAAAATAGATATGCTTCCGGCGGATTACGATAAAACTGAAATAGCGGAATTGCTTTTAATTGATCCTTTGAAGGTGTCGTTTAACGAGGTCGCATTCAAATCAACAAGAGCGTGTTTGGAACTTTTTGCTCGGAAACTCTGACAGATGATTACTTAAATTGACGAGCAGTGTGGTTAATTTTGCGGAAGGGATTTGTTATGGAAGGGACAATTAGTTTTTGCGGTTATCGCTGTGAGTTATGCCTGGCTTACAAAGACAATATCACATGCGATGATGACAGGAAAAAAGTCAGTGACGGATGGTTTAAACACTACGGCTTTCGAATACCGGCTGAGGAAATTTATTGTGATGGATGCCTGGCGGACGACAGCAGCAATCCCCGCCGTATTGACTCAGAGTGCAAAGTGCGTCCATGTGCTATGGAGCGTGGCTTGCCAAACTGTGCACATTGCGATAATTTTATATGTGAGAAATTGTCGGAAAAAATGGTAAACACTAAGAAGGTTGCTAAAAGAGTTGGCGGATTTATTGCTCCCGAGGACTACGAACACTTTGTCAAGCCATACGACAGTAAAAGCATATTGGAAGATATTCACAGGGGATTATAGATTTAGTTGGTGTTGAGCGCAATTTCCAACGCTTCTTTTGTGTTTTTGACGAATTGGAATTTCAGGCCTTTTTTAGCTTCGGCAGGGATTTCGGGGATATCTTTTTTATTTCTTGCCGGAAGGATTACTGTTTTAATGCCGGCTTGTTTTGCGGCTAAGATTTTTTCTTTCAGGCCGCCAACCGGCAGAACCAACCCACGCAGGGTTATTTCTCCGGTCATCGCTACATCAGGCCAGGTAGGTTTACCGAGAATCAGACTGACCAGTGATGTGAACATTGCTACGCCGGCACTGGGACCGTCCTTGGGGATTGCACCAGCCGGCACGTGGATGTGATAATCAAATTTGCTGAATCTGTCGGCGTCAATTTTTAGCTTCCCGGCGTTTGCTTTTATGATGGAAAACGCAGCCTGGGCACTTTCCTTCATAACCTCACCGATTTGTCCTGTTAGTTGCAGCCGGCCTTTGCCGGGCATAGAGGCGGATTCTATAAATAGCAGTTCGCCGCCGACAGGTGTATATGCCAGAGCGGTCGCAACGCCGGGTATGCCGGTTCGCAAGGCTAATTCCGATTCGAATTGAACAGGGCCTAAGATTTTTATAAGGTCTTTTTTACTTATTGTTGCTCGTCGTTTTTGCTTCTTTGCAATTTTGGTAGCAACTGCTCTGCAGATGGCGGCGATATTTCTCTCGAGGTTTCGCACGCCTGCCTCGCGTGTGTAGCCATTTATTATTGCAAGTATTGCATCGTCTTTAATGATGCAGCGGTTTTTGTCTAAGCCGTGCTCTTTTAGCTGGCGGGGAACGAGATATTTTTTTGCGATATTGAGTTTTTCGGTCTCGGTGTAACCCGGCAGCTCGATGACTTCCATTCTGTCGCGCAGTGCCGGCGGGACAGGCTCTGTATAATTTGCAGTACCGATGAACATGACGGAAGATAAATTAAACGGCTGGTCGAGATAATGGTCAGTGAAGCTGAAGTTTTGCTCAGGGTCGAGCACTTCCAGCAGGGCACTTGCCGGGTTACCTCTGAAATCGCTGCCGATCTTGTCTAATTCGTCCAGCATGAATACCGGATTTTTACTGCTGCACTTTCGCAGTTCCTGCAATATTCTGCCGGGCAAGGCTCCTATGTAGGTCCTACGATGTCCGCGGATGTCGGCTTCATCTCTTATGCCGCCGAGCGATATGCGGACAAATTTTCTTCCCATTGCTCGAGCAATGGATTTGCCGAGTGAAGTTTTTCCCACACCGGGCGGTCCGACGAAACAGAGTATGGGGCTTTTACCCGTCGGATTCAACTTACGGACTGCAAGGAATTCGAGGATGCGTTTTTTTACTTTCCGCAAATCGTAGTGATCGGCGTTTAGTATCCGCTGGGCCTTGTTGATATCGAGCTGGTCTTTGGTTTGAATCGACCAGGGCAGCTCGCAGACCCAATCCAGATATGTACGGATTACGCTGTATTCCGGTGAAGCAGGGGGTATCTTGCTTAGTCTGTCTAATTCGCGAAGTGCCTCATGCTCGACCTTTGTAGGCATCTTGGCTTTTACGATATTTTGGCTGATTTGTTTTAGCTCTTCTGTTCTTATGTCTTTTTGGCCAAGCTCGGTCTGAATGGCCTTTAGCTGTTCCTGCAGGAAGTATTCCCGCTGGGTCTTGTCGATGGAATCTCTAACCCGGCCCTGAATTTTATGACTTAGCTCAAGCACTTCCAGTTGGTTTGCCAGGGCGACGGATATTTGTTCGAGGCGTTTGCCCGCGTCAAGCTCTTCGAGCAATTGCTGCTTGCTTGGAATGTCGAGACTGAGATTGGCTGCCAAAAAGTCTGCCAGGGCGGAAGGATTTTCTATATTTTCCAGCAGCACCGATGCTTCTTCAGGCACGTGGGGACTTAAAGTGATAAGGCGATTGGCTGCCTGGCGAACGCTGACGATAAGAGCCTGGAGCTTCTTTGTCATCCTTACTTTGGCGCTGAGCGGCCGGACCCTGGCTTTCAGATAAGGTTTTGTTGCTACCTTTTTAATTATTTCGAATCGAGATATACCGTGCACTACTGCATGTATCTGGCCCTGGGGCAGTTTAATGACTTTCAGGATCGAAGCTGCGGTTCCGATTGAATATAGCTGGTCGAAATCCGGCCTGTCGATTTCGGGATTGCGTTGCGTGAGCAGTCCTATGATGGATTTGTTGGCAGTGGTATGGGCAAGCAGGGCTTTACTTCTTTTTCGACCTATGGCCAGCGGCGTTACCGTACCGGGATAAGCGACGATATTTCGAATTGGCAGGATGCCGATTACATCGGGAAGTTTAAATTCGTTTTGATTTTCAAATAATGTGTTGTTTTCGTTATATAAATACGCTTCAAGGCTTGCGGAGTCTTCCGCAAAAGCTTCGATAAGCCAATTGCCATCGGTAGTTAACGAGTTTTTAAGTTCGCTTGCCATAGTTTATTTAAGAGTCTTCCTTTATTAAAAACTGAATGATACACGATTGAAGGTAAGAACTAAAGAGCTAAAACCTGAAAAAGCGCACAAGAGTATAAATGCTGATACTCATTATTTTGCTCGTTTGATGTCTATCGGCAGAATTAAGGCGCTATTTCTATCGGCGAACTTTTCAGCCAATTGGCTGCCAACAGATAAAGGTCAGCTATGTTAATGAGTTCATTGCGGTCGAAATCCGCCATGATGTTATACTCGGACTTAGCTTTGGATGCCAGCCAGTACTTCGAGAAGATTGCGAAATCTTCAAGGTTTACTGTGTTGTCCTGGTTTGAGTTGCCTTCCAGTAGTGTGCTCATATCTACCGATGTGTTTGGTGCTGAAATTACTGCGCTTTTCTTGACATTCATCAGAGTCGATTCGCCCAGCACGGTGATATCATAAGTGCCCGGCGCAATACCTGTAGCTTTGCAGACAGCTGTGTCCCCAGCAGCAGATTTAGTAGTGGTTAAGTTGAATTCATAGGTCGGAGTATCATTCAATGCATCAGTTCCCGGTGTAAAGAACTTGACGGTCAAAGGAGTAGCCCATCCTGCATCAGGACGGTCCTCTCCCTGAAGCGCTACAGAAATAGTGACGAGGACTTCTATCGGGCCTATGCTGACTATTGCCTGTGGGATGTATGATGCTGGTATATTTGTGGCGGCTTGGATACTTGTCTGTTCTTCCGAGGTTAGTGCGGACTTAAAGTGACATCCTAAATCAATTGCAGTCGCCTGGATGAGCATGTTGACGGCTACGAAACCGACTTCCAGGCGAGCGTACTCTTCTCCCACGTCAGAAGAGCTAAGACACAGTACGATATAACAAGGCGCTTCGGGTAAACCACTAACGGTGGATCGCAGAGCATCTCTAACATCGGCAGACTGCGGACTATCTTCATCATCAGCAGGTTGCCGACTGCCTCTGCCGCCTGAAGAGCCTAATAGCTCGATTCTATGGTCCCGAGTAGACAAGTTTGTGCTCGGATTTCTATTATGAAAATGAAAAACACCATTTTCATTCGCCAAATAAATGCTCCGGGTCAAATAATAGTTCGCCCAGGCAGAAGGAACAGTTAAACCTGCCTTGCCGCTTGGTGTGTGGGGTGTGCAACCATATCCGGCCCAGAGAATCTGAGAGATTTGCTGCAATGTTAAATTCGTTTGCGAAAAATTGCTAACGTAATTCAGATTAGCTAAAACTTCTTCGAGGCTTTTATTGCCCGATGTAGCAGGGTCCGGCAGCCATCCAGGCTCGCCTTCCGGCACAGAACAATGCACTGCCAATTCAGTTGTCAGCGCACTAACCGGCTGTACTCCGAAAATCAGTCTTGCCTTCGGATACCCAATTCCTTTTGGGCAGCTTGCTACGGTTGATTCAGTGCTGTTGCATAGAGAAACAGCCGCAAGCAATGCCGGCATAAACGAAACGCCGGTGTCGAAATCACGCTCGCTTTCATATCTAATCGCGAAGGCACCGTCATCCCTCGCTTCACTTGAATGCCAACTTAATGTGTGGCTATTTGGATCATATAAATATGTAGCTGTTGGTGTAAGGACGTATATATCTCTTTGAGTTCCGGTGAAAGGAGCTTTTCCTGCAGCCCATACGATGTTACTTATCTGTTGGATACCGGCGGTGCCGTACAGGGAATGCTGCGAGTACCTGCTGTTAAGGCAGGTCTCCACGGAGTTTTCTGTAGTTATCGGTGAAGGGAGAGGGTCTGAATTAATAATCTGGGCCTGACAGAAAATCGGACAAAAAGCTAAAACTAAAACCGCTGATGCTATACTTTTCATTTCCTGTCCTCTCAAAACAGTCAAATTTTCAGCCTGAAAAATAAATCCACTATGATTGCGCCTGCATGTTTACTAATGGTTAATCTATACTAATTAAGCGGGATTTTCAAGGGAAAAAATAGAAGAGAACAAGGACATGATTTTATTGCTCTTATATTGCAATCGGTGAAACTGTCACGAGCTCTGCAAGCTTAACGAGCCGGAAAGGTTTATAAGGGGGTGTTGGTAGTTATAATTAAAAAGGCCGGTATGGTTTTATCCGGCCTTTTCAATTGACAGTTCAGGTACCTTGAAGAATGCTGGTTATATTACTTTCAATGGTGAATACGCTCATTGGGAGATTACTTGATAATTATTCAGGTACCTGCTCGTTCGGTTCTTCCGGCTCGTTCGGCTCATTAGGGTCATCCTCAAGGTAAATGATATCTTTACCTGCGGGGACAATCTCAGGCACGGGTGCAGGAGCCGGGTCGTTAGGATCATCGTCCGAAGTCGTGATCTGCATGTAACCAGATTTGCAGGCCCAGCTTGTGTTTGTTCCGATTATGAATGTTGCCGCCAGGAACAATCCAAGTACCAGCGCATTTATAACTAACTTTTTCATTTTATATTCCTTTGAGTAATTGTAAGAATTCTCGTGTCAGTTCATATCTTCTAAAAATCCGGCAGTTTTAATTATCCTTCACAATAAGTGTCCTGCAAAGGCTTAATGACGATAGGGTTAGTGATACCGCTGGGCAGCATCTGGTCTTCGTCTGGTGTTATCTCGATGACACCGATGTCACCCAGCTCGGTTGTTTCGGAGCCTCCGTCCTCGAGCGTAGCGCCGATATTGGTTACATATCCGGAAGACCACTGTGTCGTATCGCACATCGAAACAATCGTTCCGTAGATTTGTGCATTACCGCGCACGTCGACGATGCCGCCGATTATCGCGCCGGTAAGTATGTTGTTGTCACTTTGTTCCGGGTTTGTATTTCCGAGGTTGACATTGAAATGTGGCGCCAGTATTGTGGCTTCCTGTATTCCGGATGTATTGTCGAAAGTAGCTTCACCCGTGAAGTAGAGACAATTCTTCTGCCAGTTAAAGTACTGGGGCGTATCGCTGATTATCGTACCGTTGAACGCGCAGTTGTCGAAACGCACGTTGTTAGCATAGCTGCTGCTCGTCTGACTGCAGTCGATATACAATACGCCTTCGAATGTGCAGTTTATAAATAGCGCATTCCTGTTATTGGTAAGTTTCATATCGGTGAATGTCTGATCCTTGTAGATGTATCTTTTGAATTGGGTGCCACCGCCTGTGGTATAATTGCCCGAATCATGAGGAAAACGCTCATAGCGCCATAAAGTTCCACAAGTGGTGGAAAGATACTCGAGTGATTCATCATCTCCGTAATAACGGCTGGCAGAGGGGGTTGGGATATTGCCGCTGGTGTAGTCCTCGTAGAGTGAGGTGTCATAATCGGATATATCCATGCCCGGCATATTATCAAGATTCGGATCGTATTTAATGTTTTCGTGGTACGCCTGAACTTCGTCGTCGGGGCTGTAGTATCGGTCTTCATAGTTTCCAACTAATGGAGTGCCGTTTGCGTCGATGGGTTTTCCGTTGGGATCCAGGGTTTCGAGCTGATAGCCGTTGTCTTCAATATCTTGACGTTCCAAAACTGTGTTAATTGTACCGATTACCGCCGAGTCACTGGTCATATTGTAAGGCGATATCTCAGGACGGTCCCATGAGCTGAATACGTCGCCGTGAATTGTCGTATCGCCGGTAAGCCACATTCGGCCTCTGCTGGCAATAGCATAGTGTAGGATATCTTCGTCTTTTTCAATATCCATATCGACTCTTACTTGTCTGGTTACCGGACCGTCGGTCCCTGTTGACTCCAGTCTGATCATATGCGGGTCAGTGTCATAACGGTAAAACCTGATTATGAATTCTGCATTTGGAGCCCCGAAACTGATTGCAGAGGTGATTATCTGGTCACCGTTCCCGATAAGGTTGTTGAAGCGAGTGGCAGCCGATACAGTCTGTCCGTCAAGAGAGGTATTCTGAAGATGCAGGCAGAGATCGGTCCAGACCTGGTTGGCTTGCTCGTCAGTGACAAAATTTTGCCCGGTCTCGGGTAATGTGATAGTTGCGACGATATATTTTCCGCAATCTAGGCCGGATTGGGCTGCTGTTAGGGCGGAGTTTACCTTATGCTGATTCGAGGCAAGCTGGCTGTTAGAGCTGGATAAAGTGGCCATAGAAACGGCGAGAGCAGAAAATATAAGGACGAATATCATCGATATGATGAGCACAGTCCCTCTGCGCTTTCGGCAAAATGATTTTTTTGCGGATTTCATTTCTCCCCACCGTAAAATCCTACTTAAAGAATGTTCTCGGAACTTCTATATTTCCAATTAAAGTATAATAAATATTTGGCAAAAAACAAAGATGTGAAATCAATTTGTAAAGCACCGGTGCATATATTAAGAATGGCAAGTAAATGTCCAATAAGATGTTGCAGATTAGGATTACAGCATGACTTCGGAATACGATGTGGGGTCATAGTACAGGATTATTTCCGGCACAAATCCGGCAGGAACATCACCAATGCCCGAGCGATTGAAATAAAGGTCGTTGTTACCGGAGAGAGACATTTCTTCGTTGGAGTAGTTGATTACTGAACCGTTGATTATTCCGCCGGCGTTGCCGTGAAATTCGATGCCATTGCTGGCTATCGCGCCGCTTAGTGTTGTGAAACTGCCACCTAACGATACGTGAAATCCGGGCGCCATTAGGAATGTACCTGTTTCGTCGCGGAGTTCTGCAAATTGTTCCTCGCAAGGCAGTTCGCTTACAGGTATGCTTTGTACATTACCCAGGAAGCTAATCTGGTTTGTAGCGGAATCGTCCGTCCAGTCGCCGTCACCAACTACTATTGCGGTCATATCGGTGGTACCCGTAAATAAAACTACATTCGGTGTTTCGATAAACACAACACCTTTGAGAGTCACGTGGCCGGAAAAAGTAGGATTAGTTCCAGCTAGTATTATGATATTCTCGAAAGTTGCATCTGAAGATGTATCAGTGTTCGAATCTACAATGTTGGTTGCATAAGGCTCGAAATAGGCGGGATAAGGCTCCGGAAATTCCGTTGGTGGGACACCGAATTCTACGTGATTATCTATCGCATCCTGACCCGTTTCACCGCCAATACCGGCCTGGCCTCCCTGTAGGTCTACTATTCCAATTGGATTAACGATTTTTACCTCTCCAGCTATTTGGGAGTTACCTGTTATGGACAAGGCCAGGATGGAGTCTTCGCTTTCGATATAGGCATTTGACTCAACAGATATATTTACTCCATCAAGTTCTATGTTCCCGGATAAGGACAAAGGTCCTTTCGTTGCTACACCGAAGTCGAAGACTGTATTTGCTCTGGTTCCAAAGCCGTAGTTGACTCTTATAATGCGTGTTATCGAGCCATATGTCCCGTAAACATTCACTTGTAATGTGTCATTGTCAATTGTTATTATCGTGGCCGAAAAGGATTGGCTTGTGTCTGAGTTTAATGTGACGCTCGGTATGTCTATTGTTGAACCATTGTAATAAATTATTATGTTAGTGATATAATTGGTTGATAACTCACTTTGAAGAGAGTTTGCGATTTGATTTAGTCTTTGACTGGGAGCTGTGCTGCCGGGTATCGAGACGCGATTCAGCCAGAAACGAACCACATCAAGTCCGGATTCGGCACACGCCCTTGCGCAATCAGCTTTTCGCTGATTATCTGCAACCTGTGAGTTAGTTCCGGACAGCGTGGCCGTCGATACAGCCAGAGCGGAAAATACAAGTAGAAATATTAGTGATATGATTAGTACGGAACCTCTGCGCTTTGAATTGACTGACTTTTTTGCGGGCTTCATTTTCCCCCCACCGGAAAACACGCCACTTGGATATGTTCTTGAAAAACTTCTCTGTGCTGATTAAAACATAACAAATATATCGCATTAATGCAAAGAGATGTGTCTAACTTGTAGAGAGTTGGTGAATATAGAGTGAGGTAATGGTACATCCGAGGTGAATATTAAGAGCTAAGGTTATAGCGTGACTTCGGAATACGAGGCAGGATCATAGCGTAGGATTATTTCCGGCATAAATCCGGTTGGTATCTCGTCAATGCCCGAGCGATTGAAGTAGAGGTCACTGTTTCCTGCCAGAGACATCTCTTCATTGGAGTAGTTGATTATTGAGCCATTGATAATTCCACCGGCGTTACCGTGAAATTCGATGCCATTGCCGGCTATCGCGCCACAAAGAGCTGAGAAATTTCCACCGAACGATACATGAAAGCCGGGCGCCATTACGAATGTGCCGGTTTCATCTTGAAGCCCTTCGAATTGCTCCTCGTCAGGAAGTTCACTGACAGGGGAGCTTTCCACATTACCCAGGAAGCTAATCTGGTTTGTAGCGGAATCGTCCGTCCAATCGCCATCCCCAACTACTATAGCAGTCAGGTTAGCATTTCCTGTAAATGCCACAACGTTCGGTGTTTCGATATATACAACGCCTTTGAGAATTACGTCACCGGAAAAATTGGGGTCGGTTCCGGCTAATATTCTTATGTTTTCAAACGTTGCGTCTGAGGATGTGTCAGTGTTTGAATCTACAACGTTAGTGACGTATGGCTCGAAATAGGCAGGATTAGGCTCTGGAAATTCTGTTGGTGGTGCGCCAAATTCGACGTGATTATCTATCGCGTCCTGACCTGTTTCACCGCCTATACCGGCGTTGCCTCCCTGTAGGTTTACTACGGCAATTGGATTGGCGATTTTTACATTTCCTGCTATTTGGGAGTTGCCTGTTATGGACAAGGCCAGAATGGAATCTTCACTTTCGATATAGGCATTTGACTCAACGGAAATGTTTACTCCATCAAGTTCTACATTGCCGGTTAAAGACAAAGGTCCTTTGGATGCTACTCCATAGTTGAAGACTGTATTTGCTCTGTTTCCAAATCTGTAGTAGATTCTTATCGTTCGTGTTATCGAACCGTATGTCCCGGTGACATCCACTTGTAATGTATCATTGTCAATTTGTGATATCGTTGCCGAGAAGTATTGATTCAAATCTGAGTTGAGTGTCACGTTTGGTATGTCTATGGTTGAGCCATCGTAGTTGTAAGCTATATTTGTGATATCGTTGGTTGATAACTCACTTACAAAAGAGATTGCGATTTGATTTAGTCTTTGACTGGGTGCTGTGTTACCGGATATCGAAACTCGGTTTAGCCAGAAGCGAACCACCTCAAGTCCGGATTCGGCACAAGCTCTGGCGCAATCGGCTTTGTGCTGATTCTCCGCTAACTGCATATTTGTACCGCTGAGTGTTGCAGTGCTGAGAGCCAGTGCGGAAAAAATAAGCACAAATATCATTGATACGATAAGCACAGCCCCCCTGTGTTTTAGGCGGACTGACTTGTTCATGGGATTGATTTCCCCCCACCGGAAAAAGCCCCATTTGGTTTAGGTTCATTAGGAACCTTTACGTATTATTTAAATTATGACACATCTTTAACGGATAACAAGAATAAAAATAACAATAGAAATGAGCGAAGGATATTGATGAGTATGAGTTTGAATTTGTGGGAACGCTTTTATTACATTTATCGCTATTGAGAGCTTGTTTTCTCTGCGAAATATGAACTGCGGGCGTATGGTGAGGCGCAGACCCAGGAAAATCCCAGCTTAATTGCTTTCTTTTTCCACCAACTAAACTTCTCTGGATTAATGTATTCAACAACATCAAGAGAATTGTTTGATGGTTTTAAGTATTGGCCGATAGTGACTCTATCACAGCCGACATTGATTAAATCTTTCAATACCTGTTCAACCTCAGAGTCGGTTTCTCCCAAGCCGAGCATAATTGAAGATTTAGTTTGTACATTGTCATAGTTTTCTTTGGCCATTTTGAGTAGATTTAGAGATATGTGATAGTCTCCACCGGCTCTGGCAATATGGTATAGTGATGGAGCCATTTCGACGTTGTGGGCGAAAACAAAAGGCAGGCAAAAATGCAGAATTTCCAGGGCCTTAGTCTGGCAGTCGCGGAAGTCAGGTGTCAGTATTTCAAAATTAATATCAGGGCACTGTCGTCTGACCATCATTATACAATCGCGGAAATGTTTTGCGCCTCCATCCGGTAGGTCATCACGATTAACGCTGGTAATTACCAGGTATTTGAGCTTCAATTGTCTTGCCATTTCTGCTAAGCGCAACGCCTCGGTTGGATCAGGTGGTACGGGTTTGCCGGAAGAGACAGAGCAGAATTTGCAGTTTCGTGTACAGACGTTACCCAAGATAAGAACTGTTGCTGTTCCTCTCGCCCAACATTCGCCTCTATTGGGACAGTTTGCATTGCTGCATATAGTTTCCAGAGATAAGGAGCTTAGAACTTTTTCAGTATGCTGAAAAGCACTGTTTGCCGGTAAAGGTCTACGCAACCAGGTTGGCAACTTGCTTTTCCCCTGTTTTATACTTTTTACTGTGTGTTCTATCATTTTATGCTGTGACTGATGAAAAGTGTTCTATAAGCAACTGGGCTAGGTTTCTCTTTATCTGTTTCATAGAATGTTGCTTGCTGGTTTCTTTCAGCACAGATGTCATTTCAATATCTTCTAAACCGCAGGGAATAATAAAATCGAAAATGCTCAGGTCATTTTGTATGTTAATTGCCATTCCATGATAAGTAATAAACTTTGATACCCGAACGCCGATGGAAGCGATTTTTCTTGGGCCGACCCATAAACCGGGAAAGCCTTTTCGTCTTGTACTGTGTATGCCTAAAAGTTTAATCAATTTTGCTCCAATGGATTCGAGTTCTCTGACGTATTCGCTGATTCCAAAACCCAACTGTTTAAGATTGAGTATAGGATAGAAAACAAGCTGGCCCTGATTATGTGCTGTCGTACCGCCGCCTCTTCGTATTTCAACTACATCGATTTCTTTTTGTGCAAGATCATTTCGACTAATCATCAATTTGTTTGCACTTTGTCGTGCGCCGAGAGTAATGACTGCAGGATGCTCAACGATTAAAACCGTATTAGGTATTTTATTCTGACGTCTTTTATCGCTTAGTATGTGCTGTAATTGTAGAAGCTTACGGTATTCGCAGAGTCCACAATCACGAATTTCCAGGATTGGTTTTTCTGAAACTAGTTTATCGATTATTTTCTCATTATTAACAATATTTGTCTTTACATGTAGAGTTTTCACAATTTCAATTTTAACAACGGTTTAAGCAGAATGCACGTAATTTCCGACGGCGTTAAATTGCTTTATGAATAATGATAACAGGACAACGGAATTCAAATAAATGTGACTTGTAAAGAGCGCATGCAAAAAGACTGATGACATTTAACCGTCATCAGTCTTTGCTTTTTTCATTGCCCCGCTCGACCGATAGCCACAGACTCTTTAAAATTTATTATAACGATACACAATTTTGCGTATCGATATTAATGAAAGGCAATTCCCACACCGATCTCAGCGTCTTCAAGTAAATTATTACGGTCGACTCTAATGACTTTACCGCATTTGATACGAGCAAACTGTCCCTTTTCCTTCGCCAGAGTTTCTGATCGTGGAAAATTTAACTCCACGATATGGCCGGTACGAATAGGTGTGGTTGCTGGGAGCGTTATAAAAACACCTGTTTTGCTGATATTACAGCTGCGTCCATTAAAAAATCTATTTGCTTCAGGTATCCAAACACTCACGGGCCAGGAAACATTGCTCCGGCTTTCCTTACGCTGCTCTGTTAAAGTTTGCATAATTTCAATTCTCCTTGTAATCGTCCTTGTACGAATTATAACTTTTATCGGCAATGTTAATATGGATAGATTAGCAGAAATAGGCAATAGAATGCTTTTTTGAAAAAAACTTATTATTTCGATATATTATCAATGTAAGAAAGTTCTTATGGGACGAATATCTTTACTTTTATTTTTTTTATGAAATTAAGAAGCAGAGAAATTAAAGAAATCGAGAATGATTAATTATTCAATGTGGATTAAATGTACGTACTTATCAAATTGAGAAGTTTAGGGTAATTAAGATGAAATATAATTTTTAAGAAGAAAAAAATTATAACGAAATAGTAAAAATGTGGAATAATTGAAAAAATGATTTATATAAAATATTTGAATAATTCGTACAAAAATGCGTGTATTTGAAAAGATGAAAGTCTTTTTAGCCGAAATAATAATCTGTTTCTAATAGCCGAAAAAGACGAGATTTTTAATTAATTTCATGCATTTTTTAAGAAATAATGAACATTCTGGAGATTAGCCTTGATGAGAAGATAGTAAGTATGGTAAATATAAAAAGAATGAGGTCTGTAGGTTTCTTATATCGAAAAGATGAAATCGATGTATTTTATACGAAAAGCACGATTTTAGTTAAGAAAGGTATGTAACGAGATCGTTAAATTCACACGAGAGCTAAGCACTAAGAAATAGTCAAAAAATATAAAATTTACTTTTTTAGAAAATATGGTTGGTACCTTAATAATAAACACTTTTTTTTCTGGAGTGATAAGTTTTTTTCTAAG
>CAZQXE010000059.1:13179-14796 GCA_964597115.1 uncultured Pirellulales bacterium | reverse complement strand
ACTTTTCGGCAATGCTGCTATCGACAAGCAGCGTCTCGGCGGCGTTGCAGACCGCGACGTACTGGCACTTGGAATCGACGGTGATTGCGACGGCCATGTCGATGTCGGCATCGGCGGTGACATAGACGTGACATATGCCGTCAGCGTGGCCGAGGACGGGGATGTTGGTGTTGTTCATGATGTAGCGGACGAATTCGTTGGAGCCGCGGGGGATGATTAGGTCGATGTATTGGTCCTGGGCGAGCATTTCGGCGACGTCCTGGCGCGTTTGCAGGAGCTGGAGCCAGGCGGCGGGCAGGCCGGCTTTTTCGCCAGCGGCGGAAATCGTCTCGGCGAGGATGCGATTGGTGTTGGCCGCTTCGCTGCCGCCTTTGAGCAGGACGGCGTTGCCGCTTTTGAGGCAGAGCGTGGAGATTTGCACGAGGGCGTCTGGGCGGGATTCGAAAACGACGCCGATGACGCCGATGGGGCAGGTGACTTTGTAGAGCTGGAGGCCGGCGTCGAGTTCGGTGGCGGTGAGCGTGCGGGCGACGGGATCGGCGAGCTGGATGAGGCTTTCGATGCCGGCGATGGTTTGGTCGATTTTGGGGCGGTCGAATTTGAGACGCTTGAGCAGGGGCACGGCGAGATTGTTCTTTTCGGCGGCGGCAAGGTCTGCGGCATTGGCTGAGATGATTTCGCCGCTGTGCTGATTGATAGCTGCGGCTATCTCAGCGAGAGCATTGTTTTTTGTGTTCGTTTCCACCGCCGCCAAGCCAATCGAGGCCGACTTGGCCGCCGCTGCTGTTTCCGAAATACTCATTTTAATTTCCCATTGACTAATTATTGTTGAACGGATAATATGAGATTGTAGAGAATTAATAATCAGGAATCAATAAGTATTTATACTGCGGGCGTAACTCAATGGCAGAGTATCGGCCTTCCAAGCCGGCAATGTGGGTTCGAATCCCATCGCCCGCTTTAGCGATAAACACAAAAACTACAACGTCTAATGAGGACTTTGTTTAAGAACCAAGATTATTTAGGTCCACAGCGGGGCTGCGTTGCGGTCACAGCCCATGACCAATACCTAAGCTTCCGTTGGAGCATCGCTATTAGTCATCAAGGCGTCACGGCTCGGTTGTAGAACCTGTCCAGAGCGCCAGTCGAAGGATGCGGACATCGTCGATTAGGCCGGACCAAAAACTGCCCGGCTGGAGATTATTACCGGCTCCAATGCACAGAAAACTTCGTAAGTTGCCAAAACTGTCCTGTGTGCCTCTGGTGACTTCGATGTCATCCACGTACAAAATCCGGACGGTCGGTTTTATAATACAGCTCTAAACCATCGGACGAAATATCCGGTAACATTTCATCATAAACATTATTGTTTATCCGTTCGAGATTCTCAGCAGGACCCCATGGCTCGATTCTTGAGGCACGCTTTGTTACATAAAGGTCTAAATCCGGGATTACCAATTCATCAGGTGGGCCTGGGTAAAAACCGCCATCTTGTCCGTAGTCGCTGCCACCACGATTCGAGTAAAAATAAAGCTCAAGACCACCTGCAGAAACAGCGAGGTTTAATTCATGATCCGGGCTGTTAATCGTCGGCCCGAGATTGACCGGCTCCGACCA
>CAZQXE010000059.1:0-13079 GCA_964597115.1 uncultured Pirellulales bacterium | reverse complement strand
TTAATTCATGATCCGGGCTGTTAATCGTCGGCCCGAGATTGACCGGCTCCGACCACAGCTCGTTCGTAGCTGCCCGTTCGGACATCCACAGCGCACCAACCATGACAAGGGAATCCTGCCCCTTTTCAAAAATATTCCTCAGATTCTAATATACCAAATTATTGTCACCGAATCAAGTCACTTGGGGACGCCCTATGCCGAAAATGCCGGACTTCTCGACTATATTGCGGATTTCAAATATAAAGATTAGCCCCCGGACCTGTGCCGGGGGCTTTATTTCGATATGCATCTGTGGCCTGGACTTATTTTTATTACTCGGCCATGTACGGATAGCGGAAGTTTTTCGGCGGCAGGAACGTCTCCTTGATGGTGCGTGGCGAGACCCATCTTTCGAGATTAAGCCAGCTGCCGGCCTTGTCGTTCGTACCCGAAGCACGTGAGCCGCCGAATGGCTGCTGGCCTACGACGGCACCAGTAGGTTTATCGTTAACGTAGAAATTACCCGCCGAGTGGCGTAGCTCGTTCATCGCCTTGACAATCGCGCCGCGGTCCAGAGCGAATATCGAACCGGTCAGAGCGTATGGTGACGTCTGGTCACACACCTCCAGCATCCGGTCATATTCGCCTTCCGGATAAACGTGAATCGTCAATACCGGCCCGAAAATTTCTTCAGCCATCAATTTGGATTTCGGGTCATTGCTTACCACAACGGTCGGCTCGATAAAGTATCCCTTCGAATCATCGCTTCCGCCGCCGGTGATAATATCCATATCGGGCGAATTCTTGGCGTATTCAATATACTCGGTAATAGTATCAAAGGCCTTTTTATCGATGACCGCTCCCATATAAGTACTGAAATCGGTGATATCGCCCATCTTAATAGTGGCGATCTCGCTTAGCAGTAACTCTTTGACCTGCGGCCAGGTCGAGTCAGGGATGTACGCCCGTGAAGCAGCCGAACACTTCTGGCCCTGGTATTCGAACGCCCCTCGTACTAAAGCAGTCACGAGGGCCTCGGTATCGGCGCTTGCGTGCGCGAATATTAAATCTTTTCCGCCGGTCTCGCCAACGATCCGAGGATATGCGACGTATTTTCGAATATCTTTACCAACTGCCAGCCAGATTGTCGAGAAAACATAAGTGCTTCCGGTAAAGTGGATGCCGCCGAGTCGCACGTCGTCCAGTGCCGGCGGGGCGACGACAGGGCCGGGACCCGGCACCATATTGATAACTCCGGGCGGCATACCTGCCTCTTCCAGGATTTTCATAATAAAGTACGCCGGCAGAACCGCTGCCGATGCCGGCTTCCAGACCACCGTGTTACCCATAAGCGCCGGTGCCGTCGGAAGGTTGCCGGCTATTGATGCGAAGTTAAACGGCGTCAGCGCCAGAACAAATCCATCCAGCGGACGATGTTCCATATAGTTCAGCACACCCGGCGAGGACATAGGCTGGTCACCGTATACCTCTTCCATGAAATGAGGATTGAAGCGCCAGAAGTCTATCAGCTCGCACGCGGAATCGATTTCCGCCTGGTTCGGCGTCTTGCTCGTATTGAGCATGGTGGCGGCATTAAGTGTCTGGCGATATTTGCCCGCCAGCAATTCGGCCGCCTTGAGCAGCACGACAGCCCTGGATTCCCAGGGCATTCTGCCCCATTCTTTTTTCGCCTTTTGCGCAGCATCTACGGCCTTGATAGCGAATTCTCCGTCGGCCTGGTGATATCGGCCCAACAGGTGCTGATGGTCGTGCGGACATCGAATATCAGCAAGGTTGCCGTTGCGCACTTCTTCGCCGCCGATTATCATCGGCACTTCTATTTGCTGGCTCAGCATCTCATTAAGCTTTGCAGATAATTCGGCGCGTTCCGGACTGCCGGGCGCATATTGCAGACATGGTTCATTGGCGGGTCGGGGAATGTGAAATATACCGTTAAACATTTGCGTCTCCTTATTAAGATTACCGCTGCGTGTTTGCACCGCAGCATTTTTTATATTTCTTTCCGCTGCCACACGGGCACGGTTCGTTTCGTCCAACCTTGGGCTGGTTCAGCTTTATCTGTTTTACTTTCTGCTCACCCTGAGGTGCCTGGGCGGCGGCCCGCTGGCGCTCGGCCATTGCGAACTGGCCGACCTCGTCATGGCTCGTTGCGCTAACGTTCCAGACATTTCTTGCCCTGGCGCCGGATTCCAAACGAACTTTGAAGATCATATTCGTCACCCGGTCCTCAATCGTATCGAGCATCTCCTCGAACATCCGTGAGCCTTCACGTTTGAATTCGGTCTTCGGATCCTTCTCGGCCCAGGAACGCATCCAAATATTGCTCTTTAGATGGTCCATCGAATAGAGATGGTCTTTCCAGGTGCTGTCGTAAACCTGAATCAGAACATATTTTTCAAGCTCGCTCAGCTCGGCACGCAAAAATTCTCTCGCTAACTCGGACAGGTTCTCTTTTAGTTCCGGACCGTCATCGGGCAAGTCTTCCTCGGTCAATGATGCTTCGAATCTCTCGTTAGCCCATCTAACCAGCTCGGTAGTTTTCAAGCTGGCAATCTTATCAGAAAGCTCCTTGTCTAATTCGCCGTCGTTAAAACTCTGGCTCAGTTCGAGCAGTTGTTTCTGTAACGCCCGGGGTTTGGTGTCTTGTATTCGCTCGGCCGACAAACCGGCGTTGTATTTTTTATTGGCCCAGTCGGCGAGCGCTTCGAACGCATAAACGTTCGGTCCCTGCGGACCATAAACCATATTCATCGCAAACTCGACGGGATACTCAATCTCACGCTGCTTATATTTTGCCGCGGCCTGTTCGGTAAGCCGCTCACGGATTTCAGAGGCAGTGACATTAACAAGCTCCGTGACGTCTAATCTTATATCGAATTTGGCTCGTGCCCATTCGGCAATTTTGCGGACGGAAAAATCTTCCTTCAGAAATTCGACCAACTGCGAGCAATCTTTTTTGTCGATTTGCTCGGCAGCAGCGGAAATCAACTGCTCCTCGATCTCTTCCGGCGACTGGTGCTTGATTTTGCCCGGGCTCATACTAACCTGGAAGGCACTCATGGCCCATTTACTTAAACCTGAGATGTCCCAGGTCTGCGTGTCGTTGTAGTCTTCCAGATATTCCCCCATCGAGAGCGATATGTTATTGGAGGCATCATCTTTTGCCCGTTGCTTTATCAGTTTTTCAATCTGCTCTACCTTGGCATCGGAAATATCCTGCAGCTTCAGGTCAACGCCGAAATTGGTCCTTGCCCACTCGATAATACACTTGCGGGAATAGGTGTCACTAAGTATGTTCTTACAGCTTGTTTCGATGGCCGATTCGATCATTTCGGTGATGACTTTTTTAAGATTTTTACCGGCTAAAATCTGCCGCCTGCGCGAGTAGAAGATTTTGCGCTGGTAGTCCATCACCTCGTCATATTCGAGCAGGCTCTTGCGTACCTCGAAGTTTTTCTCTTCGACCTTCTTTTGTGCCTTTTCGATTCCCTTGCTTATCCTCTTGTGATAGATTGGTTCTCCCTCTTCCCAGCCAATCCAGGAAAGCGCCTTGACGGTCCACTCCGGCGCAAAGATTCGCATCAGGTCGTCGTCAAAGCTTAAAAAGAACTGACTGGAGCCTGCGTCACCCTGTCTGCCGCACCGTCCCCGAAGCTGATTGTCGATTCTTCTTGCTTCGTGCCGCTCGGTGCCAAGTACGTGGAGTCCGCCGATTTCGGCGACGCCGTCGCCGAGTTTGATGTCGGTGCCTCTGCCCGCCATGTTTGTTGCGATAGTTATGTTGCCTAGCATTTTACCGCTTCGGCTTTGGTGCTGGTGACCGGCCTTGACAACGATCTGCGCCTCCCTGGCGTGCTGCTTGGCATTGAGGACCTCGTGTTCAAGGCCGAAATTCTTCTCAAGTGCCGCCGAAAGCGCTTCGTTTTTTTCTACGCTTGTCGTTCCCACAAGGACCGGTCGACCGGAGGCGCTGACTTTATTTATCTCTTCCATTATCGCATTAAACTTCTCGGACATCGCTTTATATATTGCGTCCTCCCGGTCGTCTCGAATGCAGGGTTTGTTGGGCGGTATCTCCACAACTTCGAGTTTGTAGATATTCTTAAACTCTTCGGCCTCGGTTGCGGCGGTGCCGGTCATTCCCGCTATCGGATTATCGAGCCTGCAGTTTTTCCTGTACTGATTCTCATTGGCTTCAGTCATCTTGTCCGTTGGGTGATATAGTTTGAAGAAGTTCTGCAGCGTGATAGTGGCAAGCGTTTGGCTTTCTTCTTTGACGGTGACAGCTTCTTTCGCCTCGACGGCCTGATGGAGCCCGTCGGACCACTGCCGGCCATGCATCAACCGGCCGGTAAACTCATCGATGATAATGACCTTGCCTTCCATGACGACATAATCCTTTTCCTTCTCGAACGTCACGTGAGCACGAAGGCTCTGCTCCAGCAGGTGCGGCCATTCCATATTCGAGCCTGTAAAAAATGAACCCACCCCGGCCTCTTCCTGTGCGGCTCCCACGCCTTCGTGGGTAAGGTGGACCGCTTTTTTATCGTATTCAACTTCGTAATATTGCGTGGTCTCCGCCAGCTTCGCCTCGGCGGTAATAAGCTCGTTCTGGCTTTTTTCAATTACCTTCTGAGCCTTTTCCATACGCTCGTTGTCTTTGCTTCTTTTTGCTTCGGCCAGCTCGCCCTGAGCGTTGGCGATCGTTCGCTCGGCGGCGTCAATTTGCCGTTTGAGGCGGTCGTAGCTGCTCTGAAGGCTGATAATCTTTCTTGCCACATGGTCCGCCTTTTTATATCTGGTGACATCATCGAAGGCAGGGCCTGATATAATCAGAGGTGTCCGGGCTTCGTCAATCAGAATCGAATCGACTTCATCGACTATGGCATATTGCAGCGGCCCCTGGACCATCCTCTCGGTCGACGTTTTCATATTGTCGCGGAGATAATCGAAGCCGAATTCATTGTTCGTACCGTAGGTTATATCGCGGGCATACTGATTCTTTCGCTCGTCACTGGCGGTATCCAAATCTGCCTGAATCGCACCGACGGTAAGTCCCAGAGCTTCATAAACCGGTCCCATCCATTCGGCGTCGCGCTTGGCCAGATAATCGTTGACCGTCACGATGTGCACCTTTCTTCCGCTCAGATGAACGAGGTATGCCGCCAACGTTGCTACCAGGGTCTTGCCCTCACCGGTAGCCATCTCGGCGATTTTTCCCTCATAGAGCACTTTGCCACCGACAAGCTGCACATCGAAATGTCGCATCTCGATTTTTCGCATCGCTGTTTCACGGACAACCGCAAAGGCTTCGGCTAAAATATCTTCGGGTTTGGTCCCAGCCTTTATCGCTGCCTTGAATTCTGCCGTCTTTGCTTTAAGCGCTTCATCGTCGAGCTGTTTTATCCGCTCCTCAAACTCACCGACTTCAGCAGCAACGACCCCATAGGCCTCAAGCATGCGATTGACGCGCCAACGGGCGGGCTTGAAAATAATATTGGTTATCGCATCAAGCATAGCCTTCTGCTTCTATCTCCATCTGTTAACGGTAAATACGCTTAGCTCGGTAATTCACTCACGCCTTTTTTATTCTTTCACCCGCGTGACATATTCGCCGGTGCGGGTATCGACACGAATAAGCTCGCCGACTTTTACAAACGGCGGCACCTGCACGATAAGGCCGGTCTCAAGCGTCGCGGGTTTATTTTGATTCGTAGCCGTGGCCCCTTTAATCTCCGGAGCCGTATCGGTAACCTCCAAATCCACAGCGTTGGGCAAAGTGACCACAACCGGCTTGCCCTGGTACATACTCATCTGTAACTGGGTATTGGGCTTAAGATATTTCGGCCCGTCGCCGAACGCATCGTCATCGAGCGTAATCTGGTCGTAGCTTGTAATATCCATCAGGACATGTTCGCTTCCGGAAGAATACAGGTATTCGTATGTCCGCTTGTCAAGGTATGCTTCTTCGATATTCTCCTCCGAGCGCAGGCGAATATTTTGAATCGAACCATCGGCGATACTTTTAAGCTTCGTTTGGTAGACCGCACCGCCTTTGCCCAGCTTGACGTGCTGATAATCGACAACTGCGTATAACTTGCCGTCAATTATAACGGTCTGACCTTTTTGCATCTGTGACGCTCTCATTTTTTCTCCAGAAAATCTATAAATTCGTAATCAGTAATTAATTAAGACCGCAAGTATTGCAAATTAGCCTCGAAATGTCAAGAATCAATGCTGTCAGCGAAATGTTGAACGGTCTCGCTTACTTTCTGCGTTTCGACCGTTTGCGCACACCTGCCTTTTTAGACTTCTTTGCCGACTTACTTTTCCCTTTCTGTACAGAGACTTCTTTAAGCGGCTCGGCGGGTGCTACGTCCAATTGGCGGGCGGGGACGTTCACCGAGTTGATACGGACTTTTATGGCCTGGCCGAGGCAGATGCCGCGACCTGAAGATTGAGCGGTAACGCACTGGGCCTTTTCGTCGTATTTCCAGTAGCCAGGGCCTAAATCGCCCATCCGGATAAGACCTTCGATGCCGTACTTCCTGCACTGTACGAATATGCCGAAGCTTGTAAGGCCGGTTACGACACAGTCGAGCTGCTCGCCGATTTTTTTGCTGAGCATCTGCAGTATCAGCACGGCCTTCAATTCCCTCTCAGCACCCTCGGCCCGCTGCTCGGTGAAGGTAATGTGCTTGCCAACCTCAACTAAATCCAGCTCTTGTTCTTTGGGGAACGACTCATTGTGCAAATAAATCTCCAAAACACGATGGACGAGCAGGTCCGCATACCGACGGATGGGGCTGGTGAAGTGACAGTAATGAATCGAAGCCAGCGCGTAATGGCCGATATTCAACGGTGCGTATTGAGCTTTTTCAAAACTTCGCAAGACAGCTAAATTAACGCCGAAAGAGCAGTCGGCACCTTTGACGGCAGCCAGCAAATCCTGAATAGCCTTGCGGCCAGGGTTACGCGGCATATTGAATCCGAACGCCTTTACCAGCCTGGCGAGATTTTTCATGCTCAAAGCATCCGGCTCCGGATGAATCCGCCGGATAAAGGGGACATTGAGTCTGTCAAGAAGTGACGCAACCGCATCGTTGGCCTCGACCATAAACATTTCTATCATCGTATGCGGATAGCTGTCATCGGCAGGATGAGCATCCACAACCTGCCCGGACTTGTCAAAAACTAATTCTATCTCCGGCAGTTCCATATGTATCATTCCGTTTTTTGTTCTGCGCTGTCCAATTGCCCGGCTGAGTGTCTCCATGTTTTTCAGAAGCTCAATCACTTCAGGACCCGCATCTTTCGTGCGGCCTTTCAAAATCCCGTCGGCCTGTTGATAAGTCAGGCGCTGCGTTGATTTCATAATCGAATTGGCGAATTTGCGGCGAATGACATTACCCCGCTTATCGTAAGTCAGATATGCGCTTTTAACGAATCGTTTCTGGTCTGGCTGGAGACTGCAAATACCGTTGCTTAAAATCTCCGGCAGCATTGGAATTGTCCTGCCGGGCAGATAAGCACTGTTGCCACGGTCCTTCGCTTCGGCATCCAGCGGTGAATCGGTCGAGATGAAGTGACTCACATCGGCAATGTGGATACCCAATACCCAGTTGCCGTCGGAATCAGTTTCGAGACTTATCGCATCGTCAAAATCCTTTGCATCCGGCGGGTCTATCGTGATGGTCACCTTGTCCGTGATGTCCTGCCGCGAGTCCGATTCTTCGGGATTGAACCGGGCGGCGGCATTGCGCGCCTGCTCAAGACAGCCTGCATCGAATTCGCCCGGTAAATGATACTGATGTATTATCGATTTTATCTCGCTATCGTATCGGCCGGCCTTGCCGAGAACCTCGACGATTACGCCGCGTGCCAGATACTTCTCCGTCGGATAAGAGAGTATCTCGACGACAACTTTGTCTTTTTCCTTAGCACCCTTGGCGCCGACATCATCGACAGAGATCGGCTCAACAAAACTTCTGCCGTCCGGCTGAACAAGCCATCCTTCGGAGTGCTTCGACAGCGCACCGACGAATCTGTTTTGCGCTCGCTCAAGAATTTCGATTATCTCACCGGTGTAGCGCATTTCTCCGCTGCGTTTGCCTTTCCTTTTGACTTTAGCGATAACGATGTCACCTGTCATTGCTTCGGAAGTAGCGTCCGGCGGAATGAATAAATCGCCGTGCGAATTGGGTTCACGGGGGGAAATAAAACCGAACCCTCTCGGATTCGCCCTGAACGTTCCTATGATTTGCCCGGACAGAGAAGGCAGGCTAACCAGATTCTTCGCACCGATAACGACGTGCCCGGCCCCTCGCAGCTTATCGAAGTCAGCCTTGAACTGTTCGTAGTTTTCCGACCTTACACCCAATGCTTTGGCTAATTGCGCAAACTTCAGCGGTTCATAGTCGGCGTGCTTCAGTAATTTTACTATTCGGTCTTTAAAAACTTCAGGCATATTTAGCCAGGTATATTTCGTGGCTGGTGATTTGATTCACGATCCACAAAAACATCAGCCCTTCTTTGCCTTGAGAGTGTTAAGCCGTTTAGCAAGACGCGATTTCTTTCGTGCGGCGGTCTTTTTGTGCATCGTGGTTGTAGATGCGGTTTTATCCAGTTTCTTGGTGAGGAGGCGATATTGCTCGGTTGCCGCCTCGACGTCAACTTTTTCCACGGCCGCTTCCAAATGCTTGATTTGCGTCTTGACCTGACTTTTACGTGCGCGATTAATCGTTCTTCTTTTAGTGTTCTGTTTCGCTCTTTTTTTCGCCTGTAACGAATGTACCACTGTAATCTCCTACAAAATATCGTAATCTTATTTACAAATTCTCACTGAGAGGTTGATCCTGTTTCTGTACTTCTTAATTTATCCAGCCTCTGGCTAACATCTTTGTACGCGAAGTCGCTCTGGGCGATTTTGCGATAAACCTCAACTGCCTTTTGCGTATCACCCTGCTGCTCGCAGGCACGTGCAAGATTATACCGCAATTCCTTGCCGGTCGCATCATCTTTCAATTTGTAAGATTCAATCGCCTTGGTGAACATATCAATCGCATCGGTGAGCCAGCCCTTCCTGAAAAAGCAAAAGCCTATTTGATTCATAGCCGCAATCTTGCGCCTCGGATCTTTCTGTGCCTCCTGGAACAAGGGAATCGCTTCGTCGTATCTTTCATTTCGCACCAGACAAACAGCGTAATTAAATTTCGCTCCATGGTCGGTCGGATAGTTTTTAATGCAGAGCTGGTAATGTTCCAGCTCGGTACTGTTTAATTGCGCAGACAACTTCTCAAGTACGGCTTTTGCCTTTACATCGCCAGGATGAGCTTCAAACGCAGCTTTTGCCTGTCTTATCTTGCGCCTTAATTGCTTCATCCTGAGCAGGCCTGCCCGCTGCTTAAAACTAAAATCGCTCCTGGCTTGGTATGTTTTTTCAAGCAGCGATATTGCATCGTTTTCGGCCTGGTCGTTTTCAAGGTCCGAGAGGGCCTCGGCCATGTCAAAAATATTCGCCGGTAAATCCGGATTCTGAGCCAGTTTCTTTCTTGCATCCTCCACCGCCTTTTGACGATAGTCCTCGGTCTTGACGACGCCGGCCTGGGCGTGAAGCTTTTCCTGCACTTCACGATCCTTGATGGACTTTCTGAAATCGCCGTCAGTGTTATATTTACCCTTGGCCATAGTCAGCTCTGCGGAGAGATTTTTATACTCCTGCGCTAAATCTCCGTCACCGGGTCTGAGCATGACAGCACGCTGACAAGCGGCAACAGCTTTATCGAACTGACCGAGCGATGCATAAGAATCCTTCAACAGGACATACGTTTGAAGAGACGGCTTTTCGATGGCATTGTTGGTCTGGAAAATCAAATTGGCAATCCAGCTCGCTGTTTTTGAATAACCGCCGGCAACCGCAGCCTTGAGCATCGCCTCGGCATACGGCAAATGTTCGGGGTCCTTCGCGAAAAGGTACTCGGCGTTAAGCATCTGCTCGAGCGGCGTTTTACCTCGCAGACGCTTGACTCTTTCGACCATGGTGGGTTTTTTTCCGCCCCTCCTCTGCCGTTGCAAAGCCAATTCACAAAGCGGTAAATGCCCCTCCTTGAGCGCTTCCGGCTCGTAGCGCAGACCTTGCAGGTACATATCGATAGCGTAGTCGAAATTGCTCGTTCGACCTAATTTTTCTGCTTTTTCAAAAAAAGCCTTGGCTTTGGCCAACGCCTGAGCACCTTCTTCTGGCATACGTCTTACCGAATCGCTTTCCAAGAAACGTTGTGTAAACAGCTTATCGTATCCCCAGTGCGAATTTTGTCAACAAAATAACTTGTATAAAATACAGGGCCGTGCTATAAGGGTAAGAACCCCGTGTGAAATGTGGGGCCAGATATTTAGCCTGCGGCTCGACCGAGTTCGCCGAAGTCCGCATATTCCGAACCTACGGAGAAAGTGATATGATAAACGCACTTGAGCAGTATGACCCGCAGATTTATGAGCTAATCAGGCAGGAAAGGGCACGCCAGAGCGGCTCGATTCGTCTTATCCCCTCTGAAAACTACGTATCCAGAGCTGTAATGTTAGCCAGTGGCGGCTGCCTGACCAACAAATACGCCGAAGGCTACCCCGGCAGACGATATTACGAAGGCCAGCAGGTAACCGATCTCATCGAAACGACCGCCCGGAAGCGAGCCAAAAAATTATTCAAGGCTGACCACGCAAATGTCCAGCCCTATTCCGGCTCAGTCGCAAACCTGGCAGCATACGCAGCGCTGATTAATCCCGGCGACACCATAATGGGAATGTCACACATCGACGGCGGACATCTCACCCACGGCGGGAAAGTATCACTTACAAGCAGGTTTTTTAAGTCCGCCTCCTATCCGGTGAATCCCGATACGGGAAGAATAGATTTCGACCAGATCGAGCAGCTTGCCAAAAAGCACAAGCCGAAACTAATTATCTCCGGCGCTACTGCATATCCGCGTGAGATTGACTTTGAAATCTTCAGTCAGATAGCCAAAGAAGTCGGGGCATATCACATCAGCGATATAGCTCATATAGCGGGCCTTGTCGTAGCCGGCATACACAAAAGTCCCGTACCTTACGCCGACATAGTCTCAACCACGACACATAAGACACTGCGCGGACCTCGCGGTGGGATGCTGCTGTGTAAAAAAGAGCACGCAAAGAACGTGGACAGAGCCGTCTTCCCGGGCCTGCAGGGTGGCCCACACATGCACACCATGACCGCCGTGGCGGTGGCATTGGCCGAAGCCGACACACCTGAGTTTATCGCCTATGCAAAGCAGATTGTTAAAAACGCAAAAGTCCTGGCGGAAAAACTGCTCGAGTACGGCTTCAAACTTTCCTCCGGCGGAACGGACAATCATCTTATCCTGATCGATTTGAGAAACAAGAACATCACCGGCAAAAAACTGGCAAAGGCGCTGGACAGGGCCCGGATCGTCACTAATTACAACAGCATACCGAACGATCCCGCTCCGCCGGCTAATCCCAGCGGTCTGCGTATAGGCACACCCGCTATTACCACACGCGGCATGAAAGAAGAGCAGGCCATTCAAATTGCCGAGCTGATAAACAAAGTTGCTGAGAATATCGACGACGAATCGGTCATCGAGCAGGTCGGCAAAGACGTCCTGCTTTTGTGCTCGCAATTCCCCGTGCCGGACCATTTCATCATCCCGAACAAGAATAACAGAAAAAGTGAATAGCTAAAACAGAGCCGCGACGATAACGGAGCGGTAATAAACTGAAAGATACTAAACATGTTAAGAGAACTATTTCGACAGCAGGCAAAATTGAACAAGCGTACCGGCTTCGATCCCGATACCCTGCGAGCCGACTTCGACCCGCAGACGGCAGGGACCTGGCTGAATAATTATATCGCAGCCATGAGTAACGAGCTTGAGGAGCTTCGTGACTGCACATTCTGGAAGCATTGGTGCAAGGAAGCCAAAGAGGGAAAAAGATATTTTCTGCACGATTTGCAAAACGCCAGGGTCGAAGTAATCGATATGCTGTTTTTCTGGATGAGCTTGGCCCAGTGCGTCGGCCTGGATGCAGACGACGTCGTGCGATTATACGAACAGAAGCTGAAAGTAAACCACAACCGTCAGGACGACGACTATTCAATGGCAGCCAAGACCGAAGACGACAATAAAAACATAATATAACAAATCCCGCATCAAACTGCGGGGCTAAATAGGTTTTGGGATTCACCACTCGCTTACGCCCGCGGCTCTGATTTGGAGTTCTTAGTCTTTCTTAATAGGCTGGCATGCCTCTCATCCATAACGGCCACTTGTCCTGCGTGGCACCACCGGCTAAAGTCCAGGGACCCGCTGTGTCATAGTTTCGATGCCACTTAAAAACCCACAGCTCTTTGAGGTCTATCTTCCGCGCAGACCAATCTAAAAAAATGCCGTTGATTGCCTGGCTATGCCGGTCAAGGCAGACGCGCTTCATTTCATCGGTGCCTCTACCTTCAGTATCTTCGGGATCATTGGGGGGATTATTCTCTTCATGCGGCCATACATCGTACCAGTAGCAATCGAAAAAAACCGGTATTCTGTGAGTGCCCCTGATATTATAGATGTTCCCCCAATAGTTTTCGATTTCGCCGCCGATGGAACCGGTACCTCGATTACAGAGCCACTCATTGAAACCGTAGCTGCCGTATGAACGGTATTCATCTACTTCTTTTTCAAATCTGCCCCAGGCCGCATACGGTGTCAGACCTCCCTCTGACAAAGGCTTCGTGGCCATCGGGCACAAACGCATGTCAATATCGGCGTAATTCCTCCGAAGCACAACGGGCCACCTGTCCTCACCCGTTGCGGTTTCTCCGCCTTCACCTCTATGAAAAAAACCTTTATTATCACTCGAATACATCTGCCAAATAAGAGCCCATTGGCGCAGGCTCTGCAGGCATACGGCCGACTTTGCCTGTTTCCTAACCCTCTGCAGAGCGGGCATCAATATCCCCATTAACAGAGCAATGATGGCAATCACCACCAAAAGTTCTATTAACGTAAAACCCCTTCGCTTCACCATGATTC
>CAZQXE010000058.1:0-14808 GCA_964597115.1 uncultured Pirellulales bacterium | reverse complement strand
CTGCTCCTGAGTTTGCTGTCATGACAAAAATAGATTTCAGCAAGCTCGCTGTTGGCGAAAAAACAGGGCTGATTGTTATGGGAATGGACTACTCATACCTTGCGATTGAGAGGACATCCTCAGGCTGTCGGCTGATTAAGAGAAGTTGCATGAACGCGAACGAAAACGGCAGGGAGGTTGATGAAGGTAATATCGATTGCACTGTTGATTCATTACTGTTTAGAGTTAATATAAATAACGACGCAGTCTGTAATTTTAGTTACAGCAGCGATGGGGAAGAATTCTCTTTAATTGGCGAACCTTTTACTGTTCGGGCAGGCAAGTGGATTGGTGCCAAGGTTGGATTATTCAGTTTATCACAAAACGCAGAGCAGAAGCCGGGCTATGCGGACTATGATTGGTTCAGATTTGAGTGAAATAAGAATATCCCCAACAAAAGGATTTAAGTATTTAGCGGGATTTTACCTTTTTGTGGAGAGTGGATTATGAAACGGATACTTATATGCTGCTTTTGTTTACTGGTTTCCGGTTGTGTTTCGTCTGGAGTGAGAGAAGTTGACCTTTCCGGCCAATGGGATTTTGATCTGGATCGTGACAATGTGGGAATTAAGGAACAATGGTATTTAGGTAAGCTTCCGGAAAAAATCATTCTGCCCGGATCGTTACAGGAACAAGGTTTTGGTAGTAAACCTTCTGCTGATACTCAATGGACAAGTGGAATCGGCGTAAAACTGTTAAACGATCCGCGTTTCACAGAGTATATTGATTCGGATGATTTTAAGTGTCCGTTCTGGTTGACGCCTGATAGATATTACGTTGGCAAGGCATGGTATCAACGTGAAGTCAAAATTCCCAAAGGCTGGCAGGATAAACGTATTGTATTGCAATTGGAACGGCCGCATTGGAGGACAACTGTCTGGGTGGACGATAATCTGGCGGGATCGCGTGACAGTCTGGGAACATCGCATGAGTATGATTTGTCGGATTTCTTAAAAGCTGGAAATACACATGCTTTGACGGTCTGTGTAGATAACGGTTATGTTATTCCCGTAGGGAAAGACGCACACAGTATTTCCGATCAGACACAATCCAATTGGAATGGAATCACCGGTAAAATTATTCTTGCTACCAACTCGAAAGTGTGGATTGATGATGCGCAAGTATTTCCTGATCTGTCGAATAAACGTGTTAAAGTTGATCTTCAATTAGGTAATTCAACGGGCCAGGCTGGAAAGGGGGTCCTGACTGTTTTTGCTGAAAGTTGCAATACCATTAAGCACCATAAGGCACCAGCAAAGACATTTCCTATAGAATGGAACGATCAAGATAGAAAGCTCTCCTTTGAATATGATATGGGCGACGATTGTTTATTTTGGGATGAATATCAACCGGCTTTATATCATTTGACCTTGTCGATAAAAGGCAAGGGAGTGGAATCTGTTAAGCACGTTCAATTCGGCATGCGGGAACTGGGTATCAAGGATAAGCAGTTTACTATCAACGGCAGGAAGATATTCCTGCGAGGCACTCTGGAATGTTGCATTTTTCCTTTGCATGGCTATCCCCCAACGGATGTCGAGGAGTGGAAACGAATTATTCGTATCGCCAAAGCTCACGGACTAAACCATTTTCGTTTTCATTCGTGGTGTCCGCCCGAAGCTGCATTTGTGGCAGCGGATGAGGAAGGATTTTATCTTCAGGTAGAGGGATCATGCTGGGCTGCATTTGGGAATGGGACTGCACTTGATAAATGGATATACGAAGAAATCAACCGGATGATTAAGGCATATGGCAATCATCCATCATTCTTATTCTTTTCACCCAGCAACGAACCAAGCGGCAAGAATAGGGAGCGGTTTTTAGGACAACTTCTGCAAACGCTGAAAGAAAAAGATAATCGAAGGCTCTATGTCGCAGGTGCGGGTTGGCCGCAGATAAAAGAAAATCAGTATTCTATTGAGCATGCGGTACGTCTGCAGCGATGGAAAACGTTGAAGTTTGATCAACCACCACAGACGTTTGACGACTATCGTGAGCATGTAAATGCTCGACCGGTGCCTGTTGTAGGTCATGAAATCGGCCAATGGTGTGCATATCCAGATTTGGACGAAGACAAGCAGTATACCGGTGTATTGAAAGCAAAAAATATAGAAATCTTCCGAGACAAACTTCAAAAAGCAGGAATGGGCCATCTTGCTCGTAAATTTATGATGGCCAGTGGAAAATTTCAAACTCTGCTCTATAAGCAGGAAATCGAAGCAGCTTTGCGAACTCCAAATTTTGCCGGTTTCCAACTGCTTGATTTGCACGATTTCCCGGGTCAGGGAACTGCACCGGTTGGAGTCTTGAATGCCTTGTGGCAATCCAAAGGTTATGTCAGTCCGGAGCAATATCGACGATTCTGTAATGATATCGTGCCGTTAGCGCGGATGAAAAAACGTATATTTACCAATAATACCAACTTTGAATCCGTCATCGATATTGCAAACTACAGCGCATCTGATCTTTCTGATGTGGAGCTGAACTGGAAGATTAAGAAAGACGATGGAACTCTAATTAAAGCTGGAAAATTTAATTTAGTTGCTGTGCCGACGGGCGGCTTAACACGAGTGGGGAATATTGTATATGACTTAAGTGACATAATGGAAGCTGCACGACTTAATCTCGAAATAGAATTTGTCGGTTTGCCATATGCGAATGATTGGGATTTTTGGGTATTTCCGGCAAAATTACCGACTATTAAAACGAGCGATATTTTCATAGCAACAGGTTTTGATCAGCAAATAGCGACAAAACTAAATAACGGCGAAAAAGTACTTCTATTATCTTCTTCATCAACAGCTAACAAAGATACGTTGGGCTCGTTTCAGCCGATATTCTGGAACCGGATAACATTCCCCAAGAAGAGAGTGCATACGATGGGAATTTTATGTGATCCAAATCACCCCGCAATGGCTGCATTTCCTACTGAGTTTCATGCTTCCTGGCAGTGGCAGGACCTGCTTGACAACAGCCACCCGCTCATCCTGGATAACTTGCCTCATGAGATTGTACCGATTGTTCAGCCGATTGATGACTGGAATAATTGCCGCAGGCTGGGTTTACTTTTTGAGGCATCAGTCGGTGCTGGGAGACTTTTAATCTGTTCTATCGATATTCATACTAATTTGGAAAACCGAATTACAGCCCGTCAACTTCGACATAGTTTATTAGCATACATGGCTTCCGATCAATTTAAGCCTCAAACGGAGCTTACTTTCAATGATATTAAAAGTCTCTTTCCGGTAAAAGAAGCAGATCTAACATCAAATTCTCACATTCTAAGAATAAAGGTAGCGAAAGGGCCTCCCAAAATTCTGGAAGGGCACTTACGAATGGGAACGCCGACTAACACTAAGGGCGAACATTATAGTGTCAATTCCCAACACTTCAAACGTAATGGCAAACCCTGGCTGCCGGTCATGGGGGAAATTCATTATGCCCGCGTGCCGTATGAATATTGGGAAGACTCCATCCTGACTATGAAGGCGGGTGGAATTGATATCATCGCCACTTATGTATTCTGGATATTTCATGAGGAGATTCAGGGCCAGTACGATTGGCAGGGCGATCGTGATCTGCGACGTTTTGTTGAGCTTTGTAAAAAACACGACATGCCGGTCTGGATTCGTATCGGTCCCTGGTGTCACGGCGAAGCCCGTAATGGCGGATTTCCGGATTGGCTTAGTAAGGTCTGCAAACCCAGGAGCATGGACCCTTCATATTTTGAACAGGTACGTCGCTGGTACACAGCTGTGGATGAGCAGGTCAACGGGCTCTATCACAAAGACGGCGGTCCTATTATAGGTATTCAACTTGACAATGAATTCGGTCACGTGGGTGGCACTGGTGGAGAGCCTTATATTATTAAGTTCAAGGAAATCGCTCTTGATTTGGGCATGGATGTACCGTACTACTCGGTGACAGGCTGGGGCTGGGCATGGGTTCCAGAAAACGAAGTGCTGCCTGTACAAGGTGCGTACGTCGATCCCTTTTGGGCTCGCGGGACCAACCAGTTGCCACCGTTTAAGGAATTGCTCTTTTCGGATATGGTGAGCCTCATAGTGAATTCAGATGTGGCTAGTAATACCAGTCCTCCTAAATAACTGCGCTTTCTATATATTATGCATGACAGATAGATTTGATTTTTGACTGATCCGAACAAATCTTTTGCCAAGCCTGTATAGCCGAATATCTGAGGTGGTCATAACTTTCATATACCCTGTTTGACCAGTAGTGCTGTCGAAGATACTGCCGCAACTTCTCGATCGGATTTAACTGTGGCGAATATGGCGGACAAGAGACGGAAAAGAGCTACGCATCTTCACAACGATAATACCTACGAAACACCGTTTTTATACATTTATGCATGACCCTGTTTATAGGTTAAGTGTTGCCTGGCAGAATGTAGCTTATAATCAGCCTGCTCATCCTGGTTTTTACTTAGGTTATGGCGTGTCAACGCCGCCCCGACCGAATATTGTACTTGTTGACACGAAATGATTGTTGATTATTAGGCATATTTTCATTGCTCACAATTTTTTAAGACATACCTGTTTTTACTAAAGATGAATTAAGGAGTTGAAATCAATGAAGAGTATCTTAATTAAATTATTTCTCATAACTGTTTTCATCTGGCCTGTATGTATATCAGAAGCTTCGATGGAGACGGTATCGCTCCGATGGTTGGACGGTGATGCACCACCACGAGCCAACGGAGTGAGCTGGGGCGTGCCTTGGCCTAAAGGTGTAGTTTCCATGAATCAAACCTTCACCTTGACATGTTCCCAAGGTAGAGAGCTGCCGATACAAACATGGCCGTTGGCATACTGGCCGGATGGCTCGTTAAAATGGTGCGGATTTGCTACGGTCGTAGACTCGAATACAATCAGTCCGTTAAAGCTAAAGCCGGATAGTTCTACGCCCATTAAAGGCGATCCCATTGTTCAGGTTAAAGAAAGCGATGAGGCTATTGAGATTGACACCCGGAAACTTCAATGTCGTATCCTGAGAAAAGGAGACTGCATAATAGAATCTATGGCTGTTGATGGGCATGTCGTAGCACGTGAAGGACGCCTGGTCTGTGTTCTTCAGCATGGACCCGACGGTGATGTTGATGATTCTCCGCCAAGGGAAAAGTTCGTCAGTCAGGTAAATCAGGTGACAGTGGAGCAACATGGTTCGGTACGAGCCGTCATAAGAATTCAGGGAGTACATAAGTCCGAGCAGGGTGACCGGGCGTGGCTTCCCTTCAATGTGCGTTTGTATTTTTATGCAGGACAAGTACCGGTGCGAGTGGTTCATACGATTATCTTCGATGGTGACCAGGAAAAGGACTTCATCCGTGGTCTGGGATTGGTTTTCTCTGTACCAATGCGTGAGCAACTCCACAACCGCCATGTGCGTTTTTCCGGCGAAGGCAGTGGGCTGTGGGCTGAGCCGATTAAACTGTTGACCGGCCGACGAACCTTGATGATAGATGGCCATAATGTATATCCGGATCAGTTAGCAGGTAAACGCGTACCCAACCGTGAAGAATACAACCGTCGTGGTCAAAACCTGATCAATGACTGGGCTGTCTGGAACGACTACAAGCTGATCCAAAGCACTGCTGATGGATTTACTATCCATAAACGTACTAATCCGCAAAGCTGTTGGCTGGATGCGGGTGCTGGTCGGCGTGCCTCTGGGCTGGCCTTTGTAGGTGACGTTACGGGTGGTTTGGCTGTGGGTGTTAAAGATTTCTGGCAGTCCTATCCTTCGGCCCTGGAAATTCGCGATGCTGCAACTGAGACAGCTGAGTTATGGATTTGGCTGTGGTCACCTGATGCTCCGGCGATGGATCTGCGTCACTATGATATTAAAGCGCATGGCTTGGAGGCCAGCTACGAGAATGTACAAGAAGGCTTTAGTACCGCTCATGGAATTGCCCGCACTAGTGAGATTATGTTATATCCAAGTGCCGGTGTTCCTTCCGGAGAAGATTTAGTTAAAGCGGCCAAGGTTAGCAACCAACCGCCTCTGTTGGTATGTACACCGGAGTATCTGCATTCGGTTCAGCCGTTTGGTATCTGGAGTCTGCCAGACAGCTCAACTCCGGGTAAACGTTGGATTGAGGAGCAGCTCGACAATGCCATAGATTTTTATAAGCTGGAGGTTGAGCAGCGACACTGGTATGGATTCTGGGATTATGGTGACATAATGCACGCTTATGATCCTGTGCGTCACACATGGCGTTATGACATCGGGGGCTACGCATGGGACAATTCGGAATTGGTACCAGATATGTGGTTGTGGTACAGCTTCCTTCGTACAGGGCGGGCCGATATCTTTAGGATGGCTGAGGCTATGACCCGACACACCGGTGAAGTAGATATGTATCATCTGGGGTGGCTTGCAGGCCTTGGTTCACGCCATAATGTTAGACACTGGGGCTGTGGTGCCAAGGAAGCACGAATCAGCCAGGCGGCATTACGCAGGTTCTATTACTATCTGACTACGGATGAACGCGTTGGGGACCTGATGCATGAAGTGGCGGATTCGGACCGCACGTTTTTGAAAATCGACCCACTGCGTATCGCCATGCCGGTGAGCAAATATCCAACCCAGCAACCGGCACGTTTACGTATTGGACCGGACTGGCTGGCCCTGATAGGTAATTGGATGACCGAATGGGAGCGTACTGGAAATACGGAATATCGTGACAAGATAGTCGCTGGAATAGATTGTCTGGCTCAGATGCCATACGGGCTCTTTTCAGGCCCAGGAGTGGTGGGATATGACCCAAATACAGGCAAGCTTTATAATGAAGGCCCAGCAGAGTCAAAACACACCTCTCATCTTGTGATGATTATGGGTGGGGCCGAAGTGTGCTTCGAATTAACGGAGTTGATAGATCACGACGGCTGGGATAAGATTTGGATGCAATACTGCGAATTATATACTCAGGGCAAGGATGGTGTCGGAGGTGGTGGTTTCTCTAACTGGCATGCCCGTCTGACGGCGTATGCCGGTAAGACCAAAGAGGATCCGGTTTTAGTTCAGCGGGCGTGGAGAGAGTTTTTAGATCGTCGTACGAGAAGAGCAAGATATGTGCCTAAAAGAATCGAAGGGCCGAATGTTCTCAACCCTATCGACGAGGTTAGTACGATTGAAACTAATGGTACCGCTCAGTGGTGTCTTAATGCTATCGAGCTGCTCGAGTTAATCGGTGACAAAATGCCGGAAAATAGTCCGTTGTGGGACGAATAAGCCGAGTGCGTAATTTGTGAAAAACATGGGATTATTTCTATGTTGGCTATACCAGTATATAGCTGTATAATTGCAATACTAATCTGTAAGGTTTTTGAGGATATAAATTATGAAAACTCATTTTGTTGTTATCGTAGTTGCTTTATTGTCTAACATAAATGGAGCATTGGCAGTGGACTCAGATATCAGGTTAAATTCTTTGGGCTTTTTGCCTGGAATGCAGAAAAAAGCTACAATCATCGCGGTAAGTTCTGATTTTACAGTGAAACAAGCCTCGGATGATGCCGTGGTTTATTCCGGCAAGGTGACAGGGTCGTTGCATCAGGATGATGTGAATCAGGACGTTTGGATAGCGGATTTCTCTCAGGTTAAAGAAAAGGGCAAATTCTACCTGGACGTGCCGGGTGTGGGCCGTTCTTATGATTTTGAAATTGGCGATAATGTCTATGATTTTGCTTTTTTTACTTCAATGAGAGGTTTTTATCTCTGGCGCTGTGGTACTGCGGTCGAAGGCGAGCACAACGGTCAGCGTTTTACGCAAAAAGCTTGTCATCTGGAGGATGCATATCAGGACTATCTCGGAATAGAGGACTTAAATGATACAAAAAGAGACGGCACGGGAGGTTGGCACGATGCCGGTGACTATGGAAAATATACTGTCAATGCTGGTGTTACTATTGGATCGCTTTTTTTAGCCTGGGACCATTTTCAAAACCAGCTCAAGGGAGTTTCTCTCGATATTCCTGATACAGCACTGGGTTATCCCGACTTCCTTAAAGAACTAAAATGGGAAACAGACTGGCTTTTGAAAATGCAATACCCAGATGGTTCGGGAAAGGTTTCGCATAAATTGACGCGATTGAACTTCTCGGGCTTTATCATGCCGGATAAAGACACAGAAAAGAGGTACTTCACGGATTGGGGTTCGGCCGCTACCGCTGATTTTGTTGCTATGATGGCTATGGCGGCGAGATATTTTAAACCTTATGACGCTGAATATGCTCAAATTTGTCTGGAAGCAGCAAAGAAGAGCTACGAGTTGCTAAAGAGCGAACCAAATAATAAATCGCCTAATCAGAGGGCTTTTCGAACGGGCGGTTATGGTACATCGGATTCGGATGATCGGCTATGGGCTGCGGTTGAGTTGTGGGAAACCACCGGCGAGGCACAATACCTCATGGACTTCGAAGAGAGAGCCAAAACTCCTTTCACTTCCAGAAGACGAGGACAAGCACAATCCTCCGGTGGCAAAGTAGATGAGGACTGGGATTGGGGTAATGTCAGAAACCTCGGCACGTTTACCTATGTACTTTCTATGAGGCAGGGAAGAGATCTCGAGCTGCTTAAGAATATTCGCAGGGATATACTTGCAGTTGCTGATACAATCGTTGCCAAATCCCAAAAGGATGTATATTGCAGGCCTTTTAGTCGCTATTATTGGGGCTGTAACGGGACGGTCGCCAGACAGGTTATAAACCTTCAGGTGGCCAACAAGCTATCTCCTAATCAAGAGTATATAAACACATCTTTGGATGCCATAGGGCATTTGTTCGGAAGGAATTTTTATGGCCGTTCCTATGTCACCGGATTAGGTCATAAGCCACCTATGAAGCCGCATGACAGGCGCTCCGGCGCTGATAATATAGAAGCCCCGTGGCCAGGCTATATCGTGGGAGGCGGGCATTCCGCAACCGGTTGGCAGGACGTTGAAGAAAGTTATCAAACCAATGAAATCGCCATCAATTGGCAAGCGGGCTTAGTTTATGCCCTTGCAGGATTTGTTAGTGCCGAGTCTCAGTAAAATCGAAAGATAAAAAGAGCGATTTAATCGTTCTGGAACTAATAATCATCTCTTAGTTTTTCAATTCGAAAAACCATCATTTTCGGATAGGGGGGATCAAATCAATTGTCCAAGTGGTTCACTTTTAAACTTTGCTGCCGGTCTCTGGTGTGGTATATTCAACCGGGCTTTTTCAACAGAATATCCTGAGATAATATTTTGAACTAAAGGAGAAAATGTAATGAAAGCTCTCACAAACGTTATTATGGCTGCGACTGTAGTCGGAATACTGATAGTGACATATGGTTGTCATCCTGGTGTGAAAGATGGAGAGAAAACCACGGATTTGCTGATGGAGCAAGACTTGGTTGCTGCCGATCGGGAATTAGTGAACTTTAACCGTGACTGGAAATTCGCCCAGGGTAGTCAAACGGGAGCTGAGGAACCAAACTTGGATGATTCTGCCTGGCAAACTGTGCACCTGCCGCATGATTGGGCTATTTCGGGACCGTTTAATATCGAAGAAAACGGTTTTGCCGGAAAATTGCCATGGAAAGGAGAAGGGTGGTATCGTAAAACATTCACACTCGACAAGGCAGATTCAGGTCGACGAGTTTATTTTGACTTTGATGGTGTTATGGCTTTCCCCAAGGTCTATGTTAATGGACAGTTAGCCGGCCAGTGGGATTATGGCTATATGTCGTTTCGAGTGGATGCTACGCCGTATGTGAAGTTTGGCGAGAAAAATGTGATTGCAGTTCATGCCGATACGCGCCAACATGGTACACGATGGTATCCCGGTGCAGGGATTTATCGTAAAGTGACCATGACGATTTGCGAGCCGATGCATATCGCGCATTGGGGTATTTTTATAACAACTCCACATATAAGCGCTGCAGCGGCGACTGTTAGCTTGCGCTCTGTGGTCGATAACCACCTTGATACTGAATCAAAAGTTACTGTAGAAGTCGAGTTGTTTGATCCTGAAGGAAAATCAGTAGCAAAGGGTAAAAAGAGCGGTATCGCTCAAGCCGATAGCTTGTGTGAGATGGAACAGTGGCTTGTTGTTATGAAACCGAAGCGATGGGATCTGGGTAGTCCGAATCTTTACACTGCCAAAACAAAGGTTTTAAGGGATGAAAAAGTAGTCGATTCGGAAACTAACACTTTTGGTTTTCGTACGTTCGAATTTACAGCAAATGATGGTTTTCTTCTCAATGGGCGTCGTGTGCAGATCAAGGGCGTAAACCTGCACCACGACCACGGCCCTTTGGGTGGTGCCTTTTATACACGTGCTATGGAACGTCAATTGGAAATCATGCGTGAGATAGGCTGCAACGCCATTCGTACCAGTCATAATCCTTCGGCTCCGGAACTGCTGGATCTATGCGATCGCATGGGTTTTATTGTGTGGGATGAGTGTTACGATAAATGGGACGATAAGGCTGATCGTATCAATGGTGAGCCACCCTTAGAAGAACATGGAGAAAGGCAGATTAGAAATCTTGTTATGCGTGACCGCAATCATCCGTGTGTTGTTATCTGGTCTATTGGCAATGAGATTAATAACCAGCCTCATGACGGAGAAGGGAAATCGCCTGAGCGTGTAAAATTTATGAGTAATTTTGTCCGAAAGTACGATCCTACTCGTCCTGTGGGCATATCCTGTCACATTCCTAATACAGCCGAACAACCGATTCTCGATGCGCTGGATCTGACCGGTTGGAATTACGCTCGACGATATGCCATGTACAGAGAACATTATCCGAACAATCCCATCATCTACAGCGAGTCGGCATCAACCCTGAGTACTCGTGGATTCTATGAGCTGCCGCTGCCGAATGGCAAGACCCAGTTTTCCGAACAACTCCAGGTTGATTCTTATGATCTGAATGCTGCGTCATGGTCGGACATTCCGGATGTCGAATTTAAATTAATGGAGGACGACAGTTTTGTGGCAGGTGAGCTTGTGTGGACCGGCTTCGATTATCTGGGTGAACCGACGCCGTTCGCACAGGAGGCGCGAAGCTCTTATTTCGGAATCGTGGACCTCTGCGGTATTCCCAAGGATAGATTCTATCTGTATCGCAGCTACTGGCGACCGGACGTGACCACCGTGCATATCCTGCCGCACTGGAACTGGCCCGATCGTATCGGGAAGAACGTTCCGGTTTTTGTGTACACAAATGGAGATTCCGCCGAACTGTTCCTGAACGGAAAATCACTTGGTCGTCGAACAAAGGGTGTTGTTCCCGAAATGCCTGACAACTTTGCAAAGGGCAAGACCGTAACAGCAAGTTCCAGCCGAACGGATCATGCACCGAATCAAGCTAATGATGGAAACAGAGATACTTGCTGGACGGCTATGAATGGAGAGGCAGATCAGTGGTTACAGATAGACCTTGGTGGAATTCAGCCGATAGGCTATCTGGCTATAGAATTTGAGAGAGAAGAGAAGAATTACGGTTATGTGATTAAGGTATCAACCGATGCATCAGAGTGGGATATTATTGTAACCAAGAACACGAGCAGGCAGCCACAATGGGGTGGACCGACTCGCATATTCCACGGTGTGAATACGCAAGCAAGGTATATAAGGATTGAATTTACGGAGTTCAGAGATAATGTGTGGGCGAGTATTCGTGAATTTGGTGTTTACCAGGAAAAAGTGGAATCAGACTATTATACTGTGACTTATAAGTACCGCTTGCGTTGGAATGATGTCGTATATGAACCCGGCGAACTTATGGCGGTTGCTTATAAAGATGGCAAGGAGATCGGTCAGGCGATTATACGTGCGGCGGATGAGCTGGCGACGATTCGTCTTACACCTGACAGGAAAGAATTAAAAGCTACCGGTGAAGACTTATGCTATGTGCTTGTTGAGGCTCTCGATGACAAAGGTACACTTTGTCCTCTTGCGGATAATATGATACACTTTAAAATTGAAGGCCCGGCTGAGATCGCTGGTGTTGGTAACGGTAATCCATTATCTTTCGAGCCATTTCAGGCAGAATATCGCAAACTCTTTTATGGTAAGGCAATGCTGATTTTAAGAACTAAGAAAGGACGAAGTGGAGAAGTTAGCGTAAAAGCTGAAAGTAATGGTCTTACTTCAGCAGAAGTAATAGTACAAAGCCGCTGATCCTTAGTAGAGTATAAGATATTGGGGTTTTGCTTGAGATTAAGAAAGGAGATAATTAATGAGACTGTTTTCTATACTTGTAGTGATTCTAACACTAATAATCCAAACCGATTTTATACAGGCTCAGGATAGAGATTCACAGCAGCGTGAAAAATCAATTGCAGTCTTCGATGGCAAGTTCATCGGTGAGGCTCAGGCTCCTGAAGAGCCATTGAGCCTATGGTATCGCCGCCCGGCCGAGCAATGGGTAGAAGCGTTAGCTATCGGTAACGGTCGGTTGGGTGCGATGGTTTTCGGTGGCATCGAGAATGAACGTATTCAATTGAACGAAGATACGCTCTGGGCTGCCGGGCCGTATGATCCGAGTAATCCTAATGCGCTTAAATTATTACCGGAAGCACGCCGATTAATCTTTGAGGGCAAATATAAAGAAGCGCATAATCTTATCGATAGAAGGATGTTGGCAAATCCGAGAAGGCAAGTGCCGTATCAGCCAGTCGGTGATTTGCGTCTGATTTTCCCGGATTTAGAAAATGTTGCGAGTTACCGTCGAGACTTGAATCTTGATACCGCCATAGCCAGCGTTACTTATAATGTCGATGGAGTAAAGTTTACTCGTGAGTTTTTCTCAAGCCCTGTGGATCAGGTTATCGTTATTCATCTTACTGCTGATAAACCGGGGCAGATTACCTTTACTGCTGAAATGACTACGCCGCAAAAAGCAAAGGTTACTACCGAAGCTGGAAATACATTGGTAATGAATGGTGTCAATGGTTCATCCCGGGGTATTAAGGGAGCATTGAAATTCCAGGCACGTGTTCTCATTCTTGCTTCAGGCGGTAGCATTAAAACCGATGAGGATAAATTTTTAGTCAACGATGCCGATTCTGCTATGCTTCTTGTAGCCGCAGCTACAAGCTATAAGAATTATAAGGATGTTAGTGGGAATCCAGAAGTATTAGCGAAAGGTTATATCACAGCGGCAAGTAAAAAATCATTCGAAATTCTGCGCAAAGACCACCTTGCCGAGCATCAGCGGCTGTTTCGCCGAGTTAAGCTGGACCTTGGAACTACTGGAATGACAAAACTTCCTACTGATGAACGCATCCAGAACCCGGACAAGACCAAAGATCCTCAGCTTGCGGCGCTGTATTTTCAATTTGGTCGCTACCTGCTTATTTCAAGTTCCCGCCCCGGTTGTCAGCCCGCAAATTTACAGGGCATCTGGAACGAAAGTATGAATCCACCGTGGGATAGTAAATATACTATTAATATAAACACTGAGATGAACTATTGGCCTGCCGAGTCGACGAACCTTGCTGAATGTTTAGAGCCGCTTGTTTCTATGGTGATGGGTATAGCTCAAACTGGTACGCAAACGGCCAAGGTTATGTATGGAGCTCGTGGCTGGGTGTGTCATCACAACACTGATATATGGCGTGCGACTGCTCCGATCGATGGAGCAAACTGGGGATTTTGGCCAACAGGAGGTGCATGGTTATGTATACATCTTTGGGATCACTACGATTACAATAGAGATAAGAAATTTCTTGCAAAAGTTTATCCGGTGATGAAAGGTTCAGCACAGTTTTTCCTCGATACTCTTGTTGAGGAGCCGAAGAACAAATGGTTAGTTACTTGCCCGTCGATATCGCCGGAGAACTGGCATCCGGGGGGCGTTGCTGTTTGTGCCGGTCCCACGATGGACATGCAGATATTGCGTGATCTTTTCTCGGATTGTATCAAAGCTGCGGAGACTCTTGGAGTTGATCCGGATTTCTGCAAACAATTGGCTGTTACTCGTGAGCGGCTGGCCCCGAATCAGATCGGTAAAGCCGGCCAGCTTCAGGAATGGTTTGAAGATTGGGATATGAAGGCTCCTAATATACATCACCGCCACGTCTCACATCTTTATGGATTGTATCCCAGCGAACAGATCCATGTACGGACTACGCCGAGGCTTGCTGCTGCGGCGCGTAAATCGCTGGAGATTCGTGGTGACAATGCAACCGGCTGGGGCATCGGCTGGCGACTGAATCTTTGGGCTTGCCTGCAAGATGCCGAACACGCCTATAAAATTCTAACCATGTTATTAAGTCCCGATCGTACGTATCCGAACATGTTCGATGCACATCCTCCTTTCCAGATCGACGGCAACTTCGGTGGCACTGCTGGTATCGCAGAGATGCTTCTCCAGAGCCGTGTCGGTGAAGTTGAACTGCTGTCTGCTTTACCCAAAGCCTGGCCAAACGGCTCGGTCAAGGGATTACGTGCTAAGGGTGGATTCGAGGTGGACATCGAATGGAAGGGGGGCAAACTTGCTTTTGTCAATCTTCACAATATCAACGGAGAGAAGTGTAGAATTCGCTACGGTGGCAAGACCGTAGATATTAACCTGCCTCGTGGAAAATCATGTTCTCTGGATTGTAAATTGGAAGAAATTCTATAACATTAATTTTCCGGCGAGAATTAGCAATAATGGTTTCAAAAAGCTATTGCCGGGTTAGTATCTGGATTTTCACTCACCCGGCGAAGGTATCGAGGCTATCCAGTTATCCGGATCGTTGCCGTAGTTATCAGCAGTGATTCGGTG
>CAZQXE010000057.1:1693-14886 GCA_964597115.1 uncultured Pirellulales bacterium | reverse complement strand
TCCACCTGACTGACGAGGGAATTGATGACTTTGCCTTTTGGGAAGATGCCTGGGACTGAAATCGCTAAAGGGATATGTATTAGTTCCTCGTAAACACCGTGATGACTCGTATGCCCGTGCTCGTAGAACTGCTCGCCGTGGTCACCCATGATAATTACAATGGAATTGTCAAATAAGTCTTTATCTTTGAGGGCTTTCAGCATTTCTCCCAAGTCGTTATCAGTTTGTTTAACTTCGCCATCGTACAGGGCAATCATATGCCGGATATCTTTCTGAGTCGGAGGATTGCTGAATAACGGCTCTCGTGCTATTTCAGTCCCGTCAATCGAACCATCATACTCAGGATCGTATAACCGAGTGTACGGCGAGGGCGGAAAATAATCCCAGTGATTGTCATAATAATGAACGAACATAAAAAACGGTCTGTGCGTGTTGTTTTGCAACCATCTGATTGCTGCATCGTTAAGCAAAGCATTCGTTCTTTGTTTGTTAATACCGAGAGTTTTCTCATTTCCGAACGCAAGACTATCGAGCATTATGGAGACACTGTAATCGTCATACAAATCGAACCCCTGTGCAAAACCATGCTTCTTATCCAGCCGGGGATTGCAGCAAAAACCCACACAATAATATCCGTTGTCCCTGAGTATTTCCGCCAGGGTGTAATGCTCATCACCTAATTTTCTATCTATATGAGTTGCTCCGTGACAGCTCGGATATAGCGAAGTAAAAATCGACCCATGAGCCGGCATTGTCCATCCGGATGTAGCGAAGGCACCGTGAAACAAAACATTTTCTTTGGCGAATTTATCAAAATATGGCGTTGTGTCACGTTCATAGCCAAAACAACCGACGTGATCCGCTCGTAGAGTGCTTATTGTAATTAAAATTACATTTCGTAGCGGCTCGTTTTTTTCATTTACGTTTGAATTCGCTATGATACTAACAATAATCGTCAATGGAATTATACTCAACTTCATTTCTATGCCGCAAATTTAAGAACCTTGCCCTGTTTTACCCTTGGCTTCGATTTTTACCAACATCTTTTTTGCCTCAATCGCAGACCTTGTCGAGGGGAACTTCCGTACAAGCTCGGTCATTGTTTCATACGCTCCGGCATAATCTGCCTTCGCCATAAAGTCCGTGGCGCGAGAAAGCAGGATAGGAGCCACCATCGGATCATCACCGTAGAGTTTCAACAGCTCATACTCCAGTGCCGCAGTTCTCGCTTCCTGATCGCGAGTGCGACGAAGTGCCCACCACTTAACGTACATCAGCTTTGCCTTATACGCCCGGCATCGTTCGTCACCCAAAGCTCGGTCTATATCAACTAATATCTCGCCAATATTGTTGTTCCTGGAAAGCGAATAATAATAAAGCCAAACAGCCTTTCCTGCCTTCTTGTGTTTCGGATGATTCTCAAATATCTTTTTCGCCTGGCCGGCTGCAAGAGCGTAATTCTTTGAATCCTGCCATAATTGCACCAGCTCAAATTCCAAAGTTACGGACATATCGTTATCTTTATCTTTAGCAAGCTCAATAGCCCTGCTCAGACAATCGGCTGCGATGTGAGAAAGCGATATCCCGCATTGCTTCGCCGCCGACCTGTAATAGTCAACTTCTGAAAATGAAGCGTTTCGGATTTGTGCGGATTTCTTCACCAAGCACATAGCATGAAACGGAAAGCCAAAATGCAATAAACACGAATTCGCAAAGACGTTCAGCTCGTCCGGCTTGCGCATCCAATCAGGTAAAACCTTAACATTAACAGGTCTGTCGCCTGAGACGTGTAACAACGGCAAGACAAGGACATAATCGTGCGTCCCTTTAAAGCTCGGTTCAGCAATAGCAAGGGCCTGACCTGCTTTAGCTGTCTCGCTCGTGAAAACTCTTAGTCTCAGGTTGTAGTATTGTACAAGGAAAGATTGTTCTACATCCTTAAGATTTTCTATTCTCACAGGCCTGGAGAACAACTTAACAGATGTTTCATAAAATTGTTTGGCGGGAGCAACTGATAATAATCGCTTTTGAGCCCCATCGTGATCACTGCTAAAAAGCTCGTCTGCAAATGTAAGCATCTGTTTCTCTGTCGCCGTCTCGAGTTGTTGCTGCATCTGTCCGGCCAAGAACTCTGCCGCATCCAACTTGGACTTGAAAGCAATGAAACCTGCATCGCCTGCATATTTCCTCTCCTGTCTGGCAAATATCGAATCACCTATAGTTAAAGCCTTTAGGTCATCCTCAACTTCTAGTGCCTTGAGAAAAGCAGGAAAGTCGGCTATTCCGGTATCCATCTGACCGGCCTTTGCTATAGATGCAGAGATGCCAACATTAATCATCAAACATACTAACAGTATTTCAAAGGGGGATTTGAAATCCAAAAAATAATTAATTCTCCTTGTTCTCATTTATAAGAACCTCCCTCTTAAGAATTCGTACGCTCTCAGTGACAGACTTTGCCAGTTCCGAGACGTGAGATTTATCCGGATGGGATTGCAAGCTGCTTAGCGCCCTCAATGCTTGTTTGTAATCAGCTCTTTCTCCGCTCATAATAGCGTATTGGATTGTTGCATATTCCTTAATGCTTTCAATCGCCCTTTCCATGAATTCTTCATTCGTATTCACCACACGATCAGAAAATACACAAGCAAGTACTTCAGCGGCTTTTTCTTTTTCACCAATCGCATCCAAAAAGAAGGCATAATGATAACGTAACAAAATCCCGGCATAAGTGTTTTGGTGCTCTTCACAGAGTGCATCGAGTTTCTGAGAAATGCGTTGAGCTGAATTTCCGCCCTTCGAATCTTTGAAATAAGTGATTATTTGGGCCGGTGCACTAAAACTGCCGTCCGCAAACTCAGGATTCACAGTAACATTCCTTAGGAACTTGATGCATTCCATTTCCAACTCTACAATTGGCGTTCTGTAATATTGTGGATAATTCCGGATTAGCACTTCAGCAAATTGTATGTAATTGTCAATATCTCTCTGCCGCAGATAAAGCTGTGATACTCTGTCATTAATCAATGGCATGTACCTATCCATAACCTCTTTATTATCGTCTCGACTCAATACATTGAGCAGACGGTTATATTCCGTGACGCTTGCAGCAAAATCCCGCTCCAACTCGAAAATCTCAGCTTTACTGAATAACGCAGAGCATAATAGCTTCGCATAAACCATGTTATCGGTGGATTTCCGGTCGTTTCGTAGATATTGTTCAAACTGATCAGCCACTTTCTTAAAGACTTCAAGTGCTGTTTTATTTTCACCCCTTAGTCTGGAAATTTGCCCGACCATATTCAGACTGTACGCCCGGAGATTTTCAGGACACTGAGGATCGTCAGCAATTTGCTTAAAACTTACTTTAGCAGATTCCGACATGCCTGCTTTAAGATAAATCACTCCTATTCTATATCTTATTCTAAAACTCAGGTAATTATCCTTGCAATCGGCTTGAGCTTTTTTAAGACCCGCAATTGCTAACTCGGCTTGTTTTGATGTAATAGCCGGAGGTAATTTATATGTAGCGATAAGAACTTCAGTCGCAGTTTCTCCATTAGCCAAAGACATCCCATACGCTGATGTTATAATCGCAAAAATCAGCACAAGATAAGACATGAGACTATAGCTGTCGTTCCTTCGGGTATCCATTCCTTATCCTCAAAGAATCAAAAGTCCTGATTTCAATTTGGCTTTTCTGATTATCACCGTCAGAAATGTTTGTCACATTATCTGATGGAGAAACCTGCAGCCATTGAGCTTCAACAAAACCTAAGCTTTGGATTAACACAGCTTCCCATGAGCCTTCCCAGCATCCAGTGCGTTCGGGCAAATCGTAAGCAACCGTTTCAAACTGGGATAAGCTGTAAGAACATTCCCACTGCCAACCATTGAATATCGTTAGCGGCAGAGTCTGTTCGTGATAATGTGCTGCATACTGAGCTAACAATTTTGCCACGCCATCCGGACAAAATTCTGTTTTAGTATGATTTACGGTTGCAGGCAATACGCACGAATATAAACAGTTTGTCTTCGACATACAGGAGCTGTTAATGAAAGGACCGGCTTTAGCTGCTGGAACCCATACGCTGATATGCTCCAATTCGATCGGCTCTATAATAAGCGTTTCAAGCGGCGGTAACTGCTTTGAAATTGATGATTCCAGTTCATCATCTGCTAAAGCAATCGTCACGAGAATGATTAATACAAAAAAACAGATTTTCATAATCTTACATATCATAAACTGCTTCATCTGAATCTAATGTGTCGAAAATGCCCCCTGTTTCTTTGCCCTATTCATACATATATCGCTTACAAGAACAGTAACAGGCAACAGCAATGCTATGAACAACAGTAATGCAACTAAATGGATATAAACATCCTGAATCGAGTCCCCTTTGAGAAGAAACCTTCTCATAGCCTCAAGCGAATGAGTCAGCGGCAGGCAAAACGCAAAATTTCGAAGCCAGTTCGGCAATACCGAGATAGGAAACATTGTTCCGGCAAGCAGACTCGAAGCACTTGAGAAAATCCAGTTAACAGGATCGCCTCTTTTGATAAGAATCAATATGCTGCACGAGGTCATACCAAGCATTAAAAATATCGGTATAGACAAAATCATAACCACTGCTGCGCCCAACCAGTTGGCGTCAGGAAATCCTGCCCCGAAAATGATAATCCCGAAGAAAAAATAAATCGCGACGCGAATAGTCTCAAAAATAAACGGCCAGAGTGCGGTACAAAAAAGCAGCCACTTATATCCGGTCGGGCTGGCACACATTGCCTCCAAAACACCCTGGTTCATCGTCTGCCTTATGTCATTCGTTATAGTAACAAGTCCTGCTCTCATATAGCTGGCCACCGCCAATCCCACTAATGCAAACGTAAAGTAGTCGGCACCGTATGCTTTGAGTAATGGTGAGTTACCCGAATCGCCCAGCATTTTTCCAATGAAGTATATTATTGCCACGCCAAAGAAAACCTGCGTGAACTGGAATATAAACTGAAATTTGTAGCTTATGGCAATCGCCATATCTTTTTTGACGAATCCACTGGCCTTAGTTAGTCCACCAATAAGTCTATGGAGCGTCCGGCCTTTTATCTTTTCACAACTACTCAATGTTTCCGATATCACTGGCATTTCCGAAAAACCTCACATTACCTTTATTAATGACAAGGACTTTATCACAGATTTCGTCTATTTCCTCAAAACGGTGCGTGCTCCATACGCCGACACGACCGTTCCCGGCAGAAACATACTCTCTGACTAATGACTTGGCACTTTGAGCCGAGTTTGAATCCAGGCTGTTTGTTACTTCATCAAGCAATAAGACCCTGGGCTGGTGGATCAAAGCCCTTGCAAGAGCGAACTTTTTTCGCGTCCCAGTCGAATAGTCACGAAACAACTGGCTGGCTTTTTCCTCTATGTCAAACAGGTTCAGCAGCTTTGCAATCCTTCTACCGGCTGTACGCCTGCCTACTCCGTAAAGACGGGCAAAGAATTGCAGATTTTGTCTGCCGGTAAGACGCCAGAAAAAGCTCCGCTCGTCACTGGAAACGTAGCCTATGTTTGCTCTCACACGAGGTTCACTGTTCAATTCCTGCCCGGATAGTTTTACCGAGCCGCTGTCTGCCTCAAGTAAATTGGCAAGTATCCTGAGCAGAGTGGTCTTACCTGCCCCATTGGGGCCAACTATTCCCAGAATTTCGCCCGAATTTATGCTAAAACTAATTCCTTTCAGTGCGCAAATCATCTTCTTATTTGTCAAAGGAGAAAGAACATGCTCATACAGAGGACGAGCCACTACAAAATGCTTTTCTATATCCTGTGCTTGTACGACAACAAATGCCATCCCTGCATTTCCTATTTCCTAATCTGTCATATTCTCGATTCGGCTCAGGTATGACTCAGCCTTGGCTATATAGCTGCTTTCCGGGTAATCTTTCGTTAGAAGATTAAATGCTTCTGTTGCTTCTCTGAACTTTCCCTGCAGCATATAACAGTATCCCAAAAAGAAATTTGCCTCGGGTGCCTGCTTCGTCCGGGGGTATTCAAACAATAGTGTAAGAAATGTATCAACTGCCTGATCGATATTTCCCAAGTGCACATAAGCCTGGCCTTTCAACATGATTGCTTTGCTTATCAATGTTCTGTGCGTTGCTTTATTATTCTTGATAAAACTGTCTATTCCATTAATAGCATCTTCGTGCTGGCTGTTATTGAATAGACATTCACACACCTTAAACTCATAGATGCTTTTCTTTTGATTGGGGCCACATTGCTTAACAATATCCCTATAAATCTTTGTAGCTTCGTTAAAATTTTTCTGCTCTATGTGACTTCTTGCAGTTTTTTCGTAGTTGCGAAAGAGAAATTCGGTCAATTCCGGTTTACCTCGACAATATTGTGAGAATTTACCTGCCCACACTCCATCTTTCTTCAGGGCCCTGTCTACAACCGCAAAATAATTAAGAGGATCGTCAACTTCGGACAATACTGCATCTAAAAAAAGCTCAAATGCAATCCAGCTTTCATTCGACTCAAAATGTTCGACAACATGGTATATATCGTAGAAAGGATTATAACTATTGCGGACACATTTCTTAACAACATCAATATATTCATCCGCCGATATTTGATTAGAAAGCCATAAAAGAGCGGCAGGAATGCAATTTGATGGCCTGTGAGGCCGCGAAACCGATCGCTTATACATCTCAATCACATCTTGCGCTGGGGCATCCGCATCTTCTTTAGCTCTCGCTAACAGAAAATACATGTCAGAAGACAGTTGTTTATCATGTAATTTAATTTCATTTATATTTCTCGCTCTCCATATTTCGTATTCAGCAATTTTCTTTTCGAGAAAAACAATAGCTTCCTGTGGTTCGAGCTCTTTAACTGCAGTTCCGGCTTCTTCGGTTAATTTAGCCACATAACCGTTCGGGATGAATGAAGCACCGCCCATTTTATACAGTTGTTTGACATCATTTTCGCTTAACGCATGGTTAAAGATAGCCACATCGTCGATTAAACCATTGAAGCAACGTCCTTCATATTCAGCGTTTCCGCCGATACAGACTTCATGGCTATTAGTCACAATAGTTCCAGTCGCATCGAGGGACTTGTCCAACACGCCATCCACGTACAGATATATCATCGATCCATCATAAACTCCTACGGTATGATGCCATTGCCCATCTTCCACATTCACATTCCCCTCTACTCCGTGATTCTGGTAAAGCCCATTGTTGTTGGATATGACACCTGTCAAATGAAATGCTACTGTTCCATCCTCGGCTGTCCGAGCCATCCGCCAGGCATTGTCACCCTTAGTGACGATGGCTTGCCACGGTTTATCAAACTTTTTCACCTTTATCCAAGCTGCAACAGTAATCTTATCATTGATATCGAAGTTAGATTCATTGTTGATTGATACATAGTTATTACCGTTTAGCTCCAGCGCTCCGTCAGTGCCCGTGTGTCCGATTGAAAAGCCAGGATAGCCGTTAAAAGTGCCATGGTTCTCGCCACAACTATCGGTGACGCTTTCATAATCAAACTCCCATAGCGAAATTAAATCTGCATTTGCTGCATTTGAAACGAGTTTTACCAGTAATAACGTGACTAAGATAACTAATCTTCTATGTTCCCATTTCATCTCTGACAATCCTTTCCGAGGAAAATTATGTGAAACTATACTAAAACGTGACTATTAAATTCCAGTTCCTTTAATCATTTTAATGCAAAGATGCGCTTTACTTGAATACGAACTTTGAGGATAGCTCTCAATCACAAGGTTGAATGCTTCTCTCGCCTCTTCAAACTTTCCGCCTAATAAATTACAATAACCAACAAAGAAGCTCGCTTCGGGTAACTCCTTGCTTTCGGGATACTCTTTGATAATCTTCGAAAAGATACCTGATGCACGATCTGTTTCACCTAACTGCATATAGACGTGTCCCTTTAAAACCATCGCCCTTGCGAGACAAACGCCATTAGAGTTTTTGTTATTTACTATGAAAGCGTTAAGCTCGTTAAGAACCACACCACATTTTCCGCTTTCAAATATACATTCATACGCTTTCAATTTATACAGATTTTTATCCTGCTCGCGAGAGCATTGATTGGAGATGTCACGGTATATTTCAGCAGCCTTTAAGAACTCCTCTTTTTGTATATTTTCCCCTGCCATTTCCTCACACAATTGAACCGTGTATTCCGCCAACACCAGCTTATTCCGACAATAATCTAAAAATTTATTCGCCCACAAATCATCTTTCTTCAGACCCGCAGATATTGACCTGGCAAAAGAACTAATGTCATCGACTTCAGGAAACACCGCGTCAAGAAATAGCTTAAATGCGTCCCAGTTCTCACTTGATTCAAAATCTTTAGTAATAAGATGAATGTCATCGAATGTGCCATGACTTTTAGATGCACACTGTCTGACGAATTTAATATAGTCATCGGCAGGCAAATTGTTAAACAACCAAAGTAAAGCGGGAACGTAATTTTGTGATTTTGAGGACGCTAATGCCGATTTCATATACGTTTCTGCAATATCCCTGATTGATGCATTACAGGCTTTTTTAGATTTTGCCAAGAGAAAATATAGATCTGAAGCCAGCAATTCGCTGCGCAATCCGACATGCTTTGGATTCCTTTTTTTCCAAAATTTATATTCGGTAATCTTCTTCTCAAAAAACGCTACAGTCTCTTGTGGGCTACGCTCTTTGCCGAATTTCTTAGCTTGGCGAACCTCATCAAGCAAGGCTACTAATTCTGACGGGGCAAACGATGTACCGCTCGTGTTGTACAGTAGGGTAATGTCATCTTTGCTCAGAGCATTGTTGAATATGCACACCTCATCTACCGCGCCATTGAAGGTCTGCAGGCCACTTGGATCTGCCGCTCCAATAATAACCGGAGAATCGGTTTTCGAGCCGAAAGAAAAATTGTCCTGACCGGTCACTTCACCGTTGATATAGAAGACTACGGTAGTTTTGTCAAACGTAGCAGCCACATGTGTCCATTTCCCCCTGGGCAAGATGCGATCACCACAATTTGGGGCGCTACCTTCCCGTTCAAACTCAATTAGTTGACTTTTTACATTCACCCGGATCTGCCACATCATTTTATCTGTAGCCCAATCGTTTCGCTTGCTAATTACCCCCTGCCAGTCATCATCCCCTCCTTCCCATCGAATCCATAGGGTAATAGTGAGTTGGTCTGTTCCTTCTGAAGGATTCCAAGTTCCACAGTACACATATCCATTTCTGTTTTGACCATTAAAGTATATAGCTTTGCCATAGCCACTTCTGCTATTCACCCAAAGCCCTGTTCCGATCACCAAACCATAATGTCCACTACCAGAGGCATCTGCGACAGTAGTGCCATTTCCTTCGTTAAAATGATAATAAGCAACCAACTCAGCAACTGCGTTGCTATCAACCAGTCCTATCACCAACACTATGATCAGAACCACCAACTTTTCATATTTAGCTTCCATCTTTGAATTTTCCTTCACGAAATATCATAAGTATCTTTTAAATATATAAATATGCCCGCGTCGATCAGAACATATTTAACTTGAGTTTGTCTAACTCAGTATCGATATCCAAGTTTTTGCCTTTATAAAGGTAATCTTTCAATAAAGGAATTAAGTAATAATCTCCCACAATCTTATAATCTTTTAGTACTACCCCTGTTCTTTGACCATTAATTAACTTTTCAGGTATTGCAATAGTGTATATTTGTTCATCTTTCAAATCACTCATCACCAATATCGAACCAGAAGAATCCTGCTTCTTTTTCCCATAACTGACACCACTAATAATCAGCGATTTAACTTCTCTCTTGGAAATATCAGCAAATGGAACCGTTAATAATTTTCTTAAGTTGTTACCATCTAATTTGATTTTCACAATCCAGTCGTTTCTAAAAGCATTGAACAAGTCACGATATGTAACTTGACCGGCAAGTTCCGAATCTTCAAATAAAAACGGTGACTCGCAAATTGCTATATCAGTTTCGAGTTGTTCCCTTACAATTTTAGCAATCCATTGATTCCATTTCCACTTGGGATGTTTCCTGTTCATTTGAGTCAATACGCGATTCCAATCGTCATGCCAATCCCACAAAGTATTAAATTTTTCAAAAATGTGCCATTTTATACTGTCACTATCGGTAACCTCAAATATGCCGACATCAATTGGTCGTATCGATCTCATCTGAGAATAAGCGTCAGGCATTTTTGATATGGCCTTTATGGATGTACCAAAGAAGACTGCAACGTATTTCTGAATATTCATTGGATTTGGGTAAATAAGTATAAAGCCTATATCACGCCCTTCATAACGCTTGCCCCCGGCAATAATCTGACCTCTCTCGATTTGTACAGGCAGTTGCTTATATATTCTTGAAAACCAAAGATTTGATTCTACTGTACTAACAAGAACTAAGTTGTGGCTGTTAATTAATTCCTCCTGCATTTCATTATCAGCAAAGCACAATCCGCCATTTGCCAGTGACCTCGCAACTTTTTCACTTGCTTTTAATGATTGTTTATCTTTGCTTGAATTCCCCCAGACAACAACGTATGGATCTGTGAAAGCATCCCAAACAGGGCCATGGAGATATTCATTTTTTGCAATAGTTATATCATTAAACTTTTCAGCTTTTTTTGTAAAGATTTGATCTGTTACGAATCCTATACTATGCCCATTCTCAATAATTTCAACAGGCTGATTTATATCCAATGGAGCTTGGTCAAGATTTAGAGTGTATGAATCAATATTTTTAGTTTCTATAAGAACTTTTCGTCCCTGAACACTGGCATCTATGGTTCCGGGTAAGTTTTCATCATCACGACTTTTGATTTTAATCCAATAAGATTTCGGATTACCAAGCGACTCAATCGTATATAATACCCTTTGAGGTTTTTTTATCCTCACTGTTTCAGGCAATCTTGCTCCGCGAGCCCGAATAACATTTTGAGTTTGACTGTTTTTAAAATACACAGACCCGTAGTATTGAAAGCATTTCACTGCAAACTCATAATAGCCAATCAGAGAATCTCCATCAGGTCCTATGTCTCCTCTAACTAAAATTATAGGTAAATTTAATGCGTTTCCTGCCAAATGACGATAACTGTTGCCTAATGATGAACTACACTCCGCCCACTGATCTGGATAATTTAGTGCCAGAGCTATGGCAGCAATGCCATTACTACATTCACCATATATATATATCCTATCTTTATCTATATTGACCTTCTGTTTGATTACTTCCATAAATGCAGTATAGTTTTTCCATTTAAGGTCTTTGTGGGAGACTGTGTGCCACCATATGTCGATTAATCCAGAACGGTCGAGATACCGGCCTTTAGCCCCCAATCTTCTATTATCCGTATTTAGTAGCACGGGCCAGGTCTTCGAACTTGTATAGTTCTCCGGAATAAAAACTACAAACTCCTCAATAGGTGCTCCTTCAAAGCGTTTGAGCCTGATTTTGTTCAAACCTATCACCAGATCGGGATATTGTCCGCTATCAAAGGCCTTTTTACTCCGCAATGCATCTGCCAATGCCTTCAGGATTCCATTCGAAAGAGAAGATACTTCGCTGGCCATCTCCATGATATGGTCAAAATGGGATACTGCTATCGAAGACCGAATCAATTGTGCATCCTGGTTTAACTCAATCTCTTCCTTTAATACACGACAAAAAGCCAGGATGTCCTTTTTCCAGTTCGAGGAAACAACAGCATAAGCTTCGTGATGGTGTTTCTGTTCATCTTGAGTCACAATAGCGAAACTTAATCTAAAAAAGCCTTCTTTCCCAATTCCACTCGCAAAGCTGATTTCATCAGATTCTGAACTTGTGATAGCTTTACCAATATCCCACCATGAATTCTCGACAAACTCAGCAATGCTTACCTTAATCTTCTTCAATGAACTAAAATCAACAATTCCCCCCGGCAATCTGATGATTACGGGCTGAGCGGGTAGACAGGCATAGCTGCTGTTAGGATCAACACTACCAATTTGTAAGATCTTAACTCTTTGTGTATTATTGTCCGGCAAAATTCCATCACTGCAAAACCAATCGCCCTCACGAAATTTTTCTGCTATAACTTGCCACGGTAGCAGAGCATCTTGCTTGGCCGAAAACTCCGCAAACGCTCCAAATACGGCATCCGATAGCATGACTCCGATAAAAAGAATTGATAGTATTATGCCGGTTTTCACTCCTTTACCTCTTTCACTTCCCTGTTAGCCTGGATCTCTTCATGTACCGAAAAAAATGCAAAATAACATCAAGCTCGTGATCCTCAAGTAGCCGGTTTGTCTGCTGAAAAACACTTCTCTCAGAACACAGAAGCTCAAACTCAAACTGACAAAGATCCTTCGATGCAACAGAAATCTCCTATCATGTGTGTAAATTATACAGAAATCTGTGAATACAATTCACTTTTTTACATTTATAGGCCTCCCTAAGAAATACACGGCCACTTCCATCCAAGGCAGTTAAGCTCCTTGTTGATAAGGACTTATGCATATACAAACAAATGCGCGAATACAATTATGGAATTTTTCATATTTTTCCCTTGGACTTCCGGTCTCAATGCCTGTATTATAAATATAGCATTCGTAGTACATTATGTCGATTTCTAGGGAGAGAGCGAAGATGCTCTGCTGAATGTTGATTGTAAATCTTAGATTTTTTTCAACCGGCTAAGACATCTAACGGATAAAGGCACCAGCATGAGCGAGAGCGCTAGTGTGGAAATCCAGAGAAATGTGGAAATGGCCGCGGAAGTCTTCAATGAGTTCGGCGATGAAATCCGCGCTATAATTAAGTTCAATGTCAAGAGCGAGACAGAAACAGACGATATCTTTCAAGAATTCTTTTTGTCCATTGTACGCAGACCGATTCCTCAAAGCGTCCAGGACATTAGGGGGTATCTATACAGAGCTGTTACAAATGATATTATCGACATCTCCCGACGCACAAAAAGCCATCGAAATCGAATTAAGAGATATGCTGAATGCCATAAATACAGCATAAATGATGAAGATCCCGAAAATATTGTTATCCAGGCTGAAGGGATACAACAGATGTTCCAGTTAATTGAAAGTCGCCTGCCCAAACGGGAAGCTGAAGTTGTCGTCCAGCGATATGGTCGCAATCT
>CAZQXE010000057.1:0-1593 GCA_964597115.1 uncultured Pirellulales bacterium | reverse complement strand
GTTGCCGACACTGCCAAAACCAGATTAGCCGATTAGAATCTATATTGGCACACGCCAACAAGGAAAGTGAGCAGAACTGGCGAAATACAGCTATCACTACGATTCTCAGGCTTCACTTTGCCTATATAAACAAATCCGTTACATGCAGCACAGTAAAACCATTCCTTCCGAGTCTCGTAATTCCGGATTTGAAAATTAGTATACCAACTCCAATAACTGTTCACATCGATAACTGCCCGGCTTGCTCCGATGATTTGTCAACGCTAAGAGATTTTGAGCTTAATCGCAGACAACTATTCCGATTAGGCCGGTTCCTGGCAGATAAATCCTCTGACGATGCAATTGACTGTTCAAACGCTCAGCTTGCTCTGCAATTGGCTGTATCAATCGAATTTTATAAAACAAATGCCGAAATTCTAAAGCACTTCTGTACCTGTCCCGATTGTCGGAAATCACTGTACCAACATCGGGATGCACTCCGTGAGGAGTTGCTAAAGAACCAGATACCCCAAAGCAAATTCCCCTGCCGGGAAGTCTCGACTACCGACATGTTCAACTATTGTATTCCATACGGAATCGACCCGGCTAACGATGAATACGCGGAATTCCGCGAATCCCTTACCTCGCATTTGAGCAGTTGTCCGACATGTTTAGGCAAAATGCAGAAACTCCACACCGATATCTACAATATTGCCGAGCGAAAAGATTCCGGTATCATTACCTGCTTTACATTACAGGAGCAAAACGATGAGGCCGTGGAAATCGAATCCAATGAAAAGTGTGCAGACTGGCCGGTTAATGTGCAGGTACTTAACCGAAAAGAGCTAACAGAAACCGTTTATACTAAAGAACTGCACTCTCCTTCACTAAAGCATAGACAAAGAACTAAAATCCTGGAACTAAAGCGGTTCATCAGACCGACAATTGCCGCCGCCGCTATGATTTTAATAGCCTTTACATTGTTCTTCAGCACACCATCTGCAAAAGCTGTGAGCCTTGCCCAGATATACCAGGCCGTAGAAAAAGTCAAAAATGTCTGTATCTCAAGATTCCAGGCCGGCCGCCAGGAACCATATCAAAAGACCTGGACAGCGCGTTTAATGCGCGTCTGCCTCGACGAAACAAAAAAACGAACAGTATTGTGGGACTGTCATAATTGGACTAAAAAAGAAATAAACAAAAACATTAACTACTTTTCTGAAACACCAATTCAACCTGATATGCGCAAGAAATACGAGGATTCATTGAGCGGCTCATTGGGTCTGCTACCGTTTTCGGATATATCAGCAGTTACAAAAGATGCCGAATGGAACCCCGTGGATGACCAGGGTACAACTGCCACTGTCCCCGGAACCAAAGTCTTCGACTTAACCTGGACCAAGAAAACAGACATCCTTACAACGTATTATAAATGGCGAGTCTTCGTCGATAACACCACAAATTTGCCAATGAGAGCAGAGTGGTACCAGAAAACAAAAAATGAGAAAGAATATGCACTTCAAACAATAGAGGAAGTTACGTACCCCACAGATAAAGAATTCGAGGCTGTTATTCAGAGCATATTCAATTAGTATCATTTCCCATTAATCACAC
>CAZQXE010000056.1:0-14903 GCA_964597115.1 uncultured Pirellulales bacterium | reverse complement strand
ACCCTGTCCAACTAATCGCTGTTGAGCCTTACCCGCGGGAAGCTCTTAGAAAAGGGTTTCCGGGACTCGATAATCTGATAATCCAGAAAGCCGAGCAGTTGGAATTTGATTTTTTTGACCAATTGGGTGAAAATGACATCCTGTTCATCGATACTAGTCATGTGGTGCGTATCGGCAATGATGTAAACTTTTTATTTTTAGATGTGCTGCCGAGGCTAAACAAAGGTGTGGTGGTTCACATGCACGATATTTTTCTCCCGTATCAGTATCCTAAAACGCAGATTATCGATAATCAGGCTTTTTGGGCCGAGCAATATCTTCTCCATGCTTTTTTATGCTTAAATAGCGCGTATGAGGTTTTATTCGGCAACCATTGTATGCTATCCAAATACCCGGAGAAAATGAAAGCGGTTTTAACACCACCGCAGGGCCGCATGCTACAAAGCCCCAACAGTTTTTGGATCAGGAGGAAGGACTAAGCCTTTTAACACAGGCTTATTAGGGATTCTTAATGTCGAGGTCGAGACGTATATTTGTGATTGCAGATTTCAAAGATGAGTCGCCCAGGTCGGTTCGGATTCAGCCCCGGATGTGGATTAAGGGTTTATTGCGTCTCGGTTGTGACGTTCAACGTTTTAGTTACAGAAACATAATGACTCAGTTCAATCCTTTCTCCGGCAAGCATTTCAGACGTTTTGCCCCGCGTTTTGTGAAAAGAAGAGCTAACGATTACCTTGTGAAGCAGATAGAGCAGTATTATCCCGATATTGTCCTCGTTCTCAGCATGAAATATCTTGACGAAGAAACAATTCATGCTGTTCGCAATGCTGCACCTGCCGCTGTTTTAGTAGGTAGAGATGATGACCCCTTTCCAGAAAGGAATACCGAACGGCTCGCAATCGCTAGGGAAATCGGCATCGTTATAAACACAAGTTGCGGCAGATTTCTAAGGGCTTATAAAGATGCAGGTGTGAAGTGCGCAGCTTTTATACCCAACCTTTGCGATCCGGATATTCAGTATCGATATAAGGTGGAAGAGAAATGGAAAGCAGATATAATCTTCACGGGCAAACCCGAACATACAAGACTTGACCGTAATAATGAACGTTATAATCTTGTCCACAGGCTCAGTAAATTTCCTAATTCGAAGATTTATGGAGCTTTTGGAGTTCCAAGAGTTGATGGTATTGACTACTTTTATGCCATTAGTGGTGCAAAAATAGGATTGAGCATAAATATAGCCAATAATGTTCGCCTCTATCACTCGGACAGACTTATAAACTTTCTTTCATGTGGCACATTTGTTCTATCCAGAAGAGTACCTGACACAAATCTGCTTTTTGAGGACGGCGTTCATCTGAGATATTTTGACACGGCCGACGAGTTTTTCGAGCTTGCTGATTGGTATCTCAATCATGAACAGGAGCGGGAAAAAATTGCACGGTCAGGAATTCAAAAGGCACACTCCGACTTCAACTGTGAAAAGATGGCTCAATATATGCTCGATTTAGTTGACACGGGTACATATACTGCTCCCTGGGCAGTAATCTTGTAGCGGAATGGTTGTGAGACAAATTGTTTTTTCATTGGAGATGTTGTGAGATGGGAGATATAAATCAACTTATCTTTGTACAGAACCACGCAGAACAACTGGAGGGGCCATTCCTTGAAGTTGGGTCCAAAAATTACGGCAGCACGCAGAATTTTCGATCAATTTTTGCTAACAAAGGTGAATATGTCGGAATCGATATGGAGGATGGATCCGGAGTGGATGTTATCCTGGATCTTACTGAGGATTTCGAAAAAATTGACGCTAAGCTTTCCGGCCGGCGATTCTCAACAATTATATGCCTGAGTGTTCTGGAACATTGTGATCAGCCTTTTAAGATGGCAGAGAATCTGACACTACTATTAAAACCAAAAGGCAAAGTTTGCATCGGTGCGCCTTTCTCATGGAAGATCCATGCTTATCCAAATGATTATTGGCGATTTACGCCTGAAGGCATTCGAATGTTGTTTCCGAACATCCGGTTCGACAATACGCAAAGTCTGGCTGCCACGTCGAAGGAAAAAGAATTTCAAAAGCTTGATGATGAGTTCGGCAAGATATCTTTCAGCTTCAGTGAGCATCGGAAACATGGGCACGTTCTGCGAGGTATTTCTGCCAAGCTCCTTAGGGCATTATCTCGCTTTGGTGTACTAAGTTGGCTGACAGGGTATCGATATGTTTTTGCACCAACATGTATCTTAATGATGGGACAACTCAAAGACACCTGAGGCATTTTCTATTATTTATGTGGATACACGATCTGAATTTATTGTTAATCACGAATAATCCCCAAAGGGTGAGTCTTAGGCGGCGTATCGGAATTTCTTTGTCAAATGTATTTTACTTATCGTCCCGCTTTTAGTAATTAAAATAGTTAGAGTAAATAATTAAGGTTTTAGAGAATGCTGCAAAATCATTTTGGATGTCTTTATACTTTCTTTAATGGAAGATTTTTGCTCGTGACACTTTACGAGAGCAGCATTGAGTCGCTGAACAGTACCTGAGTATGTGCTTGATTTTATTAGGCGATAAAACTACCATATCTGTCGGACTGCCGAACTAAAAGTGTCTAAGGGAGTGTTCTAAATTGAATAAGGTAGACAGGTGAATCTGCTAATAGTTAGTTATAATCCAGTTCGTCCAAGTTTCAGACAGAGAATAAGCTGTTACCTTGATATTCTGCGCACAAATGGAATAAACTGCAAAGTTGTCCACTATCCGCGTGGTTCTCTGGCCCGTTATAAAGTAATCAGGAATGCAGCCGAATTTGATGTTGTGTATTTGCAGAAAAAGACACTGAATTTCCTTGATGCTATGTGGTTTCGCCGTTATGCGAAGAACGTTATCTTTGATTTTGACGATGCTGTAATGTACGATAATCGGCATCCGGAAAGAAAGCCAAGCTGGCGAAAGCACACAAAACCTTTTGAAAGAACGGTTAAACTGGCGAAGATGGTTATCGCCGGCAATTCTTATCTTGCAGAACATGCGCGACGATTCAATCCTAACGTTGAGATTTTGCCTACCGGCCTGGACACTAATGCCTATAAGCTCAAAGCCATTCCGAAAGATGATGGCAAGGTACGCCTTGTTTGGATTGGCAGCCACAGTACGCTTGGTTATCTTGACGAAATAAAACCTGCTCTCGAAGAGGTCGGCTCGCGTTTCGATAACGTTGTTCTGAGAATAATATGCGATCAATTTATGCATCTGCGAAATATTCCCATTGAGAAATGCACATGGTCGGAGCAAACACAGATAAAAGATTTGGCCACGAGCGATATTGGCCTTGCACCGCTGCCGGACAATCGATTTACGAAAGGCAAGTGTGGCTTCAAGATTCTGCAATACAGTGCGGCTTCTTTGCCTGTTATTGCCTCGCCTGTAGGCGTTAATGTGGATTACGTTCAAGAGGGTATTAACGGATTTCTTGCCAATGATTGCTCTGATTGGATTGAGAAAATAAGTCGTTTGTTGGAAGAGTCTGAATTGAGAAAAAAGATGGGCCTGGCAGGAAGTAAAGAAGTTCAACGGCGGGATTTTAAAGTGTTGGGAGAACAGCTTGTCAAACTAATTAAAAGATGCATGGAGGATTCTAAAGTTGTATCCGAAAAAGGTCTGTAACTAAGGAGCATGTATGGAGACTTTGGTCAAAATCGACTTAGAGCAAATACTCAGTTGTGGCGATGCGGTTATTATCGAATTAGGCTGCGGTCATAAGAAAAAGCAGGGGAGGATAGGCATAGATACAGTTGACTTGCCGATGGTTGATATAGTGACAGATCTGGAAAAGGGGCTCGGCTTTTTACCCGATGATTCAGTCGATCAGATTCATTGCAGAAGTCTTTTAGAGCATATTGAGAATTTCGAGAACCTGGTCGGGGAGATTGTTAGAGTTCTCAAAAAAGACGGCACGGCGCATATTTTTGTGCCGCATTTTTCAAATCCGTATTACTACTCGGATTATACGCATAAAAGGTTCTTTGGCTTGTACAGTTTTTATTATTTTGCCGACCACGAGGATCAGCCAAAAAGAAAAGTGCCCAATTACTATGCCGACTTCAGAATAAGAATAACGTCACAACGTTTGATATTCAGGTCGTCATTTAAGGTCATTAATCCTTTCAAGAAATTGTTCGGCTGGTTCATCAACCTGCATTCTGTGTTACAGGAATATTATGAGGAGAATCTTTGCTATATTTTTCCTTGCCATGGAATCGAAATAATATTCAAGCCTGTATAATTTACGGTGAATAAAGATCTTTCGGGATTGGAAGGACCGGCTAAACAGCTTCTCAGGCGTTCTCAAATATTGATATCACGTCTGTAACTGTTGGGACGTCCGGAACGACACTGTCATTTGTAAGGCCTCTTATTGCTAAAAAAGCATCATGTTGTGTATGCTTGCCGGTAAAAATGGCCTTGTCGGCTAATTTGTCGGCCCTGAGAGAGCCTTTGAGATTAAAGCCTTTCTCGGCAACCAGGACCATGTCCGGTGCGTTTTCAAGGTATGGTCCGGAATAAAGCTCTTGCTTTCTGTATATATCTTTTATTACTTTTCTGCTGTTTACCTCCAGGGAGCGGAAAAGATTTTCGAGCCGGAAAAGAATCTCTTCTGCGCCCCCGGCCTCGACAGTCCCGCAGGGATATTTACCTTTACGGTTCAGGTAGATTCTCGCAGGATCAAGAACGAATGCTTTTGTATCTTCATGAATATTTTTCAGGTTCATTTCCTGGGGTGGTTCAAATTTTAAGAATCCTTCTTTTCTTAGAAGGTGACTGATATAAATGTCGTACTCTAATCTCTCGAAGCCGTGGTCGGATACCATAATCAGCAGGTCGTTGTCGCTAATTTTATTGTTGATTTCGCCTATGGCTCCGTCAATGGTTTCGAAATGTCTGAGAAACTGATTATGGTATTTATGATTTCTATCTTCGTATGCGTCCCACAAAAAATGCATGAGCCTGTCGGTGGCGGTGAAGACGAGCATGAAAGTCTGCCAATCCTCGTTGTCAAAAAGGTATCGATACGCTTTTATTCTGGCATCGAGAGTGACATCCACATCCGATAAAAAAAGCTCCATCGAATGATGAGCCTTTTGCGAATCCACATCCAGGCGATAATTCATGTCCTTTAACAGCGGCACAAGGGATTTCGGATGAATGCTTTTCTCGAAATTTATGGATACGAAGCCGGATATGTGCACGCCATTCATTTCTCGAACAGGGTAGGTGGAAGGGACATTCATTATGACTGATTTTCCTTCCAGTCGCTCCCAAAATGGCGGGGCCTTCAAATCGTTGAAATTTGGAAATGTCATCCGGTAGGAATTGGGTAGCAAATCCGTAAAACCGAATATGTTGTGATCGCCGGGATTCTTGCCCGTAATCATAGATGACCATGCAACGGAAGAGACCTCGGGGATAGAAGAAAGCATTTTTTTGAATATTCCCTCGGAGATCAGTTCGGCAGTGTTTGGCATTATACCCGTATCAGCCAAATCCTTAATCATGCCGAAAGGTACGCCGTCAAGACCAATTATTACAGTTTTTCCGTTTCCTGTCACAGTTTCAGTCCGTTTTTGTAATTATTCCACCCGCACAGATATTTTCATCCTGTACAAGAACGAAGCGTCCTAATTCCTGAACGTCATTGAAACTCTTGATAGCCAGCGGCTTTTTGGTTTTAACAATGACCTCTCCAACTTCAAGATTTCCAATTGCGTCGGCATCTTCAGAAATAACCTCAAGTGTCGATGAATCGATTCTTTTGTTAATGCTCTCTATCTTGCAGCTCGTTTCCTGGGTTGCACATCTGATGGTCAGCTTTTGTTCTTTTTTGAAGTCCTTTTTGGCCATCCAGAAGATATTGGCACATACCCTATCGGTCAACGTTGGTTCCGAGCCGGGTAAACATAGCACATTACCTCGTTCGAGGAAAACCGAATCTGTAGTAGTAAGCCCGATGCACTCGCCGGCAACGGCTTTATGCGGCTTTTCAAGAAATTTTTCGATAGAATTAATTTTCGTCACTTGCCCGCCGGGCAGAATCTTGATCTCGGCTCCCTCGGCAATAATACCTGACTCGACTCTCCCGGCGTTGATTCTCTTATCATTAATCTTGTAGACATCCTGTATCGGAAAAAGTAAAGATTTATCCTCCGGCGGTTGCTTGTTCTGCAAAGTGTCCAGACTCTCTAAAAAAGTAGGACCGATATACCATTTCATGTTGTCGGACTTAACGGCAATGTTTTCACCTTGGATTGCGGAAATCGGTAGGCAAAGAGTCGCTTCAATACCTATCGTTTTGAGCCATTCCTGCACCTGCTGCTTGATAGTATTAAAATGGTCCTGAGAGAAATCGACCAGGTCCATTTTGTTCAGAACGACTATGACCTGATCCAGTCCGAGCAGCGATAACATATACGAATGTCGCCTTGTTTGTTCTTTTACGCCTTCAGCGACATCCACGATTAAAACAGCAGCCTCGGCCTGAGAGGCGCCGGTAATCATATTCTTGACAAATTCCACGTGTCCCGGGGCGTCGATTATTACGTAATGTCTTTTGGAGGTCTTGAAAAAGACCTGTGTCGTATCAATAGTGATACCCTGTTTGCGTTCTTCCTCCAGATGGTCCAGCAGATAGGCGAATTCTGTTTGCTTGCCCTGGATGGCTGAAGCCTTTTTCACTTCTTCAATCTTGTCCGGCGGAAGTGAGTTGGTATCGTAGAGTAGTCTTCCAATCAATGTCGATTTTCCGTGATCCACATGGCCTACAATAACAAAACTCAATGCGTCCATTTCAATCCTTGCTAATATATCCTAAGTCCTTAAGTTTTTTTCTGACCTCATCCATATCCTTTTGTTCCAAAGGCTTGTTCACAGGTAGAGAAGAAAGAGGATGTTCTTTTTGCCCGATCTTAATGAAGGACCACATCCTCTCGTGGATATAATAACAGAATACCTTTGTTACCGCTTCGACAGAAGCTATTCCAAGAGAAATATCCAATCTCCGGGTGAACACATACGCAATCGATCCCGTTGCAATGCTTGCAAGTAATCGGTAGCTCACGGCCTTGAGGATTGAACGCAGGTGCGCTTCTTTAATCTGGGTGCCCATCTTACATATACCCCAAAGATCTCAGCTTTTGCATCATGTAATCGTCTTCTTTGTCCTGTGCTCGGCCGCTTCGCTCGGAAACTTTGGAGGTTTTCAATTCCTCGATTATTTGATCTATGGTTCCGGCATTGGAATCGACAGGCTCACAGCATGTTTCACATCCGATGCTGCGGTAGCGTTTTCCGTTCTTGGCTAAGTAAAGTTCAACAACTGGAATGTTTTCTCTTTTAACATATTCCCATACGTCGATTTCACGCCAGCCAAGCAATGGATGGATACGGAGATGCTCCTCATCTGCAGCCTTGGTCTTGTACTGATCCCACAATTCCGGCGGCTGATTCTTGTAGTCCCATTCAAAATCCTCATCTCTCGGGCTGAAGATTCTTTCCTTTGCCCGAATACCGTGCTCGTCTCTTCTTATCCCAAGATACAAGGCCCTGAAGCTGTGTTTGGCAATAGCTTGCTTTAGAGCAACAGTTTTTAACTCATTACAGCACTGAAATTTGTTCTTCGGGCCGATGCCCTTGCTTACCGCCTGTTCGTTTTTGGCAATGATAAGGTTGAGGTCCCACTCGGCTGCGTATTTGTCTCTGAAGTCGTAAATCTCCTTGAACTTGTAAGTAGTATCAAGATGGACAACAGGAAAAGAGATGTTGCCAAAAAATGCCTTTCTAACCAGCCAAAGCAGGCACGTGGAATCCTTGCCTATGGACCAAAGCATTGCCACATTTCTAAACTGACTGTAGGCTTCTCTTATGATAAAGATACTTTGATTTTCCAATTTGTCCAGATGCGACAGATTCGTGTTCATAATACCTCATTTCCTAATATTCAGCCGTTTCAAAGTCGATTTTGCTATAAAAGATTCTTATAAAATTACTACAAGAAGTATGTTTTGTCAAATCATAACTATCCGGAAACAAACCAGCCCATAAATGGTCGAAAAAGTGCCTGATATTCGTAATTGATGCTATTCTATGGAGTTTCCAAATGGTTAACGTCGGCGAAATTGCCGGACGCACCGCTTAAGAAACGCGCCATATCTTTATTTCGCCTTGCCCTATAGGTACAGTTAAACCTGTGCACTTTCATTCCGTCAAGATCCGTTATAGTCGGCCCATTTTTAGTAATCAGAATATTTGAGTGTTTTAAATCCCCGTGACTAATCTTGTATTTTCCTATTTTGTCAAGCAGGTCGATAACCTGATGCGTTGCTGTCGAAAGTTTTTTTTGCGAAACACTTTTATCCTCTAAAAAATAACAAAATTCCTGTCCCTGAACATATTCTGTTACAAGGTAGGATTTCCACACGAGTCTTCCCATGCGATGCTCGATATAGGCCAGTGGTTTCGGTGTAGCTATTTCGAGCATCCCAAGTCGATGTGCGTGTAACCACGCGCGGCGAGCACGCGAGCCTTTGATAGTGTGACGCAGAGAGTGAATAAACCCCTTATGGTTGTAGCGCTTGGCCACTACATCTTTGCCTTTCCACGTTAGGCGTGACACGTAGCAGGTGTTGCCCTTTTTGAGAATTTGTCCTTCGTCCATAAGCGAATCTATTCGTTCGACGAAATCGAGTTGCTCATCCTCCCGACAAAAACCTTTGTCGAATACGGCAACGCACTTTCCGGTTATAATTTGCACTAACCTTTTACTTGTACGCAGGCATTTTCTCAGCCCTCTTTTAATTCCTTTTTTGTTGTGTACAATAATTTGCTTTTGTAGAAGAGTTTTATCTGACGTTCCAAAATTCCAGTGGCGTGCCTTGAAATACTCCTCACAGAGGACTTTGGCAAACTCCGTATCGCTGGTTGGCAGATAGCGCACCAATAAAGCTAATTGAGAAATGCTTTTCTTCCTTATTAATTCGTGTGGGTAAAATCGCATCTGGCCGGGATCAAGGACATAGACTTTCTCATCCGCCAGTAAAAAATTCCCTAAATGCAGGTCTTTTTGCAAAACTCCTTTGTTATGCTGTTTTGCCAGCTCTCTGCAAATTAGGATCAATAGACCTTCCTTCTCAGGTTTGTCCGTTGTTTCATTTAGAACATCCAGGACCGTTGATGAACCGACAATTTTATCGATTACGACAGCCCATCGTCCGTCTTCTGTCTTTCCGTAGAACAAAGGTTCCGGACTGCTCAATCCTCGTTTTTGCAGTTTATTTAATCCCTTCCATTCTCTCTTAAGATGATGTCTTGCGCTGATTTTATGTGAAAACACTTTTGCCACAACGTTTCTGTTGTTCCAGAGAGCATCATAAATCTGACGTCGTCCGGGAATGGCTCGCAAAAGGGCGGTACACAACAAAGATTCCTCTTTATTATTAGATGATGTACGTTTAATTGAAAGTTGGAATGGAAATTCGCTCATATATTTAATATTCAGAGGTGAAGTGGCAAACGCACGGCAACATAGGGCTTTCGAGATTCACTTGCCATATGACTTTCCGGTAAGGTTTGGAGATATAGTTATTATATTCAATTTTATTTATGGCTATTGCTCCGTCTCTTTGTGGAACTCAGCGTCCCAGAACAGCTATGCCCAATTTGTTGGCAAGTTCAATTGTCTCAGGTTTGTCAATAATGATTGTTTTGTCTGCTTCCACAACAAGACATTTTCCCCCGTTCTCGGCTAAACTTGTAATTGTATCGGGTCCTACGCACGGCACATCAAATCTCATGTCCTGCTGAGGTTTGGAAGCCTTGATTAGTGTCCAGCCCCCAGACTTACAGAACCGACCGGCCCGCTCGACCATTTCCGCCGTACCTTCTATTGCCTCGACAGCGATCACTTCTTTTTCCTTTACCGCGATTGCCTGGCCTATATCCAGCTCACCAAGTTTCTTGACAACTTGCCAGCCGAATTCAATATCATTTGTAACTGATGGATGCATCTGCATCTCTGTCATCACTCCTTTGGTTGCCATGTGCTCCTTGCAATACATAATTGAATTCTCCAGTATTAATCCACTGCTTGCCAGCTCATCGGCAACAGCAGATAAAAGCGTATCCGTTTGTTTGTTTTTTCCGTGCAGTCGCCAGTAATATATTCTGAATGCCCGCCAGTCGGGCAGGTAGTGCATAATACGTCGGGACGTAAAAAGTTGCTCCTTGGGAACTCGTCCGACCATAATTGTTCTTGTTACGTTGTGCTTTCTTAACTTTCGTATCCAGGCCCCCGGACGCGCAACCGCAACTTTATAGAAAACGTCAACTTCGTCAACTAAGCTTTTTTCAACCATTTCCGTAAGGCTGACACAAATCACCTTTAATCCTGCCTGTTTAGCACCGTTCGCCACAAGGAACGGCAACCTACCCGCCCCAGCAATTAAGCCAAGCACATTTGGATTATTCATAATATCATCTTGAGTATCTCGTGATTCATAGTTCATATCTAGACTTCCGATTCACGAGATACCCTATTGTTCAATCGGTTCTTCTGTATCGGATTCTTCAGATGAGACGAACTGTTCAAATTGAGTCTGAAGGTCCCGAATATTCTGGCGCATATCAGGCAGGTACTGTATCATGCTGTATGCTCGCTTGCCCTGGTTTGCTTCGATAGCGGGTGCCCCGAGCATTACTTTGTTGTCTGGGATGTTGTTAATTATCCCGGCCTGTGCTGCAATTGTGACATTATTACCGATATTAATATGACCCACAATGCCAACCTGTCCACCGACTATGCAATGATGCCCGAGTGTGGTCGAGCCGGCAATTCCAACCTGAGCGACAAGCAGACAATGTGAGCCGACTCTTGTGCCGTGACCTATCGTAATCATGTCACCTAACTTGCTGCCTTGCCCAATGATAGTATCGCTGAGTGTGCCCCGTTCAATTCCACAGCAGGCACCGATTTCAACATCATCTTCTATAATCACCGTACCTGTTTGTGGTATCTTGTGATGTGTACCCTTATGGGTGGCATAGCCGAATCCATCTTCGCCGATCGCCGAGTTGGCGTTTATTATTACACGATTACCTATTATGCATCCGCCGTAAATAGTAACGTTTGGATATATTATACTGTCATTACCGATTTGCACATTTTGCCCTATGTATACCCCGGGATAAATCACGCTGCCGTCCCTGATTTTTGCGTTATCAGATACTATCACAAAATCGTGGATATGACAATCTGCACCAATTTTTGCGCTGTCGGAAATCGAAGCTCGCGGGCTGATTCCTGTTTTTTTGTGCTTACGATGCCCGTGCAGTAACACCATTATCTGCATAAAAGCATAGTAAGGATCCTCGGCTATTAAAAGAGGGACCGAGGTAGTGGGTGTTTCTTTACCCACGATTACCGCACTTGCTTTAGTCGTTCGCAGCTGCTTTTCATATTTACGGTTAGTCAAAAAGCTAATGTCCCCTTCGTCCGCTCGTCCAAGTGTCGAGGCAGATTTGATTTTCACGTTAGGGTCACCACAGACCCGCCCGTCTACATATTCTGCTAATTCACCCAGAGTTCTTTCCTGCATACGAACACCTTTACGAAAAATATCTCACTTACGGTACAATCCTGCTATAAGCTATTTTTCATTTTGCGATCTGTCAGCAAAATGTGTCCCTGCTATCGAATCATGCCCAAAACAAACAATTATAGCAAAAGAGCATAATTTGGTCAACTTCTCGGCTCAACTTGGAAAAACGGCTTCTTTCACCATTTTCGAGCAAATAAAAAGCATTTCTTTGAAATCAAAAGAGCAACAATACTATCATAACTCACATTCGATTTCAAGTATTACGTTGTTAAGGCCTTTATAAGTTTCCGCTGCATCCTCGACGAGGGCTTTTTGGCAAAGGCTGCCATGCCTGCGGTAAATACTGAGACATCCGGCCCAACAGGTTTATAGACAGCCGGATTAGTCGGGCCAAAAACTGCCAATGTTCTGACTCCTAATCCTGCTGCAAGGTGTGCAATCCCGCTGTCATTGCCGATCAAAACATCCACGCAACTTAACAGCTCCAATGCCTGCAATAGAGACAAATCCGTCAGGTATGTCGCGACACTGGTAATGTTCTTAATTGTTGCGTTACTGAACCTATCCTGCTCAGCAGGCCCTAATAAAAATACTACCTCAAAACTTTTTGAAACAAGCTCTTCAGTTACAGCCAAAAAATTATCTATGTGCCAGCATTTTCTTTTTCCACCGCTGCCAGGCTGAATAACCACCAGTTTTTTATCAGGATCAATGCCTGTTTCTCTCAGCAGCTCTTTACCGGCTCTTTTATCTGCTTTAGTAGCTTCTACCAAAGAGTCGTTCTGTTGAGTAGTACAGGATTCCAAAGGCAGACTACTTTGGTCGATGAATTGCCGGATGTAAAATTCACTTATATGTCCGGAGAAATCTTTCGGTGGTTTCATGGACAATGTTATGACTTCAGCGCTGTGGCTGCAATTGGCAGTAAAAATCAAATTTTCTTCAAAGCTGCTGTCTGACTTGCCTAAAAATGTTACAATCCAGGCATAGTCGGCAAAAGAATTTATTAAAGGATCTCTGTCCTTAAGCTCAAACTTCTGTGTTTTAACGAACAATCGGTGTAAATCCATTGAGTCTATGGAACGAATCCCATCAACGCAGGTTCTGCCGGGCAGAATACCCACATATTCGGTATGCCCGAGAATGTCAATCCCACCCAATTGCAGCGAGTCTTTCATAAACGCAGCTAACGGTAGAGTTAATATGCAGTCGCCAATCGCTCCCGGCTGCAATATCAGCCCTCGTTGCATTTTTCGTGCCGCTTCAGCACCTTTTTCTCTTATCAAGTCTAAAATATTATCATTTGTATGCATACACAACTGTTACAAATAGTCATCAATTTCGCTATTTGTCCCTGATTTTTCCATATTTTACTATCTTGCCGTCAGTCTGTTACTTTGTCAATCCATGCGCCGCCAATTAGCCTGTTGTCGTTTCCTTCCTGAACATAGAAAACAGCTAATTGGCCCGGCGTTATGGCCAGGTTTGGCTCGTCGAACTCAACGATAACGCTATTTCCCTGTGGAGTGACCTCTGCAAATGCACCTCCACTGTTGTATCTTATTTTCACCTTTGCCCGAAAAGGTACCTTCGGTTCATTGACCAGCCAGTTCGTACCTGTCGCCCGGAGCTTGCTGTGCATAACTTCCTCTTTCGGGCCGAGTGTAACCGTATTACTTTCAGCATCAATTTTCACAACATAGTAAGGCTTGCCCATCGCAACCCGCAGACCTCGCCGTTGACCGATTGTAAATCTATGTACACCATTATGCTCGCCCAGAATCTTGCCGTTGCTGTCAATAATATCTCCTTTGCTGACCAGTTCAGGGCACCGCTGCTCGAGCACAGAGGCGTAGTCATCTTCCGGAATAAAGCATATCTCTTGAGATTCCGCTTTGTGCTCGGTACCTAAACCGAACTTTGTTGCCAACCGGCGTGTCTGCGTTTTGGAATAATCACCCATTGGCAGGATGATGTGAGGCAAAACACTCTTGTCAATCATTGACAGGACATAGGACTGATCTTTAACTGTGTCGGCTGCTTCGTATAATCCAATGTCATTATCGTGTCCAAGAATCCGAGCATAATGGCCGGTAGCAAGAAACTGTGCTCTATTACTTCGTGCAAAATCCCACAATTTCCCGAACTTAATATGTCTGTTGCAGCGAATGCACGGATTAGGCGTTCGACCTTTTTTGTACTCGCCGCAGAAATAGCTGAGGATTTGCTCAAAGTCCTTTCGAAGGTCAAGCACATGGAGTTTTATGCCCAGTTTGTCCGCTACATTTTCAGCATCTAATTGTGCATGGCTGGCTGCGTCGCATGTAATCATAAACACTCCCTCGCAATCAAAACCGTTCCGGCACAATAATGCAACAGCGGTTGAGCTGTCAACTCCACCGCTAAGAGCAACAAAGACTTTTTTTCGATTGCTTACCATTTTGCTCTATGCGCAATAAGATATCAATCCTGCGGATAAATGATTATTCGGTCGTGGATAATGGTTACTAAATCATCTTGACCATCGCCGGTAACGTCGGCAACCTTAAGCTCTCGTGGCTCAACATTGATTCTATTGAGACGTTCACTATCGCGATAACTTTTCTGCTCGAATATCTTAAAACGCATCGCCGGAGTCGGCTTGGTTTCGGCATCAAGCGCAAGTATTTCAATGTTATTTTGCCTGTATTCTACCATAATGATATCTAGTCGGTTGTCGGAATTAATATCTCCCGCTGCGAGGTTGCCGTATATACCGTCCTTGATCTTTGTTTCATAACTGAACTGCTGTTCCAGATACTGCGTGACATTATCACCGCTGGGCGGAGTTATAAGTGCAAACTTTCTGCTATCGAACAGCAGAATGCTTTTAGTCTCGCTACCTGTGAGCGGCTCAAACATCATTTTTAGATGTGCAGCAGCGTTCCACCTGCCGACATCCAGCTCCCTTTCAACCCTATAAGTCTTATCCTCGCCGGTTTTAAGTATCTGAAGCCGGCCCTTTTGACCATCGAGCAGCAGGATGACAGGTCTATCTGACGGGCTATCGTCTTTCATAACAAAAGCAGCAACGGCTGATATTTGGTTCTCGGTACTTTTAGCGTTATACTGGTCGATAATGTTCCAGCTTTGGTCCGGGGAGAAAACCAGGCTTCTCGCAAAATTCTTCTGCGCCACCAGCAGCTCGTTCCCGGTCTTATCATCGACATCAGCGACAGCTATTGAATGCAGACTCGCATCTTTAATCA
>CAZQXE010000055.1:9750-15068 GCA_964597115.1 uncultured Pirellulales bacterium | reverse complement strand
AAAAAAGCAGAATAAATCCGGCCAACGTTAGCCAGATAAATAACATTCGTTTGGAGACTCTGATTTGCTTCCGTGCCATTACTGTATTGTATATAGCGTTGCGTGTGGTATATTTCGCTTATTGTGGATTTAAGGCACAATACACATCACACGCGACCAACTATTCCCATCCGTATTCGTTATGGTCTATTGTATCTTTCCACAGCTCAAGATTTTCAAGATAGACGCTGGTTCCGCGAGCAACGCTGCTTAGCGGGTCATCGACTATTTCCACCTTCAGGCCGGTGGCGTTTGCCAGGACAGTATCCATTCCCCTCAGCAGCGACCCGCCACCACAAATGTGTATGCCGTTGTCAATAAGATCAGCGGCCAGTTCCGGCTCGGCCTTTTCCAGTGTTGTCGTGACCGTATCTATAATCGTGGCAATGGGATCGCGCAGAGCTTCGCGGATTTCTTCGCTCGTTATGACAATCTTCCTCGGCAGGCCCGAGATTGTATCTCTGCCGGCTATCTCCATTGTCAGTTCCTCTTCCAGCGGAGCAGCCGAGCCGACCTGTATCTTGACTCTTTCAGCCCTTGCCTCGCCGATAAGCAGGTTGTAGGTTTTCTTAAGATGATTAATCACCGCTTCGTCCATATCGTCGCCGCCGATGCGGATTGATTCTGAGGTGGCTATATCGGCCAGAGACATGATGGCCACTTCGGTGGTTCCACCCCCAATATCGACAATCATTGAAGCGGTAGGGTCTGTGATTGGCAATCCGGCACCGATTCCCGCCGCCATTGGTTCGTCGACCAGATAGACCTTTCGTGCACCTGCACGCTCGGCGCTGTCGATAACAGCCCGGCGTTCTACAGCGGTTATTCCGCTCGGAACGGCTATAACCACTCGAGGTCTGACGAGTCCGCCCCTGCCGTGCACTTTCCTGATAAAATAGCCCAGCATCGCCTCGGTGATTTCGAAATCGCTGATTACGCCGTCTTTAAGAGGTCTTATCGCACTAATCGAGCCCGGTGTTTTGCCGAGCATTTCGCGCGCAACCAGACCTACAGCTTCACCATTATTCAGTACAATATTGGTTCCTTTGCGAACAGCGACTACGGAGGGTTCGTTGAGGACAATACCTTTGTCGCGGACACAAACCAAGGTAGTACAAGTACCCAGGTCGATACCCATATCCATACTGAACCAACCCAAGACTGTATCCAGCAGCACTTTCGACTCCTTTCACATAAAGCTCGCGTGATTTCTACTTGGCTATTTTGTATATATAGAGAGCGGTATTGTCAATAGTGAATTTATTAAGGTAATCCAAAAAGTGTGCCGTATTGTGAATAGCACTTATAGGCGACGAGGCCCGCGCTGGCTAAAACTACTAAAAATGCTACGGCAAGGATAACCGTATAAAGGTTATCCGGTACGGTCATTTGCTTACCACGAGTCTGTACTTGAGGACTCATATATAAACCTCACATAGATAATATGAAGAGATCAAATTTTGCGATGCTCAGCAAAATATTGTCTCTACATGTTGGTAGTTATTTCGTCGCCGACCTTTGGTGGCAGATCTGTTTTCATAAGATCCAGGATACCCATCGCCATTTCAGGCTGTACGTCGAAAATTACAACATCACAAACAAATCTGTCACCGCGAATGACATGGAACCTCGTGCCTTCCTTGACGCCGTGTGCGGCACCGATAGATACCTGAGCGAGAAGGTTCTTCAAGTCCACGACGGTTATCGATCCTTTCAAGCCAATGTCTTGTGTCGGAGGAGCAATCCGAGCCATGTCCCTTATCGGTGTAACAGGAGCCGGGGTTGTAACCGCTCTGCCAAACTGTCGTAGGAACTGGTCCAGCTTGTTTTGCAGGTCGGACTTTTCCTCAGTTAGCCGCTTCGATTTATCCTCCAGCAGCGCTACTATCGCCATTTTCTCGATGAGGGCGGTTGTTGTTTCCTTATGCTCTCTCTGTTCCTTTATTAGTTCGGTCTGAACCTTATCTAGTTCGTCGAGGGCATTTTGCAGCAGTTGGCCTTGTTTATCGTTGGTTTGTGTGAAGTCCTGTACTATACTTGTCCAGTTGTTTACCCTCTGAAGTAAAAGAGCTTTTTCTCTGTCAGCTTCTTCGAGTTGGACCTGTAGATTTTTAATCTCGATCTGGAGTGCCCCAATTTCATTATCCTGCTTTATTTTTTCTTGTTCCGCCGCTTCTTTCAACTCGTTAAGCTGACTCTTTGCGTTTTCCTCACTTCTTTGTGCGGCCGTGTAGCTTTGTCGCTGTTGGTTGTAACGCTCCTGGTAATTAACGGCATTGGCGACGTAAGTTACAACGATACCGCAGAGAAAGATCGACGATATCGTTAAAAGGACTATTAGGACTTTTGTAAGCGTGCTCAAAACAAGCTCCTTTCACTAAACTTCGTGTTTCTTTTCAGTACACCCCTTGTCTTGCGACAGAGCATCCTAAAGGCAACATAGGCTATTAGGAGAAGCTCCATTCTGCCCCGCGCCAATTTGATATGAGCTTGAACTCAATTGGTACGGAGTTGGAAAACGGGGCCCCAGCCCTTATACTATCTGTTTATTCTATAATTTTACGCTTTAAGCCCGGAAAGGTCAAGTTATTTTTGGCAAATAGCCCAAATTAAAATCGTCTATGAAAATTTATGATTCAAAGTCTGATAACTAACGACTTTGAGGTCTCGATTATTCCATAGTACACTGAAAAACGGCTTTTGCGGTGGCGATACGGACAATTTTCGACTCATTTTTTAGAAACTTTGGCAAAAATCTTGTCAGAGCCGGTGTGCGAATTCGGCCTATCGCCAGGGCCGTTCTCGCATTAATACGATCACGAGTTTCTTTGTCCAGAGTCAGGTCGGCGGCGAGCTTCTTTTCAATAACGTCGAGAACTTTGCGTTCGCCAATGGGATTTCTGAGCATGCCGAGGTATTCGGCTGCGGCTAAGCGAATTTCCAGAACCTCGTCATCGAGCATGGTGATGAGGGCATTTGTGGCTTCCCGTGTTCCCAGTGCTGCCATTGAACTTATGCCGACAAGCCTTACATCGGCGTAAGCGCTTATCAGCAGTGACCACAGCCTCGCATATATTCGCTCATCGCCGAGCATTGCTATGGATTCTACCGATTGATATATGGCTTTGTCGTCGGAATTATTGTCCTGCAATACCCAATACAACAATCTCCGCGCGCTCCTGTCACCGCTTTTGCCAAGGAGCATAGCAGCGTTGGCTCGGACCGTTTGGTCTTCGCTGGTTATTGCTGTATGAAGGACTTTGAAATACTCGACCGAGCCGAGCTTTCCCATCGCATAGGCTGCAGCAGCTCTGACGCTCGCGTCTTCGTCTCTGAGCAATGGAGACAGCGTTTTTTGCGCAACGGTGTATTTCAGGTCACCTACAGCCAAAGCTGCCAGGAATCTGACCTGTACGGATTCGTCCCGCAGCGATCCCTGTACTTTTGGCATTAATTTATACTGTCTGGTAGCAGCGACAACTTCGATAGCCTTGCACCTTACGTCCGGGTCATAATCAGACAGAGCCTCATTGATAATCCGGTAGGCTTGTACATAAATTGTATCAATGTTGGTATCTTTCAGACCTCCTGAAGTTGTCTGCATCGGATCATTACATCCGAATACGAATACCACAAGGTGAGCAAGAAGTAAGGTGCTGAGGATAGTAGCGTTTATTTTCCTGTAGTTGTTCGTTTTAGCTTTTCTGGACATGTTTTCCATTTGGCTTCCCTGCAAATAAAGTTCCGTATTTTTTAGTCCCGAAGAATTTTGCTAAAAGCATCAATATTATGAGCAAAATAAGGCAGGCTTCACAACAAAAATCCAGTAATTCACCGTATTTACTGAAAAAAGTTACTCTTTTATCTATCGGCACTCTGTCTGAGAACCATCCTGCCATTCCGGTTCTCGCCAAAGCCCTAAAAGGGAGCGTGCCCGCCGAGTAGCCGTTTCTTACGCGACCATAGCTGTCAATCAGGCAGCTTATGCCGGTATTGACACTTCGCACGACGGAGAGCCTGTTTTCTACCGCCCGAAAGACGCAGGTAGCAGTGTGTTGAGCGAGTTCCGTGCTTGGAATGACTCTGCCGTTCTCGAATCGTACGAACCATCCGTCGTTGCTGATGTTCACGATCCAATCCAGCCTTTTTTGCCCCTGCTTATTCAAAGCAAATCTTCGAGCAATTGCGGGTACGGTGCCCTCATAACAAATCATTACGCCGAAATTGTAAGTCCGGCTGTTCGGGTCACCGCTGCCGGTTATGTCGAAGATAGTGTATTGGCTTCCTGCATCGAGCGAATAATCGTAATTATAGGGCGTAAACTTCATCAGAAGATTGTAGAGCCATTGGCATTTTCTCTTGAAAGGCAGAAATTCCCCGAAGGGAACAAGGTGGATTTTGTCGTATCGTCTGCTGTCCTTTCGACCGTTGGCTCGGTAAAGAAATGCCGAGTTATATCTGGCCAGATATGGCTCCGATTCGTAATATTTAATCTCTCCTCCGTAGGCACCTGCCAGAACAAAGGCGGTATCTTTGGTATGTTCTCTCAGGGCTGCGTCGAGAGCCTGGTATTCGTCTGTGTTCACCAGATACGGCCAGGTGTCTGTGTCTAATATTGCCTGTACCATTGTCTCGGGCCAGATGATTAATTCGGCCCCGGCATCAGCGGCAGCTTTGCTGTGCTCCATCAATCCTTCGAATAATTCTGTGCCGGATTCGAACGATCTCTTGACCGACTGCGGAACATTCGACTGCAGTGACGCTACCACCGGCCCACTCTCGACGAATTGTTCTTCCTGACTTATCCTCCATCGCCCGTAAGCGAAGGTTGCAATTACAACGGAGCATACAACGAATGTTTTTGAAAGGTTGTTTATGTTAGCAATTCTTTTCCAACTTCGAGCATCAAGTATCAGCTCAGCTATAAGGCCGTTGACCATTGCTATCACAAAAGAAACGCCGCCGGCTCCGAAAATGTCTGCTATCTGAATGAGCGTGATGTTTTGAAACTGACTGTGCGCAAGAAATCGCCAGAAAAAACCACCCAGGAAAAGTCCCTGCATCCGTTCAGCACCGACAACCAATACCGCCGACGCTAAGAACAACGGAACCTTCCTGGTTCTGCAGTAACGCAGAGATAACGCCAGGACAGGCCAGAGCAAAGCTGTGTACACGCAGACCGCGAGCCAGCCGATAATGGTGATTGGAAATATCCAGTACAGATTGCCGAGCCAATAGCCGAGTGAGACAATAAAACTGATAACAAACAAACGCCGCGG
>CAZQXE010000055.1:3498-9650 GCA_964597115.1 uncultured Pirellulales bacterium | reverse complement strand
TTTTTTTCAATCGGCTAAATCCTTTAAAGCCGTTGCTATCTCTTTTATTTCATATCGCTTTTGATTGTTCATTCGCACGCCGAGTTGATTCGTAAAATGCTCCAAAAGATTCTTATCCGCGGCAATTTCTTTGATGGGTATGTTGATATCCGTCGAAAGTCGTTTGAGTTCACTCAACTCACCTGCATTGAGGGATGAGTTGTTGGGATGTTTTTGTTTCAATTTAGACAGACGCTTGATTGATTTTTCAACATACATATCTGAAATTTCTATGCCGACGTAATTTCTTCCCAACTGATACGTTGCTGCCGCGGTGGTTCCCGAACCACTGAAAGGGTCAAGTACGCAATTGCCGGGATTTGAGCTTGCCGCTATGATTCTTTTTAGCAGGCTTTCCGGCATCTGGCATGGGTGCCAGCCGGCTCGTTCTTTGAATGTTCCGCACACGCGGGAGTATCCGTCCCAGACATCGTCCGGCATCTTACCTGCCGGATTAGCTCTTCTGTCATTATAAATTAACTGTCTGTCGGACGGAACTCGTACGGCGTGGTCGTTGAAAGTGAAGTTCTTTTCATCAATCACAAAGTAAAAGATATGGGTATGCGAGCGAGCAAACTTATTTTTCATTTGTTGACCGAAGGTGTAATGCCATATTATCCAGTTGCGCATAAAAAGGCCCAGCTCGTCACCGATGATTTTTACATACGCAGCATATTCATCACCTATTGCGATATAGAATGAGCCGTGCGGCTTCAAAACCCTTTTGCAGATGCTCATCCACTCTTTCGTCCAGGCGATGTAATTTTTCTTTTTGACCTTATCGTAGTACTTATCATACTTGTAGCCGATATTAAACGGCGGATCGGCGAAGATAAGATCGGCAAAAGGCTCAGTGATCTTTGACAGCACTTCAATGCAATCGCCGCAGATAATTTTATTAAGCAATTTCTGCATAGCGATATCATACACAGAAAAAATTAAATATCAAAATGTAAAATGCAAAATGATTAAGTTAAAGTGAGACTTATTCCGGCAAGAAAAAATTCCAAATTTGCATCTGTAGTGGAGCCAAGTGCCCGTATGAAGGATGACACGAAGGGTTCAGAACTTGCACTGAGTTTATCGAAGGGGTGATAAAACCAAGGTGGAGTCAGGACGTTTCTTGGGGATAATTACGGCGTTTTTGGTTTGATTACTTTTTGCTCTTTGAATACTCTTCCGCTCAGGTAATCGGTGAAGGTCATCTTGACTGTCAGCGGCTCTTCTGTCCATGTGTCGGGATCGATTATGTCTGTTATGTCGAACTTCAATCTGTAATTGATAACCAACAATGCGACCCAACGCCTTTTTAGCTCGTCCGGCTCTACATGCCATTTCCCGAGAAGAGCTTCGCCGTCGGGTTTGTTCAGGTCCCAAAGCTGAATATCCACGACACCGGTCGCCTTTACTACGTCACCTTCATTATCTATCGGCTGGATACAAACAATCAGCGTATCGATCTTGCCGTCTTTGTCGTCATCATAAAGGCCTGTGTATCTGTGAATCTTTGCTTTCTCTATAGTATAGAGATTTTCCGCCTTAACTTCCTCCGGTAAGCTGGTGAGGACCTGTACCTGTTTTTTTAATTGCTTGTTTTCTGCTCTGGACTCATCGATCAGGTCTGTTAGTTGCGTTTTTTGCTCGGTCAATTCCCGGATCTGCTCTCGTAAAAGAGCATCATTGGGATTGTTGCAACCGGTGAGCAGCAGCGTTAAGAAAAAGCAAAAGGCAAAGATTTCAAATTGTTTTGATTTGACGCTTTTATTTTTCACTTTTTTCTTCCCTGACGATTTCCGGCGCTTTTTGCAGCACTCTGTCGGCCAATCCGTATTCGATTGCTTCGGTCGCGTTCAGCCACAAGTTCCGGTCACAGTCTTTTTCGACTTTCTCTGTTGTCTGGCCTGTATGCTTGGCCAATATATCATAAAGGCGAGTGCGTAGCCGCAATATTTCCTTAGCTTCGATATCCAGATCGGTGGCCGGTCCGATCAACTGTCCTGCAATGAGCGGCTGGTGCAAAAGAACCCTGTTGTTTGCCAAAAGAAATCGCTTGTCGGACTTGCCGCCGGCCAGCAGAACCGCTGCCATACTTGCCGCCTGTCCTATACAGTACGTCGAAACGTCACAACGCAGGAACTGCATCGTATCATAAACTGCGAGCCCCGCCGTGATTGAGCCGCCGGGGGAGTTGATATAAAAATGAATATCTTTCTTGCTGTCATCGTTACTCAAGAACAGCATCTGGGCGATGATTGAATTGGCTGCTTCGTCAATAAGTGGCCCGGTGAGAAAAACGATTCTGTCTTTCAGGAGTCTTGAATATATATCGTGCTGATATATGATTCGACCATCTTTCTCGATTATCGTTGGTATTATCACTTGGTTAGTCGCCATAAATTACACCTCGTATTGTTTTCTACTTTTTATCCTTTTCAGACTTTTTATCTTTATCTTTTGCCTTTTTATCTTTGTTGTCTTCTTCGTGCAGGACTTCGTCGATAAGGCCGTATTGATGTGCCTCCTCGGCGCTCATGTACCTGTCTCTTTCAGTCTCGCTGGCTATTTTTTCGATCGGCTGGCCTGTGTGTTCCGCAAGTATTTCGTTTATCATGGCCTTGGCTTTCAGGATTTCTTCGGCCTGTATTTTTATGTCGGCTGCCTGGCCGCTGACTCCGCCCCAGGGCTGATGCAGCATGACCTTGGCGTGTGGAAGGGCGTGCCTTCTGCCCTTGGTACCCGCCGCCAGTATTATCGCCGCTCCTGACTGGGCTCTGCCGATGCAGTAAGTCGCAATAGGAGAGCCGACAAAAAGCATGGTGTCATAAATGGCCATCGTATCGTCAACGCTGCCGCCAGGGGAATTTATATACAGGCTGATTTCGCTCTTGCGTTTCAGATTATCCAGATACAGCATCTTCATAATAACTTCGGCGGCCCTTGCGTATGATATTTCCCCTATCAGAAAAACGATACGATTATCCAGCAGCATCTCGTCGAGTGTCATCTGACGAAAGCGCTGGTAGGACCCACTTCCGCCCGGACCGTATTGGTTGTATATACCGATTTCGTGGCTCGGGATACCTGTGGCTTCCGTATTGATATAGGGTGGAAAATGGGAGTTCTTCGTAATATCTCCTGGGCGATGCTCAATAGACATTCAATGTTTCCTTTACAAAATTAGCGCTTCGTTTTTAGTATTTAATCGGATATTTTTGCTCGCGGGTTTTCCTTTTACCGCTTTAGAAGTTTCTGCCTTTTTATTCTCTCCATAGAATTTTACAGGATTTAAACGTTGTTTTGCGTATCAGGTACTACTTTTCCTTAGATCCGGCAGGTTTTTTAGCGACTTTCTTTACAGCCTTTTTTGCGGATTTTTTAGCGGTTTTAGTGGCCTTTTTGGGTTTTTCGGGCTTTTTCTCGGTTATCTTTGCGGTCTCGAGCAATTTATCGATACACTTGTTCTGACGCACCTCCAGCCTGAACTGGGCCAGCGAGCCGTCGCGTGTCATTTCCTCTCTCATCCGTTCGGGACGTTGTTTCTGCTGAGCCGCCAACTGGGCGATATGTCCGTTAATCTCTTCTTCGCTTACTTCAATTTCGAGCTTATCGGCAACTTTGTCCATTATAAAAAATGTTTTCAATTGTACTTGAGCTCGTTCTTCGCTGTTGGCTTTAAGCTGCTCCATCTGCTCGGCAATTAGTTCGCGTGACAAACCTTGCATAATCAGGTTGGTGTATTGTCTTTGAAGCACCGTGGTCGCCTGCTCAGCAATAACGTCTAACGGAAGATCGAAATCGGTATTATCGAGCAGATACTTGTAAATCTGCTCGGCCATCTCGGCTTTCCCCTGATTTGTTAATCGGCTTTGCAGCGTATCGTTGAGTTTTTCACGAAGTTCCTTTTCATCTTCGACGCCAAACTTCTGCAGCAGGTCCTCGTCCAGCTCCGCGGGCTTGAGCCATTTGATATCTTTGATATCAATCTGAATATCTACTTTTTTGCCGCGATATTCTTCTCTGAAATATGTTTTCGGGATCTCGATGCTTGTCTTTTTGGTTTCACCGGCTTCGGCACCGACCAGCAGTTCTTCAAGATTCTCTACAGGGATTTCTCCGACAAAACCGTTTTGCCTTACGTGTATCTCGATGTTGTCCAGTTTTTGTTCTTCTTCAATTCCCTCGGCCTTGATAATCACATCGGCTATTATCTGGTCTTCGAGCTCAATAGCTCCGTCGGCCCGCGGAGTCCATACGCCCGACCATTTCAGCATTCGTTCAATCTCACCGTCGACGAGGTCGTCCGTGACTTCGTACTTTGTTTTGGTTACGGGAATGCCTTCGAGCTTCGGCAGGTTAAACTCGGGACGCACTTCTACTTCGAAGTCAAACTTCATAGCCCCTTCGGCCGGCAATTCTATATTTTCAAAGTCGATGTCCGGATCTCCAAGGGTTTGAAGCTTACTATCTTCGAGGGCAGATTTGCTCGCGTCGGCTAATAATTTCAGCTTAATCTGCTCTGTTGTCTCTTTGCCTAATCTCTTTTCTAAAAGGCGGCGGGGGGCTCGGCCTTTTCTAAAGCCGGGTAACACAGCTTCTTTGCGCAGCTCTTCATATTGCTCATCGGTCGTATACTTTATCGCCTCTGCAGGAATCTCGATGAGGATCTTCTTCTTGCAGGGTCCTGCCTCTTCGATTGTCACTGTATTTGGAAATTCAGGTTTTGGTTTTTCTTCTTTTTCTTTTGTCTCTGTTGCCTGGTCTTCTTCTGCCATTTCATTGCTCCCATATAGTTCTGCAAAATCCTTTTGCAGCAAACAAAAAAGGCATAAGGGAAATCAAGAATCCCTTAGCCCGGTCTTCGCGATCTTTCAACCCCACATTTTTTACGCTGGAGCGTAAAAAAAAGTGCGGGACTCAAACGTATCGGAGACCAACGCCAAATCCCGATGCGTCGGGGCCGGTAACTCACCGATACTATATAAGTGCATAAGTCACAAGTGCACAAGCTTCGTGTCCTTACTTTCCCGTGCCCTTATCGGAAGCGGGCGATGAGATTTGAACTCACGACATCCACGTTGGCAACGTGACGCTCTACCACTGAGCTACGCCCGCGATATTTTCAGTTAAAAGTATAAGGGCTGCATTCCTGCTTGCAAGCGGTTTTTTGCAATTTTTTGCATTTATATCGGCTCAATTACCGCTGAATGATAAGCTTTGCTGTAAAATGAACTTAAGTATGGATTTGTTTTTTTGGCTTTGTCTTACACATGCGAATATGATATAATAGTATCTTCAAAGGCGTTTGACGCAGTTTAGCTGTCACAGCAACGGGGTAACCAGGAGGGTCATAAGGAGCAGGGATATTTTATGCGTTCGTTTAAGAAAAGAAGATTCGGACTTGAAATAAGTGAGACTCGAAATATGCCGTGGGCGCAGGCAAAACCGGCTTGTTTAAAAGTCTAAGGAAGCATAAATGAAACAGATTCAGCGGTTTTCTGCAAAACATATCGGTGCAACTCTGCTGGTCTGCTTTTGCATAGTCCTGCAGGCGGCTTGTCCGGCACAGGCCAGGTTCCTGAATCGAAAGTATGCAAAGTATCCGCCGCGAGTCCGAATGGGCTCCTATGCCAGCTCGACGATAGGCACGAATTTCATGAGCCTTGGAGGTATCGGCAAACACGGATACAGACGTAGCTGGACGGAACAGAGCGGGATAATGTACACATGCAAAGCGGGGCATATCGATATGGCCCACGTACGCAAAGCCGCCGACTGGACCGCGTATCTGGCAAGCAGGACTTTTTATCTGTTAATGGATAACGAAGAAGGATTTTCGTTCAAGCTTAAGGAGCCTTCGAGATATTACGTGCGATTTAAATACCCTGAGAACTGGAAAGATCTGCCGCAGAAGAAGAAAGCACGCATCGCTTACGAGGTCTCCATCGGGCTGGGGCAATACCTGGCATTCTCCGCCGCTACCTGGCATGAAATACTTACGTGGTTCGGCTACAAAATCACCGGCTTTTATTCGGAGTTTCCGTCTGCGTTTTCGTGGGAAGATTCGTATTCGAATGCTCTCGGATGTCGTATCGGAGAAATGGCACTTCGGGACA
>CAZQXE010000055.1:0-3398 GCA_964597115.1 uncultured Pirellulales bacterium | reverse complement strand
CGTCGTCTATCCCGATCCTGGCGAAAGAAAAAGATGGGTCGACCCGCTTGTCTGCTTTCCGATTATCATGGAACATATCGAAAAAGATGCAGTCAAAAATCATCATAACGATGCACCGAAGCCGCGTAGTCCACAGCCGCATCGTCCGACCAATCAAACCACACTCGATTTCCTCAAACAAGTGTTGCGCTAAACACCAGCGCTAACGGCAAAATCAATTCGTTAGTATATAGTTATGTTGACGTGTTATTGGTGTCATTTCGACCGGAGTCCCCAGGGGACGAAGTGGAGAAATCTGGTTAACGGCGATTAGCAAGTTTGGTTAGAAGCCAGATGTCTCGATCCCGATAAATCGGGACTCGCAATGACGTTTTTTTGTAATTTGACCTTCCGCTGACACTGTGCTATAATGACACAGACTTGCGATGCGGCTTAATTTTGTTTATCCCGGAGGGATATTATGAAAAAGGTCTTTATCAGCTATAGCCACAAAGACGAAAAGTGGAAGGACCGGATAGTTACCCACCTTAAAGCCTTTGTACAACAGGGCGATATCGTCCTTTGGGACGATAGAAAGATCGGCACGGGAGAGGATTGGTATCCGGAAATCGAGGCGGCGATGAAAGAAGCAGATGTTGCAGTTTGTGTCATTTCAGCACACTATCTGGCTTCGGACTTCATTAACAAGGAAGAAATCCCCGCACTAAAGAAAAGGCGGCAGAGGGAAGGTATGTTATTGATGCCTATCCTTGTTAGTCCCTGCCCCTGGAAAGCAATTAAGTGGCTCAAGGGTATCCAAATATTTCCCAGGGATGGTATATCACTTGATGAGATTCAACCCGAAGTTGAACAGGAAAAGAAGTTATCTGAATTTGCACTGGAAATTCATGAGAAGATCACAGCCGAGGAAGTCAAGCAGCCTGTGGCCGCTACGGTGTCACCAGAGCCTGAGAAGGTTGATATTGATCGACTACCTGAGACTGGAGTCCAGCTATTTGGTCGGCAGAAGGAATTGCAACTATTGGATGAGATGTGGGATTCCGGTTCGGCAAATGTGATTAGTTTTGTTGCATGGGGCGGTGTCGGCAAATCTACTCTTGTCAACCAGTGGCTTGACTACATGAAAGTTGAGAACTATAGGAACGCTAAGCGTGTATTCGCATGGTCGTTCTATAGTCAGGGGACCAGCGAGCGGGTGACTTCTGCGGATAAATTTATCTCGGAGGCTTTGACTTGGTTTGGTGATCCTGATCCAACGAAAGGTTCGCCGTGGGATAAGGGTCAGCGACTGGCCGATTTAATGCGAAAAGAAAAGACGTTGCTCATACTCGATGGCTTGGAACCGTTGCAATCGGCGCATGATTTCGAAAAAGGCAAGATAAAAGACCCGGCACTTTCGATTCTGGTCACTCAATTGGCACGAAATAACAATGGCCTGTGCGTTATAACGACAAGAGAAGAAGTTGCGGAATTGGAGCGATTTGATAAAGGCGTGATGCAGCTCAATCTTGACCAAATCTCAAAAGAGGCGGGAAGGGCCTTGCTGCGAGTGGGAGGTGTTCAGGGAACCGATGGTGAATTAGAGGCTGCAAGCGAGCAATTCGGCAACCATGCTCTGGCGATTAATCTATTGGCTTCTTATCTGCATGGGATTGAAGGCCATCATATCTCTAACGCTGAGAAAATCCCGGATCTGGATATCCCTGAGGAAAAAGGCAGACATCCACGTAGGATAATAGCGGCCTTTGAACAGCGTTTCGGTGTTGGTCCACAACTACAGCTACTTAATATCATGGGTCTTTTTGATAGGCCGGCGGAACTTGCCGCTGTCGAGTCTGTCTATGCTCCTCCACCGATAGAAGGTTTAACAGACACCCTGCAGGGATTAACCGAGAAACAATGGAATAATCTTTTAGAAGGGCTAAGAGAGGTCAAGCTGCTGGCTCGCAAGAGTAAACATAATCCGAACGTTTTGGATTGTCATCCTTTGGTTCGGGAGTATTTTGGTGAAAATCTTCAAAAGGATAAGCCGGAGGCCTGGCGCGAGGCGCATAGCAGGTTGTATGAGTATTACAAAGCCTTGCCTGAGAAATTGTACGGCAAGGAATTGCCGGATACGTTGGAGGAGATGGAGCCACTCTTTGCGGCCGTTACTCATGGCTGTCTGGCGGATCGTTTCCATAAGACCTTTTATGATGTTTTTTGGGATCGGATCAGGAGACGAGGTGAAGGGTACTCAGTTCACAAACTTGGCGCATTCGGCGCAGACTTAGCGTCGGTATCGTGCTTTTTCGAGAAGCCCTTTAGCAAGCCTGCATCAGATATGATGGATGCGGCCAAGGCTTCTCTCTTGAATTTTGCGGGCTTTCATTTGCGGGCATTAGGGCGTCTGACCGAGGCCGCTGAGCCGATGGAATGTTCGTTAAAGGCAAGAATTAAGATGAAGGATTGGTCTGAAGCTGCAAAAGATGCCGGGAATCTGAGCCAGCTTTACTTAACGCTGGGTAATGTGAATAAGGCAAGCAAGTATGCAAGCCAGAGTTATGAGTTTTCAGAACAGAGTGATGAATTACATGCGAAGTATTATGGCTATATTGATTCAGCAAATTCACTTCGTGAAGCCGGAAATCTAAAAGAGTCAGAGGACTATTTTCGAAGAATTGAGTTGATTCATACAAAAGAGACAGGTAGGCCCTTTCTTTTTTCGGTTCAAGGCTTTCAGTTCTGCGATATGCTGTTGAGTCAGGGCCGATGCAAAGAGGTGCAAAAACGAGGAATAGAGAACATAAAATTTGAAGGTGAGGATTGGTACAGCCTTCTTTCTATTGCTCTTGACAAGCTCTCTTTAGGTCGGGCGTATTTGATTGAAGCGGTCGATAAGAACAGAGGAAAGAGTGCACAGGACGGAGGACTGAGTGAAGGATTAAGCAAAGCCGAGGATTTTTTGAATCAAGCAGTTGATGGTCTGCGAGAAGCGGGAACACAGCATCACATACCTCGCGGTCTGTTTGCAAAAGCGGAGTTGTATCGATACCAGCGAAAATGGAACAAAGCGTGGAGGGATTTGGAGGAGGCAAAGGAAATTGCCGAGCGAGGGCAGATGGGATTACACTTGGCGGATTATCATTTAGAGGCAGTTCGATTGTGTTTAGCCGAAGGTAATCGCGAAGCGGAGGCTCGTGAGCATTTGGAAAAGGCGCAAGAAGGCGAGGGCGAAAAAGGTGGAATTAATCGAATGGGCTATCACCGTCGCGACCCAGAAGTATTGCTAATACAGGCGGAGCTTGAGATAATAGAAGGCGATAAAGAGACAGCTAAAAAGACGCTTGAGGCTGCTAAGAAACGCATCGATGAAATGGGCTGCCATAGATGGGATGTTGAAGTTGAACGAATAAAGG